>JBEKOW010000294.1:0-5121 GCA_049521375.1 Terriglobales bacterium
GATCATCCTGTGATTTTGAATGGGGACAGATACGAAGTTGCCGCAAAAACTGTGGCGATGCCCCAGCTAAACGGTCCCCCCGCCAACTAGGCCGGGACAGGTTCCTGCTGGGTGGCGCAGTGGATGGAACCGCCGCCCCCGGCGAGCGTATCGACGCGAACCTGAACCACTTGGCGGTCCGGGTATGCCTGCGACAAGATATGACGCGCCAACTGATCTTCCTCGGGATCGCCGAACTTTGCGCCGATCACCGCTCCATTGGCCAGGTAGCAATTAATGTAGCAATCGCAGAAATTCTTGTTCTTCCTCTGCGCGTGCTGCAGCGGCCGCGCCAGTTTGATGACTTCAAACTTGCGCCCCTGGGCATCACGCTCCTGCTCGAGGAACTTCAGCATCCGGCGCAAATCCTCATACTCCGGTTTGTGTGGATTCGTGCTGAGTTCGAACAAAACCACGCCCGGACGGACAAACTTAACGTATCCATCCACGTGTCCGTCCGTCCAGAAGTCCGGCTTTGCGTCAGGCAACCAGACCACCTTCTTCACCCCGAGCCATCCCTTGAGAATCTCGGTCGCCGCCGCCTTGCTCATTCCGGGATTGCGTTTGGGATTCAGGATTGAGGTCTCAGTGCAGATCAGGGTTCCGTCCCCATCCACTTCGATCGCGCCACCTTCGGTGACGATCGGTGCATCAAACGGGAGAGCTCCGACCCGCTGCAGAATTTCACCCGCGAGCTTCGCATCATTATCGTGCGGCTGCTTGTTCCCCCATCCGTTGAAGTTCCACCTGGACCCTGCCAGCCCACCCTGCGAGCGCACGAGAAATGAGGGACCGGTATCCCGCGCCCACAGGTCGTCATTCATAACTTCGAAAAAATCTACGGTGGGACCACAAAGTCGCTGCGCTCCCGCTTTCTGGTTCGGACGAACCGCCATCACCACCGGCTCATACTGCGAAATCGCTTGCGCAATGGCGGCGATGTCTCCGCGCACGGCGTCAAGCTGATTCCCCCAGATGTCTTGTCGGGCTGGCCAAGCCATCCAGCACCGCTTGTGGCGCGCCGTTTCGGCGGGCATGCGCCACCCCTGCGAGGCCGGTGACGGCGAAGCCTCAGCCCCTCGCTTCAGAGTGAACGCAGATCCCAGTGCAGTGGCTGCGGACAACCCTAGCGACGATCGGAGAAAAGCGCGGCGGGATAGGGGCAGTTCCATCATCCTTACACCTTCTTGGCGGAGGTGGCTGCGATTATAACGGCCTCGCACTCCATCCGGCTTCTTCGCTTCCCTTTAATGCCATAAATGGTGACGGGGAAACGTCCCCACACCACGGGGCCGAATTCAGGGAGGTCCATGCCGTTATTCCGTCGTCGCATTCCCGATCGTCCCATCCGCAATTCCAAATGCCGGCGAGGCGACCTTACAACGCGCGCGGACGAAGCGTGAAGGAATCAAACTCGCCTTGGGGAAAAACCAAAGTCCGGGATTCTGGGCGATCATCGGCAACCCTTCCCTTACAAGACTAGGGAAGAGTTGCCCGCCACTCGCACGGAGCGGATCGGGCCGCGAAAATCCACGGGCTGATGCTGGTCTCTGGTCAAAATCACGTTGCGCCTGAGCCATTTCCTCGCGATTCGGAGGTCCGGCCCGCGATAGACTATGGGATGATGTCGGCGCCGCACAAGCCGCTTTCGGCCCTTCTCTCGCAAATTCTGGTCGCCTACAGTGTGGAGCTCGATTGCGAATTCGAGCGCCGCATGCTGCAAACGCATAGTCGTAGCTCGCGCCTCTCGCTGGTCATTTGGCTCAATGTGCTGCAGTTCCTGGCCGATGGACCAGTTTCGGTTCGAACGCTCGCTTCACGCGCGCTCACGGCCGAGGCTGGCGTCACAGCCGGGCTTGGTTGCCTCGAACGATGGGGCGTAGTTGCGCTGCAGCCCGGAAAGCGCGCCGGTTTCGGTAGCGGCCGAGGCATCCGCGCCGATTGGCCGGTTCGGCTCACGGCCACCGGTGAAACTGCCGCCAGCATCTGGCCCGACCTGATCCCGGAAATCGACGCCCGCTGGTCGAAACGCTTCGGCGACGACGCGAAGAGGTTGCGCCGCTCGTTAGAAGCAATCGAG
Organism: Terriglobales bacterium; assembly: GCA_049521375.1. Lineage (GTDB taxonomy): Bacteria > Acidobacteriota > Terriglobia > Terriglobales > Acidobacteriaceae > Acidiflorens. Next base: position 2,120 of record JBEKOW010000294.1, read on the forward strand.
CACCAGATCGACCTCGAATTGCCGCAGGGCTTACCCGTTGCGATTCTGAAGCTGCCGGAGTTCGGGCCCCGGAAATCGGCCGCGCAAGACGGCCTGCCGCTACCGGTGCTGCTTTCCAGAGTTCTGCTCGCATTCGCGCTCGATTTCGAACGCGAGTCCCGAACGCCGATTTCGCTATGCGCAAACGCGATCCGCATTCTCAGTGACGAACCAATCCCCGAAACAGAGATTCCCAAACGAACCGGCTGTTCGGAAGAGACCGCAGGCATTGGCTGGCAGCACAAACCCTATATCATCGTTGAAAGAGACCCGGCGCGCGGCCGCGGCAAGTTCGTGCGCTTGTCCGAAGCGGGCATCAAGGCGCAGCAAGAATATTACAGTCGCACGCGCGATATTGAGGAAAAGTGGAAGAAGCGCTTTCGCGCCGCAACAAAAGAAATTCGGGAATCGCTGACGACTCTGCTGAAAAGAGGCGAACTGTCGGACGGCCTGAAACCGCCTCCCGAAACGACCCGCGCCGGTGCCCAAACACCGGCCCTGGGCCGCATCGACATTGGACCTGCAGCACGCCAGCGGAGGCGGGATTTGATAATTCAGACAGAAGCATTCGTGCGCGATCCATCGGGCACTCTGCCGCATTATCCCCTGTGGGACATGAACCGCGGCTTCGGTCCGTAGCACGCGTTGTACGGTCCACAACCACGCGATCGCTTGTGGCGACCCTATGGGACCTCTTCTGAGCCAACCTGGTACAGTGCTAAGACTCGTTCCCCATGCATCGTCAGTGCTATTGCCGATGTTTTCGAAACAAACTGCGGAGGCGACGAGCTACTTCTAGATAGCGGCCAAGCCGGAAGTCCCATCCAGGCGACTCTCGACGACGCCGGCCATAAGCGTTCGTCCGAGTCAAGCTTCCGACCGTCACTGAAGGCAAAGGACTTCTTGGCTTTGTTTTGCAAAAACTAGCCTTTCCTGCCCAGATTGATATTGAGCGGGGGCGGCACACGGCCCGGCGCGATAACTCGTTCGTGACTTCTACGCTTATTGAATTTCGTATCACACGGCAAGTGCTCAAATGCCCACTTCAGACTGGCGAGATTCAACCCCGATCGAACGTTCGCGTTTGCCGTCACGTACTCATCATCGTCATAGTTCAGAAATGAGTAATGCAGACTGGGGAAGTAGACGACGATCGTCAGACCAGCTAGTAATCCCCAGAGCGAGAAACTGCTTGAACAGTCCTGTTTTCCCTACTCGCCACTTCGCTATGGAATCAGCAAAGACCATTGCCGGATAGATCCTTAGGACTCATGTGCGGCCCGAGGGCCGCGAGAGGCGCAACTGTGCAATCGTCGTATCCAAAAAACAACCAGTAATGCCGCAGCGCGAGCTCATTGGATTCTGCGCAACTCCCATTGCCGCTTCCCGATTTTCCATCGAAGGTGTATTCATGATCCAATCCGTCTCGAGGTGGTCCCCGCCATCATGTTTCCCACTAGTCTGACCACAGCCCCAGCCTCCCGCAACGATTCAGGGCTGGATCAGGTCTGATTCCGTAGGCCTAACCACGGTGTCAAACCTCGGTGATCCAGCCCTGCCCGGTGCCAAGGCATTCATCCTTCCGCCAGAGCGGCTTCCGTCTGCCAGGGCAAAGCGATGTGGGACCGCGACGCGGCGCTGCAACCAAAGGCAAATGCACCAGAAATGCCAAAAGCATTCCCGGCAGAGACCTGCCGCCATCTTTGTTTTCAGCCTCTTAGAATCGTCACTGCCGTCCCCAACCACAGCCCCGGCGCCAGAATCGTGCCTTTCCCCGCACTGAACGTGTCTTTTGACCCTCATCCCACCCGTGAATCTAGTCTCACCGCCTCTCCAGCAATCACTTAGCGGTTAGCCCGTTGGTAGAAGGATTGCCTAAATGATTAAATGATCAGCTGACTAAATGATGAAATGACTCGTCTCCGCCCTCTCCAACTCGCCGCTTTGGCCACATTCTTCGTCGTCGTGGGAGAGATGGCGCTGCGCCTGAAATATTTCGTTCTTGATTCTGACATCTGGTGGCATCTCAAAGTCGGCGACTGGATCGTCGACCACGTCGCCGTCCCCCACACCGGAATTCTTTCCCGTATCGCGGCCAATCGCCCGTGGGTCGCCTATTCCTGGGGATACGAAGTCCTCCTCTCCCGCGCCTACGCCTGGTTCGGCCTCGTCGGCATCGGAGTCTTCGGCACCATCCTCACTCTCGCCGTCGCCTATGCCATCTACTGGATGCTCCTCCGCCTCTCCGGCAACTTCTGGATCTCCTGGCTCCTCACCTGGATCGTCTGCTGGTCGTTCCTGTTCAACGGCACGCCCCGCCCGTTCTTCTTCTCGATCGCTTTCTTCGCCGTCACTCTCACCTCGCTGCTCGAAGCCAGCCGCACCGGCCGCGTCCGGGCGCTTTACTGGCTCCCATTGATCTTCGCCCTCTGGACCAACATCCACATCCAGTTCATCTACGGATTATTCCTCATCGGCCTCTTCGCCGGAGTCGACCTGGCCGAGCGCACTCTCCAGCGCTTCGGCCTTCTCCCCAAGTTCATCCAGCCTCCCCGTTTGCCGCTCGCCACGCTCTGGACCGTCTTCGCAGCCTGTGTTCTCGCGACCCTGCTCGGTCCCAACTTCTATCACCCGTACGTTGTCGTCTTCGAATATTCCAAAGCCAGGCTCGCCTACTCGATGATCATCGAACTCCAGCCCTTGAGCTTCCGCGGATACAGCCATTTCCTCGAGTTCTTCATCGCCGCCGCCGGATTCTTCGCCGTGGGGTATCAAGCAAACGCGAATCAGGCAAATGCGGATCAGGCGAACGCGGATCCAGCCAATGCCAATGTCCCCAAGCCAGCAGACGGCGCGAAAACAATTCAGCTCGACCTCTTCAAGCTCTCGCTCCTCTCCATCGGCAGCGTCGTCGCCTTCCGCACCATGCGCGACGCCTGGTTTATCTGCCTGCCCGCCGCCGC
>JBEKOW010000295.1:0-5117 GCA_049521375.1 Terriglobales bacterium
CGCCCCGGCGTTCGGCCACTTCCGCCAATTTGTTGTGTGCTTCCACCAAGTCCGGTTTCAAGCGGACCGCGTCGCGCCATTCCGCTTCCGCCCGATTGGCATTCGCGAGTTGTTCGAACGCCTCCCCCAACCGGAAATGGGCCTCCGCATTATCGGGATCGTTTTTCAGCATGGCTTGCAGGGTATCCACAGCATCGCTTGCCTTGCCCGTGCGAAGTTCGATCGCGCCTTTGTAAATCCTGGCTTCCACGCTCGAAGGCTGCGACTTCAGGACCTGGTCATTCAACTTGCGCGCGTCCTCCAGTCGGTTTCTCAGGAGTAGCAACATCATGTAGTTCCGGTAGACGTCCGGGTCCCTGGGATGTGTCTGGTAAAGTGAAGCGTATTCGCCGAGGGCCTTGTCGATCTGGTCGGTCTGAATATAGAAGTTTCCGAGCAGGCAATAGCCTGTCGAATTGTCGGGAAAGTCCTTGGCCGACTGGCGCAGAAAATCTTCCGCCTGGCCCAGTTTGTTCTCCGCGAGAAAAAGTCCCTCAAGCGCCAGCCTGGGCTCGGGATCGCTCGGGGCGGCTTGAATGGCCTGCCGGAATTCCTGCTCGGCCTCCGGAAATCGGCCCCGAGTCTGGTAAAAGTTCCCCAGCGTTACCAGCGCTTCGGAAGATTTCGGATCCAGGTTCGCCGCCTTTTTCAGGTTGGCTTCCGCCTCCGCCCACTGTTGTCCCTGCGCTTCCAGTATTCCAAGGCTGCGATAAGAGTCGGAGCGGCTCGGATCGAGTTGCAGCGCTTTGCGCAATGCCGCCAGCGCCCCCCCCGTGTCCTTGGTCGCGTCGGAATAGGTGGCCAGCGCCAGATACACGTCCGGATTGCTGGGCTGTTTTTGCGCGAGCAGATCCAGTTGCTGCTTCGCCGCCACCAATTCCCCCGTCTCCGTCAGTAGCTTGGCCAGTTCCAGGTGCGCGCCATAATGGTCGGGGTTGATCTGGATGGCAGTTTCAAATTCCTGCCCGGCCGCCGGTACCTGACCTAGCTTCTCTGCCGTCAGCCCCATCCTGTAATGCGCCTCGGCAAACCGCGAATCTACCTGGATGGCGTTCTGGAACTGGATGGCTGCTTCGTGGTATTGCCCGCGGTCGTAGTAGCGCTGGCCGCTTTCCAGGTATTTCTGCTTGCGAACATTGGGGTCTCGGGAGCACCCTGTGAGCAACGCTCCTAACAGGCAAATCGCCACCACTGCGCCACGAAACCACGATTGATTAACTTCGCGCATGTCTCCCAACCCTCGCATTAACAGAGCTTTGCCCTATTCCCGTTGATTCCACAAAGGTACTCTCTCGGGAACATCGACGGAAGGTTACTGCCGTCATTATCGCAAACCAAGCTTGCCACTTTTGGATCTTTTTGCTCAAGCCCAGGCCCTGGGGCAGGTGCTTTGGTAATCTGCCCGCACGACCTGGCAAATGTCATATTCAATTGGATATGACCCACTTCCCCCGCAACGACACTGCCCGGCGTGCGCCACGCGTACAACTCAATGGAACCGTTCCGGCTGCCATTCATGCCGACGGAGGCCAGCATGCGCGCGCAAAACTTCAATCGATATCCATCACCGGCGGACTGCTCCAGCTTCAAAAGGAGCTGTCCACCGGCGACTGCGTGGAAATTGCCTTTCCGACCCGCTCCGGGCCCGTCTACGGCATGGCTGAGATGCTCGAGCCCATGCCGAAGGCGCAGAACGCCTGTCTCCAGCCTTTTCGATTCATCGCGTTGGGTGATGGCGATCACAACAAGCTCAGCCTGGCGCTGGATACCATTTTGGATCGAAGCTTGATCCTCTCCGCCACCAAGCCATCGCAAACCGAACTCTGACCCTCGGATCTTAGCGGCCGCTTGTCGATATACTGACCGTTCCGGAGGCGCGTCCTCCGGAACATTATGGCCAGTGAACTCATCACCCAATCTGCCGAGGAGACGATCGCCTATGGCCGAAGCCTCGCCAGCGAACTCTCCCCTCCGTTGATGGTTCTGCTGCGCGGCGATTTGGGAGCCGGTAAGACCACTCTGGTCAAGGGCATTGCGGAAGGCTTCCAGGCCGCTCGCGCGGAGGATGTCACCAGCCCCACCTTCACGCTCATCCATGAATATCGGTCGCCTCGCGCGATCCTTTACCACATTGATCTTTACCGCATTGAGACCGAGCGCGAATTGGAGAGCCTTGCCCTCGATGACCTGCTCGCCCCCGACAGCATCTTACTGGTAGAGTGGGGAGAAAAGTTCCCACGTTTGCAACGCGATCGCGACATCCAGATTACACTGGAAAGAGTGGGGGAAACCGGGCGCCGGATCGAGCGGACAAACCGTTGAATCCGCAGTCTCGGAAGTGTTCTACAATTCAGCCGATCGGAGCCATCATTCACTTGCACCTGAAACGAATGCATTTCGCGCTCGCCTGCCTGCTCGTCTGCTTATCAGCGGGCGCAATTGATAGCCGCGCCCAAGACACCTCGCAATCCCATCCGGCCGGGCAGCCGGCCCAGCCCGGCGATCCTGCGCAGAAGGACCAATCGAAAAAAGAGGATCAGGTGGCGAAAGACCAGTCTGATCAGAACGGCACGTCGAAAGACCGCCTATTTTTTGCTCTCCCAAATTTCTTAACCCTGGAGAACGCGGGAAACGTGCCTCCCCTGACGGCGGGGGAAAAATTCAAGGTGGTGGCCCGGGGTTCATTCGACCCGATTCAAATTGTGTGGTACGCCGCGCTCTCCGGCGTCAGCCAGGCCGAGAACAGCGAACCCGGATTTGGACAAGGTGCTGCCGGCTACGGCAAGCGTTATGGAGCCTACGCCGCGGATGGCACCATTGAGAATTTCTTCGTGGGTGCGATTTTCCCATCCGTGCTCCATCAGGATCCGCGTTATTTTCAGTCTGGAAAAGGCAGTTTTTTTCACCGCACCGGCTATTCCGTGAGCCGGATCTTCGTGACCCGCACGGACTCGGGGAAATCTCAATTCAACTACTCCGAAGTCGTCGGATCCGCCCTCGCGTCTGCCATTTCGACCTATAGCTATCATCCCCACCCGGGCTACCATCCTGTCCCGGATCAAACGGTGCCCTATATAGCCAGCGATCGCACCTGGAAGAACACAGCCAGCGTATGGGGATCGCAAGTGGGCTACGACACGATCACGTTGGTGGTTAAGGAGTTTTGGCCCGATATTCGCAGGAAAATCAAAAAGCAGCCGCAGCGCTAGTCCGGCCGATGGACGAAAGCTGGGTGTCCGGCGTTGGCCCTGACCAGGGTTCGCCGAACCCATCGGTGAACCGTCACTCGCGGGCAAGACGAAGGCGCGCTCCATTCCCGATCCATCGAGAAGAGCATGGCGGATGCAAAGAAAGCAAACGCAATCACGCGGTTACGCATATCCTGGGACGACCTGACTCCGCATTGCGCTACGACACGAGTTTCGTAACAGGCTCATGATGCCCCGGTTAGTCCGATTCCGCAATGCCCCATTCATGATAGTAAGGGATCGGGTTGCGGTTCCTCATGGGGATCTCCGCATCCAATAGACTGATGCCGCATAACACACACGGTCCGGATGGAAAACAAACGGTCAGAAAAGCAACACTAACCGATCTCGTAGTCGGACTGATTTGCGCCGATCGCGATGGTAATCGCATTCGTATCGACCGTGTCGATCCCGCCGGCGATAAGCTCTCCTATCATTTCCTGAACGACGAACTGCGAGTGCAAGAGGGGATTCAGGAATCCTCAATCGAGAAATTCCTGTCCGAAGGATGGTACGCGGCGGCAGGATCAATGACTCTCTAAATCGTCAGATCAAGAGCTGAAAGCACATAGTGGAGAGCCGAAAAGCCGAAAGCCCAAAGCCCAAATCAGAACCCCATGATGTTGTAGCCGCAATCCACGTAGATCGTCTCGCCGGTAATACCCGAACTCGCATTCGAGGCGAGAAACACTCCCGTGCTTCCAACTTCGGCGACGTCGACATTGCGCTGCAACGGCGCGCGTTCGGCATGCGACTTCAGCATGTCGCCAAGGCCCGAGATGCCTCGCGCAGCAAGAGTTTTTATGGGTCCCGCTGAGATCGCATTGACCCTGATCCTTTTCCTCCCCAGATCTTGCGCCAAGTATCGTACCGTGCATTCAAGCGCGGCTTTGGCGACGCCCATTACGTTGTAGTGCGGCACCACTTTTTCCGCGCCGTAATACGTCATCGTGATCACGCTGCCCCCGTCTTCCATCAGGGGCGCCGCCCCCCGGCAAACTGCGATCAGAGAGTACACGCTCACATCATGCGCGATGCGGAACCCCTCGCGGGTAGTGTTGACGAAATCGCCCTTCAGTTCCTCCGCTGGAGCGTAAGCCACACTATGCACGATCGTGTCGAGCTTGCCGTAGCGCTGCTTGAGCTTTTCGAAAAGCTGCGTGATCTCCTCATCCTTCGATACATCGCACATGAAAGCTTCCGCGCCCGGCAGCGAGAGAATCAGATCTTTTGCTTCCATCTCCATCCGCTCATTCTGATAGGTGACAGCCAGATTTGCGCCCGTCGCGTGCAGTCCCTGAGCGATCGCCCAGGCAATCGAGCGCTTGTTGGCCACGCCAAAGACGACCGCAGTCTTCCCCTTAAGATCATCAAACATTTCGAGTGCTCCTCACCGGAAAACGTAAAGGATATACCACCGGCACGTGTGACTTGGAGCCCAAAGTCCAAAGTCGAGAGCCTAAAGCCCAAGCCATCGATCGCCTAGTCCGCCGCCGTTGCCATCGCCCGCCCGGCCTTGATCGGCCAACAAGCGCTGCCAAACGCGAACGCGTACACGGCGGCAATGACGCCGAATCCCGCCGCCAGGCTCACGCGCGAGGCGACTGCTCCCACTGTGAAAGCGAGCGTGATCTGCAGCAGCATTCCGAAAAAATAAAAGGTATTCTGCACCCGTCCCATGAATTGCGGCGGCACCTGCTCCATCAAACTGGTATTCATGGCAACGCCACTGATGCCGCGCCCCGATCCCATTAGCCAGTAAAACGCGACGGCGAGCGCAAACCACGGCGAGAAGGGAGCGAGCGCCATGGCTACCGTCAGCATCAGCAT
>JBEKOW010000296.1:0-7301 GCA_049521375.1 Terriglobales bacterium
ACGCTGATCAGGCCGCGCAGGATCGCCTTGTCGCGCACGATGCGGACGTAGTGGTCGATCGACGGCCGGTCGGGCACGCCGTCCAGCAGACTGGAAATATATCCGACGTCGCCGATCGCCTGCAGGTCTTTTTTCTGCTCCAGTTCCTCGACCAGCGTGATGTGGTCGATGGGCCGGGAAGATTCGGCGAGGTCCATCATGCGCGCGTAAATCCGGCGGTGCGCGTCGATGGAAAAATCCTCGGGCTTCAGGTGTTCGGCGGCATCGTTGAAGGCGTGGTTATCGAGCAGGATCGCTCCGAGGATAGAGCGCTCGGCTTCGATGTTTGCCGGCATACGTCCGATGCTGGTGTCGATGGTAGCCACGATGTTGAGGTGAGTACGATGCATCGTAATTTGTTTTGCCTTGTGGAAGTGAGCGCGCCGACTCGGAAAACGGGTCCTAAATTATTTTTTTTCGGCGCATCGCATGCGTGACCAGAGGAGCGGCTATCAAAAATCCCGGGAGCTGCTCCCTATCCTTGCGGGCCAGTATGCCATGGTAGCGAACGAAAAGCGAATGTAACAATTGAGTCCTCCCCCGGGGGAACCGAGGAACCCGTATTTGCCGCTCTGGTGGCGGCGAGGCCCGTACAGTTTTTTTGGCGCGCGGAGTGGACGGTTTCCTGTATCGACGGCAACCGGGAACGATGTGAAAATCGCACCATGCCCTTAATTCCGATTACGAACCCAGATGGCGATCCGGGCGCCGGAAGTTCCAATGGCGCGTGGATGCAACCCAGCCAGAAAAATGAGGAATTTGCCAGGTGGTGGAGCCGTTGGCGATCGAGATTGCACCGTATCGCAGCTAAGACGAGTCAGGTGCGTCCCCGCAAGGTCAAAATCGAAAAGAATCCGACGGCATCGGAAATCAATCGCAAACCTCCGATGGACGCGGAATTCAAACGTTACCTGTGAGCGCCGGTTACCCTATGGACTTCTCATTCGAACTGCGCATCCCGAGCGATCCGTTGCGGCCTCCGGGACCTTCACCCTTCCCCGAACCAGTGCCCACTCCGGGCAGAGGGCCAGCGCCCGACGGCCCGGAAACTCCCGACGTGCCGTTGCCCGGGCCCGATCCGGTAGAACCCAGCCAGATCTAACCGCTCTCGAAGAGGGATATGCGCCAGTCGCTGATAGGGCCGCGAAAATAACAGCGCGCAAAAACAAATGCGGCCCGGGCCAGCCACCCAAGCCGCATTGTTATCGCGGACGCTTCCCACCGCCACTGCCATCTTTCGCCAAGGACGAAAGATCATCTCGCAGCGCACTCCGAGGAATGCGTTACGTCGATGCCCACCTGAGGCTCACGCCCCAGGGTTGCCATTCAGCGCTTCCATCCGCCTTGGAAGGCGGATGTTGGAGGAGGCCGCAACGTCCGGGCACCAGCTCACTGGACATGAACCGGAAATCCCCCGGCGATTCACCCTCGAGGGAATCACCGGCGCGCTGAATTCTGGTCGGCAGCGCTTCAGGAACACACTCGCGCTTTGACTGCAAGCACTGTGCCGCAGTTCGCACCCTTGCCGCAACCGGAAAACATGGCGATGCTGTGTATAAGCTGTGGAGGGGACGACGTTCTTGTGGATGATGGTAGGAAAACTGGCTAGGATTTAAGCGCCGGAACGGATCTGAGTCGACTTGGTTCCGCTTGACCTGATCCCTCCTTATCGCTTTAACCCAGCCTCTTCGGCCGTGCCGTACAATAGCGCCGATGATCGCGCATCTTCGAGGAACGCTGCTGGTCAAGCATCCGAACCAGGCGATCGTGGAAACGCACGGTGTCGGCTATGACGTTGTCATCAGCGTGCCGACATTTTCCGAGATGCCGGCGGCCGGCAGCGAGGTCGCGCTTCATATTCACACTCACGTCCGCGAAGATGCGCTGAGCCTTTACGGTTTTCTGCGGCTGGCGGAGAAGCACCTCTTCGAAAAGCTGCTGACCGTGAGCGGCATTGGTCCGAAGCTCGCCATCACCATTCTGAGCGGCATGCCCGCCGACGAGATGGTGACGGCGATTCGCGGCGGTGACCTGGCGCGGCTCACGCGAATCCCAGGAATCGGAAAGAAGACAGCGGAGCGCATGGTGCTGGAACTGCGCGAAAAACTGGCTGCCACCACGGGCACTGACGTGGCGGGCCCGGTGCAGACCAGCCCGGTGGAGGAGGATGTAGTCTCTGCGCTCGTCAATCTGGGCTACCAGCGGGCAGCGGCCGAGAAGGCGCTGCTGTCCGGGCGCGGGGCGGAAGCGATTCCTGCGAAGGCGGGGGAAAAGAATTTTGACACGCTGTTTCGCGAGGCGCTGGGCGCGCTCTCGAAATGAAACCGCGGTCGGGCGATCCGGGCTTGCGTGAGCAAGGCTGGATCGTGGCAACCGGTCAGGGAGGCTTGTGAGCAAGCGTTGGATTTCGATTTTTATTCTTGTGCTGTGCATCGCGGTCGCGTTTTTCACGCAGATTCCGCGGCTGGTGGATGAGAGCCAGAATAAGGTGCTGGCCAAGCCGCCCTACAAGGCATCGGCGGCCGCGCTCACGTTGCACAAACAGCTCACCATCGTCGACCTGCATGCCGATTCGCTCCTGTGGGGCCGCGATCTGCTGGAGCGCGGCGAAGATGGGCATGTGGATATTCCGCGTCTCGCGGATGGCAACGTCGCATTGCAGGTCTTCTCGCTGCCAACCAAAAGCCCGCACGGACTGAACATTGAGAGCAATGACGACACGAGTGATGACATCAGCCGGCTCGCCATTGCGGAGCGCTGGCCGGTTGCGACCTGGAAAAGCCTTACCGAACGCGCTCTCTATCAGGCGCGCCGTCTTCATCAATTCGCGAGTGGATCCCGCGATGGTTTTGTCGTGATCGACAGCGCGGCCGACCTCACCCGCTATCTGGATCGTCGCCAGCAGAACCACCGGCTGACGGCCGGGCTGCTGTCGATTGAAGGGGCGCACGCGCTCGACGGCAAGCTCGAAAATCTCGATGTGCTCTATCGCGCCGGGTATCGCATGATGTCACCCAGCCATTTTTTCGACAATGATATCGGCGGCTCGGCGGCGGGCGTCCACAAGATCGGCCTTACTGACAAAGGCCGCGAGTGGGTGCGGCAGATGGAAGCCCGCCACATGATTGTAGACCTGGCTCATGCCTCGCCCCAGACGATTGAGGATGTTCTCTCCATTGCCACGCGACCGGTGGTCGTTTCGCATACCGGCGTCAAGGGGACCTGCAACAACAACCGGAACCTTACGGACGACCAGATTCGCGCGGTAGCCGCCAAAGGAGGCCTGATCGGCATCGGATATTGGGATACGGCAACCTGTGGCACGGACGCGAAGGCGATTGTGAAAGCCATGCGCTATGTCTCGGATCGGGTGGGCGTGGAACATGTCGCGCTCGGGTCCGACTTCGATGGAGCCGTCACCGAACCGTTCGACACGACTGGCTTGGTCGAGATCACCGAGGCGATGCTGAACGCAGGTTATTCCGAGCCGGACATCCGGCTGATCATGGGAGAGAATGCAATCAAGTTTCTGCGCGAGAATCTGCCGGAGAAGTAATCCGGAGAAGCAGGCCGGTTGGCGCGCTAAGTGGACTGCTGATTTCCCGCTTAGTTGCCGACGAAGCGCAGGTACAGGTCGCGGTCGTGGCGGCAGGCCTCGGCCATCTCTTTCACCTTGCTCCACGCTTCCATTTGCGACTCGTCGCGCGCGCGTTCTTTGGCGCGCTCCCACTCCTGCAGAAACGCCTCCATTTGCAGGTGATTGAAAACGGTCTTGCCGAAGGGATCAATGCCGGCGAGCAGCATAAAGTTGGGGTCGGTCGCGCCGGGGACGACGCCGTTCAGGATGACCCATTCGCTGCGCTCGCCCAGGTCATCTTCGAGCTTCACCACCATTGACATCGTGAACCCCCGCAAAAGACGCTGGCCGAAATGTAACAGTCTTCGGAGTGCTTTCCAAGCGGCGCGAATACCGAAAGTAACACAAAGCGGTGACGGATGAGGAGAGCCAGCTATCAGCCATCAGCCGTCAGGTAAGGTGGCGCCATTCTCAGTTCGAACTAAGGACTTGCTTCAACGTCCCGCGAACGACGAAACTAGCGGGGCGGCACAGGAACAATCGGCATGAACATTGGGTTTTTCGGCGGCAGCTTCGATCCGATTCATCGCGGACACATTTCCCTGGCCCAGGCGGCGGCCGAACGCTACTCACTGCGGCAGGTGCTGTTTGTGCCTAATAACGTCCCCCCGCACAAGCAGAAGCAGCCGATCACCGCATTTGTCCATCGTTATGCGATGGTCGTATTGGCCACACAAGAAGAGAAGCAGTTTGTGCCCTCGCTATTGGAAGCGCCGGCGGGACCAGGCGCCGGCGGCGGGAAGAATGCGGTCAATTATTCGATCGATACGATACGGCGGCTGAAAGCGTCGCTCCGAAAGGCGGATCGAATTTTCTTTCTGATCGGAGTCGACGCCTTTCGCGATATTGCCCAGTGGCGGGAAGCCCAAGCCCTGCTGGCGGAATGCGACTTCGTGGTGGCGAGCCGTCCCGGGTACTCGCTGCGTGACGTGGCCGAGGCGTTGCCTGAGAATTTGCGGCCTTCATCCTCCGTGACTCGACCATTTCACAAGCAGCCGGCAACCGGCGACCTGGTTTTGCCCGGAGTCACGCTGCACCTGCTGGAAGGCGTGAATCAGAATGTCTCTGCGACCACGATCCGGGCCGCGGCGGCGCAGGGCAAACCACTGGCCAGATGGCTCGATCCGCGCGTGGCGGGCTACATAAAGAAGACGGGACTGTACCGGTAAGAAGCTGCGAGCTTTGAGCCGCGCGTTGCGAGTTGCGAGTAACGAGCCACGAGTTGCGAGCAATCGAGAACGGGCGCCAAATGGTCGCTGAGTTGATTGCGCCGCGTGCCTCGGTACTTGAGACTCGCAGCCCGCGGTTCCTGTTCGCAACCCGCAACTCATTTACAATCATCGAAGTCGTCTATGTCCAAAAATAGTTCCCTCAAGCAGCAAGTAAACGAAGCCATCCTCGCCTGTCAGGATAAGCAGGCCGATTCGTGATGTGCAGCGGATCGAATTCGCGGCAAATCCAGGCGATTGCCGATGCGGTCGATGAGCGCCTCGAACAGATCGGCATGCGCGTGACTCACAAAGAAGGCTACAAGCAGGCCGAGTGGGTGCTGCTCGATTACGTGGACTTCGTCGTGCATATTTTTTCCGAAAAAGCCCGCCAGTTCTACGATCTCGAACGGTTGTGGAAGTCGGCCAAACGCATTGAGCCGGCAGAGTTCATCGCCAAGCCGAAGAAAGCGCGGGTTCCAAAATCCGGCCAAGTCGCCGACGCGCCCAGCGTTGCCCGCAAGAGTCCGCGCAGGAAGAAGGCCTGAGATGACCGCGCCCTCCACCGCCCCATGGAGTTCTTCCTACCGCATGGTCGCCGCCGAGAAATGGAAGGCGAAGTCGGCTGTGATGGGCGCGGCTGTGACCGAGGCGCTGGTGGAGTACGCGCGCCCGGTTGCAGGGATGAAAGTGTTCGATCTGGCGAGCGGCACAGGTGAACCTGCGATCAGCGTGGCTGAGCGAGTGGGCCCGCAAGGCTCGGTGATCGCAACCGATCAGAGTTCAGAATTGCTCGAAATCGCCGCCGAACGCGCCGGCAACAAGAAGCTCGCGAATTTCACGACGCAGCGAGCCGACGCGCACACGCTTCCGTTTGCCGATAAGACCTTCGATCTCGCGACCTGCCGTTTCGGCGTGATGTTCTTCGCCGACGCCAAGCGCGCAATGACCGAGCTGCGCCGCGTATTGAAGCCGGGGGCGCGAGCCTGCTTCGCTGCCTGGGGTCCGGTCGAGCAGCCCTACTGGCAATCCACCATGAAGATTGTGCATCGTCATGTCGGCGGCGAGATGCTGCCCACCGGAGGCGCCGATCCATTTCGATATTCCACCACCGGATCGCTTTCTGAAGTGTTACGCGCTGCGGGATTTCAAAGCGTAGAGGAATCGACTCGCAATCTCCCCTGGACGTGGCTGGGTGACTCGGAGGAACTATTCGAGTATGCCTGCGCCGTCGCCGCTCCCTTTCGGCCGATGCTGGAGCGCGTTCCGGACGAGAAGTGGGCCGCCATCCGAGCAGAAGCGAAAGCCGCGATCGAACGCTACCGGGTTGGGGACGAGATCCGCTTCGGCGCGGATGTGATTCTTGCGTCTGGAGTAGCGTGAGCGCGCCGTGAAAATCAAAGTCGCATGGATCGGCAAAACCAAAGAGCCTGCGATCCAGTCCCTGGCCGGCGAATATCTCAAACGAATTTCACACTACGCCGAGGTGGAGGGCGTCGCGATAAAAGATGAAGCCGCGATTTTGTCGCTGGCCAGCGGCGAACGGCGCGGCGACGGCCGCCGCGGAAAAAACGAACGCCACAAACTGGTGCTCCTCGATTCGCGCGGCAAGCAGTATTCCTCCGAAGAACTGGCCGCGATGCTGGAGCGCGAACAGGTCAATGCCGTTCCGCTGCTGTTTGCAATTGGGGGCAGCGATGGCTTTTCCGAAGATGCCCGCCGGCAAGCCGGCATGACGTTATCGCTCGGAAAAATGACGTTGCCGCATGAACTGGCGCGGGTTGTGCTCCTCGAGCAGATATACCGCGCCTTCACTATTTCGAAGAATCACCCCTATCATTTGGGCCATTAACTAAGGGATAACGGGCACCGGCCGTTCAGCCCGCCCGAAGCCCGACACAACCCGCCGCCGCAATGCACCTCCGGCAGCTTCCCAGCGACGCCGAGTTGGCTTACTGTGAAACTGACAGGCGTACCTAGTCTGAATTTGCAGTGAGGCCCTTCCCCGATGAAGAACCCGTACGACGTCCTGAAAATTAAAGAGCAGGAACTGATCCGCGTTCGCAAGGAGATGGACGCTTTGCGGATCGCGGCCCGTTTGCTGGGCGCCGAAGATAAAAACGCCGCAGCCAGCGGCGAGCCCCAGCCACAGCTGACGCGTGTAGTCGAAATGCCCTAGTTCGACCGGCAGTGCACCTCCCCTTCCTCGACGGCGGACGGCAGCTCGATGTCGTCCGCCGCTCCTCATCGAAGCGCCGGAAATGCCCTTACTCCGCGAGCCTCTCAGGCTCCGCGCGCAACTGCGTGCCGCTGCACTTTGCGCCCATCATCTGCCCCGCGAGCTCCACAATCCGCACAGCCGCCTCCGCAGGGCTGATTCCGCGAGCATGAATATTCGAAATCAGGTTACGCTCGGC
>JBEKOW010000297.1:0-5425 GCA_049521375.1 Terriglobales bacterium
ATTTTCAATTCCAACGGCGAAGGCACGATCACGGTGATTCACGAGGATAGTCCGGACAAATACTCAATTGTGCAAACCGTGAAGACGCTGCCCAAGGCAAAGACCATGGCGCTCGATCCCAAGACGCACAAGCTGTTTTTGTCGGCGGCGGAGGCGGGGCAGTTTGAAATACTGGTGGTGAGCCGATAGATGAAATTCCTTCAGAAGTTGCCGGTCGTCATTCTCTTTCTGGGCTGTGTGGCCTGCTCGCGATCGCATTCGCAGGCTGCGGGACCGGTCGAGCCGGTCGAGTTACAAGCCCCGGTGAGCACGTCGTTCCACTTTGTCGCTTATGGAGACTCGCGCTTCCACGATCCCGAGGACACCGACGCGGCCAATCCTCCCGTGCGGCAGGCGCTGGTGCAAGCCATCGCGCAGACCAATCCGGCATTTGTGGTACTAACTGGCGACATTGTCTACAACGGATATGACAAGGACGACTGGAAGGTGTGGGACAGCGAAACCGCGATCTGGCGCGAGAAGAAAGTTCCGGTTTATCCCACGCTCGGAAACCACGATCTCGACAGCGCGCTGGACGAGACTTCCGGCCCGCAAGGCCAATGGTTCAAGCAGGAGTTGGACAGCCTTCCCAGCGACGTGGACTTCGTGTTCCTCGTGCTGCATCATCCCCCTTACACAAGCTCATCGGATAAGAAGATGTATGGTGGAGGACATTCGTCGCGGCCCGAGGAGCACGAACTGGCCAGGATGCTGGAGGCGAGGCAGGCGAGCCAGCGCGCTCGAATGGTGGTTTTTTCCGGGCACGTGCATAACTACGAGCGCCACGAACACGGCGGTGTGACGTACTTTGTCAGTGGCGGCGCGGGAGCGCACGCCTATCCTATCGAGCGCGCCAAGGACGATCCGTTCCAGAGCAAGGAAATCAACTACCACTACCTGCAGGTCGAGGTGGATCGGGGCAGCCTGAAGATCACCATGCACCGTCTCGACATGACAAGCGGCAAGGAAGTCTGGACGGAGCCGGATTCGATGACGATTGCGGCTCCGGCAGCAAAAGCCGCGACCGCAGGCAAGTAAGTCCGATCGGCGCGGCCGACCAGCCGCATCGGGTGGAATCGATGAAGTGACACGGCGTGGCATCGGCCAAGCCAAAGATTCCCAGCATACAGCTTAAATGCCCGCATACCACGCGTAGCCGCCATCGGCGTTAGCGCCACCCAGACCCTTACCGAAGGCTTTAAGGTTGTCCGTCAGAATCAAGCGATTGATATATTTCACGCTCTTGTAACCAAGTTGACGCGGCACTCGCAGTCGAAGCGGGCCTCCGAACGGCACGGGAAGTTCGTTTCCGTTCATGCGATGGGCGAGAAGCGTTTGCGGGTGCAAAGCGTCCGCCATGTCGATGCTCTCCCACCAGTCAGGCTGGAACGAGCGGTACACGACGTAACGTACCTGGGGCAGGGCGCCAACGCGGTCCAGGATGTAAGAGAGCGGCACCCCGGTCCATTCGGCGATGTAAGTCCATCCTTCCTCACAGCCGTTCATGGTTATCTGCGTACTGGTGGGGAAACTCCTGATCTCCGAAAGCGAGAACGAGGCCGGCCGCGCCGCCATGCCGTCCACGGTCACCCGCCAGTCTATGAAACTGGCTGCCTGGAGTCGTTTGAATTCATCGCCCAACGGATCGACTTCATTTGCGAACGGATTTTCCGAGATCTCGCTGCGGGAAAATTCACGGGCCATGGAATGGCGGGTCAAAAGTCGCTGCGCCGCGTAGGTCAGCGTTTCTCCTGCCCCGTAAAGGCCTCTCCCGTCTGGCGGGATGAGTCCATGATGCTGCGCGATTTTGGCGGCGACTGCAATCCCGGATGCACCCGCGGCCACTGTCAGCCCTGCGGTGATGAATGTGCGTCGAGAGACATTGTTCATAGCTTTACTCCGTCGGTGGGGTAGCGCGACCGGTGATCATTGTTCCTGTAATCATTGTCCCTGTAATCATGGCGCGCATGCGATTTCGAAATCCAGCAACAATGACCATGAGCACGTGAATTAACAGGAACAGCACAAGGCATATCGTCAGCAGAAAGTGCAGGCTGCGCGCCGTCTGCTGACCTCCCAGGAGCCGAACGGCGACAGGGAATTCCGAGGTGAACCCGAACGACATGGCCAGCCCCGTCCAGATCATCAGCGGGAACAAGACGAAGATCACGAGCAGGTAGGTGAGGCGCTGGAGCACATTATAAGACCATGCTTCTTCCTCGCCCGGCCGCTCAAAATGCAAATGTCGAACCAGCGAACCGCCAAGATGCTTAAGAGACAAATCAGAAGCTGCGGGCAACAGGTTGCGCCGGAAATGCCCGGCGAGGAATCCGAATAGCAGATAGAACAAACCCGTCCCGACCACAAGCCATGCCGCCTGAAAATGGAGATAACGGCTCCAGCCGTTCTGGTCCGGGAGCACATAGCCATAGCCGGTCGGGACAGTATCCCTGGAGGACGGCAGGTGAAGATTGAGCCAGGGGCGCATGTTTACGTTACCGGTTTCACCCCAGTAAAAACGTGGATGCGAGAGCACGATCTCTCCTCCGCTGACGAGCAGCGCGAGAAATGCCACCGTGGTAATCCAGTGGGTCACGCGCACGATTGCAGCGTGGCGCTTTCGATACGCGGCTGGCGCTGGAGAACCGTGCCTGGCAGAAGATGTTAGTTGCTGCGCACCCGGGCCAGCGATCGGCGGGCTCGTATTCATAAATTGGGCCCCCACTCCCAACGCTCAGAATTCTACATCTAGCGAACGCCGCGCAAAAGCGCGTTAGTCTTGTCGCTCAATAATCGTCCAGTCATGCCCAACCTTCGAACTGCTTGCCCACTGCCGGATCAATCACCGTTATCAATCACATCGCTGAGAAGCGCACGAATCCCTTAAACACGGCGCGATGGCGTTGCCATTTTCCTTGGCCGCTTCACTGTTACCGCACGTAGCCCGGCCCGCGCAGAACTTTCCCCGGCAAGGCTCCTGTCATTCTGGCGTTCTCGATTACCGGAACACCATTCACCAGCACGGACTCCATTCCCTGCGACAACTGGTTGGGATTATCGAAAGTTGCAACATCTCGAATGCTTTCCGGATCGAAAATGACCACGTCCGCCCACATGCCCTGTTTGAGAACGCCGCGGTCGGTGAGACGCATCCGTTGGGCGGGCAATGCGGAAAATTTGCGAATGGCATCCTCCAGCGTAAGCTTTTTTTCTTCTCTCACGTATTTGCGCAGGATGCGCGGAAAGGTGCCGTAGGCGCGGGGATGCGGATGCTCCTCACCGAGTATGCCCTCCGGCGATGTTCCGGACGAGTCGTTGTCAATCGAGACCCATGGTTGGACTAAAGCGAGCGCGACATCGGGTTCCGACATGCCGAAGACGGCGCAATCGGTGAACGCTTCGTCTTCGATCAGGATGTCAAACAGAGAATCCATGGGATCTTTGTTCCACGACGCGGCGATTTCGTTCAGGCGCTTGCCCTGGAGCGGTCGGAGGGCCGGGTTCTGCACCGCGCCGATCATCACATCCTGTGGACCGGAAATCTCCTGCCATTCGTTGTCCCATTCCCGGGAAGGAGTTTGCATCTCCCTGCGAATGCGCGCACGGGTCGCTGGATCCTTGAGTCGCTCCACCAGTTTCGCATCTCCTCCGTCATGGGCCCACGGGGGAATGAACGCGGACATGCTGTTAAACCACGCGGTGTAAGCGTAAGTATCCGCGGAGATATCCACGCCCTGCGCGCGGGCTTGATTGATTTTGGCGACTACTTCGGGCATGCGTCCCCAGTTGTTCTTTCCCGCCACCTTCAAATGCCAGATCTCCACCGGAATGTGCGCCTCCCGGCCGATGCGCAGCGCCTCGTCCAGCGCATCGAAAATGCTGTCGCCCTCGTCGCGGATGTGGCTGGCATAAATTCCGCCGAACTGCGACGCCTCCGATGCAAGCGCGATCAGTTCCCCGGTTTTTGCATAGGGGGCCGGAGCGTACTCAAGAGCCGTCGAGACACCCATCGCGCCATCGCGCATCGCATCACGCACCAGGGATCTCATCTGCGCCAACTGGACCGCCGTGGGCTGTTTATCGTCGTCGCCCAGCACCATGCGCCGCACTTGCGTGGCTCCGACGTAGCTCGCAAGATTAATGCCCATCCCTTGCTTTTCGAGCCGGGCAAAGTATTGCCGAAACGTGCGCCAGTCGGCGTTAACCTTATAATGCGCGTACGCGGGACGGTCGGCTTGAATGAGGGAGTCGTTGAGCGGCGCGGCCGACCCTCCTTCCCCTGTAATTTCCGTCGTGATTCCCTGATAGATCTTTGAGGGTAGCCGCGGATCGACCAGAATCGTCGTTTCGGACTGGCCCAGCATATCGATGAACCCGGGCGCCACGATTTTCCCGCCGGCATCCAACGTGCGCTTTCGTTGCGCGGCCGAAAGATTTCCAATGGCCGCGATCCGGCTGTCGCGGATGCCGACATCCCCCGAATACCACGGCGACCCGGTTCCGTCGACGATCTTGCCGTTGCTGATAACAATGTCGAACGGCAAAGTAGTTTGCGCATGGGAAACGCAGGCCAGCAACAGGCAAAAGGTTACGGGCAAAACAGCCTTACGCATCGCAATCATGAGTTAAGTTCCTTCCAAGCAAGAGAGACTTTCATTCGCCGGCAACATCAGCATCGCAGTGTTGCATATTCTGGATTGATTTATATTACGACTCAGCACTCGCTTCCCCGCAGCGCCGGGCAAAGTGACAAAGGAGGCGCTCTGGACTTCCGCGCCTATCTGGACCTCAAAATCGGAATCCATCGTGATTTGCTGAACCACCTCGACCTGAATAAAGTGGCGATGCAATCGGATGACGATACGCGGCGCGAGGTGTACGCGGTAATTCGAGACCTGGCCGCGCATCTGAAAATGCCGCCCAGCGTGGCGCAGCTCACCTCCGCGGAAAAGGACCGGCTGTCGCTCGATATTCTCAGCGAGGTCTTCCGTCTCGGCCCTCTTGAACCCCTGCTCCAGGATCCCACCATCAGCGACATCCTGGTCAACGGTGCCAAAGAAATTTACGTCGAGCGCGCGGGCGTCCTTGAAGAATCCGGCGTCATCTTCAAGGACAATGCACACCTCATGCAGATCATCGATAAGATTGTCGCCGCGATCGGGCGACGCGTGGATGAATCCTCACCCATGGTGGATGCCCGTCTCGCCGACGGCTCCCGCGTCAACGTGATCATTCCTCCGCTTGCCCTTGATGGTCCACACCTTTCCATTCGGCGTTTTGGGAACGTTCCGATCACCGAGCAGGATCTACTGGCCACACAGACGCTGACCCAGCCCATGCTGGATTTACTCCGCGGCGCCGTAAAAGCTCGTTTGAACATACTGGT
>JBEKOW010000298.1:0-5087 GCA_049521375.1 Terriglobales bacterium
GAGGCGGGTTGCGCCGCCAGTCTTCGGGCGGTGGGCCATTCTGCTACCTCAAATCCAGATACTTAAGAAAACCATTCGCAGTGTATGTACAAGTAATGTACAATATATCCCGTGCGCGATGAGTCCGAGTTCGACTGGGACGAGCACAATGTAAGGCATCTCGCGCTCCATGGGATCAGCCGTTCGGACGCGGAAGACGTGTTGGCGGGAAATCACTTGCTGTTGGAGTACCAGATGGAAGGAAACGAACAACGCTGGGTTGCTGTGGGTGCAACACGCGCCGGCCGTGTATTGAGTGTCGTGTTCACGGTTCGGGGCGAGCCGATGCGTCCGATAACGGGCTGGACTGCGGACAAACAGACTGCGCATCTTTATCTCAAGGAGTGGGGACCAGAGTAAGTATGCCTAAGACAAAAATGAAACCGGCGGTGATTCCGAAGTTCTCGCGCGAGTCTGAAGAAGCGGCGTGGTGGGATGCTCATCGTTCCGAGATCGAGGCTGAGATCCGGCAGCGGATAAAACAGAAGCGGCCGGCGACGCTGGGCAGTTTGCTGCAAGGAGCGAAACCATCCCAGCCGGTGACTCTGCGAATCGCGACGAAGGACCTGGAAACGGCGCGCCGGTTGGCGGCGCGAAAAGGCGTGGGGTACCAGACGTACATCAAGATGTTGCTCCGGGAGGCGCTGGCGGATGCGTCGGACCGTTTCGCAGCTCAGATTAACGAACGTGCCGCCAAAATGACCCGCGAGGAACGAGCCCAAGCCGATTCCGAAACTAAGAAGATTGCCGATCGAGTGCAGCGTCGTACAAATTGACGTCCGCCTCGATTAGAACGCGTCGATCCCCGTTACGCTTGATCCGATGATCAGGGTGTGGATGTCGTGGGTGCCTTCGTAGGTTTTTACGGATTCGAGGTTCATGAGGTGGCGCATGATGGGGTAGTCGTCGGCGACTCCGTTGGCTCCGAGGATGTCGCGGGACATGCGGGCGCATTCGAGGGCCATCCAGACGTTGTTTCTTTTGGCCATGGAGATGTGCTGGTGCTCGACTTTGCCGGCGTCTTTGAGGCGTCCTACCTGAAGAATCAGAAGCTGCGCTTTAGTGATCTCGGTGATCATCCAGGCAAGTTTTTCCTGGATTAGCTGGTGCGAGGCGATGGGCTGGTCGCGGAATTGTTTGCGCAGCAGAGCATATTGGAGGGCGCAGTCATAGCAGGCCATGGCGGCTCCGACGGCTCCCCAGGCGATTCCGTAGCGCGCCTGGTTGAGGCACATCAGCGGAGACTTGAGGCCTCCGGTACCTGGTAGAAGGTTTGACTCGGGGATGTGGACGTCCTGCAGGGACAGGCCGCTGGTGACGGAGGCGCGCAGCGACCACTTGCCGTGGATGTCATCGGCCTTGAAGCCGGGGCGGTCGGTTTCGACTAGAAATCCACGGACTTTGTCTTTCTCGTCTTCGACTTTTGCCCAGATTACGGCTACGTCGGCGATGGTGCCGGAGGTGATCCACATTTTTTCGCCGTTGAGGATGTATTCCTTGCCGACTTTTTTGGCGCGGGTGCGCATGCCTCCGGGATTGGAGCCGAAGCCGGGCTCGGTCAAGCCGAAGCAGCCTAGCTTTTCGCCTTTCTGAAGGGCGGGGAGCCAGGTATTTTTCTGCTCGTCGGAGCCGAAGGTGTAGATCGGATACATGACGAGGGCTGACTGCACGCTGACGAAGGAGCGGACGCCGGAGTCTCCGCGCTCGAGTTCCTGGGTCACCAGTCCGTATTCGACGTTCGACATGCCGGCACAGCCATAGCCTTGCAGGGATGCGCCGAAGAAGCCGAGGTCGGCCATGGGCTTGACTAGTTCGCGGGGGAAGCGCCCGGCGCGATTGCACTCTTCGATGATGGGCACGAGATTGTCTTCGATGAACTTGCGGGCGGTGTCGCGCACGAGGCGCTCGTCGTCGTTGAGCAGGGAATCGAATTGAATGAAGTCCACTCCACGGAATTTGATGGCTGGCATGTGCGTTTCACCTGGGTTGACTGCTGAAAACTCTTCAAAGTACCAGAAGGGCGGGTGTGGGCGCTAGGCTCGGGAGATGGGCTCTAGGCTTTAGGCTCTGGGCTTTAGGTTTTCGATGCAAACTTCACGGGTGGACTTTCGGTCGGATCGGCCGAGCTGAAAGTCGAAGCCTAAAGCCTAAGTCGCGGAATCCATCGTGGCACTTGAGTTCGGTAACGAGCATATTCTTCGCCGAACTGTTTTCGCAGGGCTGGTTCCTCATAAGAGATGACGAACAGGTGCGCGATCAGGATCATGCAGACTGCGAAGATCGCGTCCTCGCGGGAGTGGAACAGCCAGGCCTGTCCGGCGATGGTGAGCGCTACTCCGAGGTACATGGGGTTGCGCACGTAGTGGTGGAGGCCTCTCACTACTAGAGAGCGGGTGGGCGCAATAGGAGCGGGTGTGCCGCCTCCAGTCCAGGCGAAGCCCCAGAAGGCGGTGTGCAGGTAGATGAGGATTCCGGTGGCGATGACCGCGATCGCGGCGACTTCCTCGATGCCGTTGGTTGCGATAGACGCGTGCCGTCGCAGGGCCCATGGAATGTATCCCGCTACCGTTCCGGGGACGAGGATGGTAAAGAGTACGGTCTTCAAAAGCGCCGCTAGATTTCGCACGGAGACATTGTTGGTCGGAACGAAACGGCAGTCAATTCCGGGTTTCACGCTCGCTGCAGGCGCGCGGACAGGAGTGCCCGCGCTACACGGACCGCTGAAGATTCGCTGTGCTAGGATTTGCGGGATGCGACTTCGAATATTTTTATTTTTGTTTCTGGTTTTGTGCTCTTGTTGCTTCGGCCAAAGCGCGACGTCCAGCCTTTATCCGGTTCAGTCGGGCTTTGTGGACAGCCACGGCGTACTGATCTACTACGAGACGGTTGGGCGCGGCGCGCCGCTGATGATTGTGCACGGCGGACCGGGCGCGTCGCACGACTACTTTCTGCCATATCTTTTGCCGCTGATGCGCTCGATCAAGCTGGTGTTTATTGACGAGCGCGGATCGGGGAAATCGGCGAAGGTCGAGGATCCAAAGCAATACAACGTGGCCAACATGGTGGAGGATCTGGAGGCTGTCCGCGTGGCGCTTGGTCTCGGCAAGATCAGCATGCTGGGACATTCGTTTGGGGGCGTGCTGGTCGAGGCTTATGCGCTCAAGTACCAGAAAAATCTTTCGCATCTGATTCTGGGGAGCACGTTTGCCAGCACGCAGGAAATCAACGAGGCGTTGGCGAAGATGAAGGCTGACATGGATCCGAAGGATCGCGAGCGGCTCAACGCGCTCGAAGCGGCCGGACTGTTCGGGAAGGGCGAAATCTGGGAGCACGGACGCTATCCGGAGGAATACGCGAAGCTCGCGTGGGGCAAGGGATATTTTCCTTACATCTACGTCAACCAGCCTGATCCGAACTATGACCCAGTGAGTTCGAACACGACTACGGCGTGGGACGTGTACCGCGAGATGTGGGGATCGGATGGGGAGTTTATCGTCGATGGAAACCTGAAAGAGGTCGAGTATGTGGACCGGCTTTCCGAGATCAAGGTTCCCACGCTGATCATCGTGGGCGAGCACGATGAGAGCGATCCTAAAATGTCGAAGGAGATGCACGAGAGGATTGCGGGATCGCAGTTGGTTATTCTGCCCAGGAGCGGGCACATGACATTCGTCGATCAGCCGGAGATGTTTCTGAAAACTGTGCGGGAGTTTGTGGCGCATTGAGATGAACGGCGGGTACGGCGCCCGCCGGACTGCCGGCGAGTCGTTGGCCCTACAATCCAAAGAGTTTTATGACTGATATCTTCCGCCTGTTTCAAGCATTTCTTGCTCCGGCGATTTTTGTCTCCGCTACCGCGCTGCTGGTGCTATCGATCAACGTCCGGTTGATGGGCATTGTGAGCCGGCTGCGGCAGTTCGTACATGCGAAACATGACGCGGCCCGCAATGATCGCATGCAGGAGGCCGAGGCCTATACTTCGCAGATCGCATCGATTGAAAGGCGAGCCGAGATCATTCGCCGGAGTTTCCTGATGGTTCTGATTTCCCTGGCCGCAACCATCGCTTCCTGTCTGCTGCTGGGATTGGGGCTTTATGTGCCGGGGGCGGCTCTGGCCGCAGTGGTGGTATTTGTGTTGGCCATGATCTGCCTGCTGGTGGGCACGTTGTATTACATCCGCGAGGTGATGGTGGCCCTCAGTTCGGTGCGCGACGAAGCCCGCGACCTGGAGTTCATGGACCTGGGGCTGCGCGCGGAAGTGCCACAACGCGACGTGTTGTAGGCTGCGACACAAATAACTACGAGTCACTCGCTTCTTGGACTTCTGGGACATTCCATTTCACCCCGTTCCCGACCAACCCGTCAGGTTGTTGGCGTCAAAAGGCTTACGGGGCGCGGGAAGGCGCGGTTCTGGCCCTACAGGTGCTGGACAGATTCAGAACAGGTGTAATGCCCTTTCGGGTTGTTTTTTTTGTGCTCTTTGCGGGCAGTTTCAGGTATAAAACTACTGGCGCTAGTAAGCCCCTCCCTTTTTTGTTTATCCCCTGCGCGATGTTATACCGCCGGTGTCCAGGTACTCGGTTATGGCACACGGGACAGGAAGTGGGGACTGTGTGCAGTTGAACGCGGTAGACCACGCTTTATAGGGCAAAAAGGACCGATCGGCGAATGTTTCAGGTGAGAAGTTTCCGGGCCCGTATTCCATTCTATTTCCTGCTGCTGCCGCTCCTCGTGTGCTCCATTCCCTTAAGTGCGCAGGAATCCGGCGCCGAAAAAGAAAAAGACAAAGCGGAGAAGAGTGGCAGCGTCCGAAAATTGATCGACGTGAAGGGCTCGGTGCGATGCGCCAAGCCGGATCCCAGCTATTCCATTGAAGTTCCCGACCGTCCCGGTCATGCGCTGAAACTCGCGAAACGGAAATGCACGTGGACAGAGCCCATGGTCATCATGGGCGCGCGAAGCAAGGACGGAATCGCCGTCGAGTTTCCCGAGCAGATGGAAGGCACACTCCATACCCACGGTTTCGAAGTGGACACCTACGGCAACGG
>JBEKOW010000299.1:0-5077 GCA_049521375.1 Terriglobales bacterium
TGACCCGAACGGCCCGCCGCGCCCAGTGCTTACATTTTCGAGCGAGAGTTCAATAGCGCGGGTCATGAAGGCTTTTCGGATGTCTGGCTCGTTCATAGCGTAATCGTCAAGCGGTGCGCCCTCTGGCTCCCCGAAGGCTGCGTATTCAATGCGGAGCATTGGGGGCGATGTTTTTGGCAGCAAGTATAAGCGGAGCGAAGAAATACGCAAAGCGTTTCCGGGTTACGTTCGTCGGCTGGACTCAAGCTACAGATTGAAAAACGCGGCTGGGCGCGATAGGCTCGGGCATGGACGAGCGGGCTTTTGTTTCTCAGCGCGTCGCGACCCCTGGGGGGATTGGTCCGAGCGCGATATTGGTGCGCGAAGGAAAGATTACCGGTGTCGTCCCGACGAAACAAATGCCCGCCGGGGCGGAAGTGCACGACTTCGGAGACTCGGTAATTCTTCCGGGACTTGTCGATTCCCATCTGCATATCAATGATCCGGGACGCAGCGAATGGGAAGGATTTGAGACTGCAACCCGGGCTGCGGCGGCAGGCGGCTACACAACGCTGGTCGACATGCCGCTCAACTGTCTGCCGCCAACCGCTACGGTTACCGCGCTGGCTGCCAAACGCGAAGCCGCCCGAGGGCGATGCTGGGTCGATTGGCTGGCCTGGGGCGGTGTAGTCAGCGACAATCAGACGGATATCGAAGCGCTGGCTGCGGCGGGCGTGCCGGGCTTCAAGTGTTTTCTGATTCATCCTGGCATCGAAGGCTTCACGATGGTCAGCGAAGGCGAGCTTCGCGCGGCACTGCCTCACGTAGCCAGGACTGGCCTGCCACTGCTGGTGCACGCGGAACTCCCCGGACCGGTGGATGACGCCACTCGGGCTCTGGATAATGAAAATGCCGATTGGGGTTGCTACTCCACCTATCTGCAATCGCGCCCGGAAGAGGCCGAGCTGTCAGCGATTCGGCTGTTGCTATCGCTTTGCCGGGAGTACAAGTTCCGGTTGCACATTGTTCATCTTTCGGCGAGTTCCGCGCTGGCTGAATTGCGCGAGGCACGGGCGGAGGGGCTTCCGGTGACCGTGGAGACTTGTCCTCACTATTTGCACTTCTGCGCGGAAGAGATTCCGGACGGAGCTACTTTGTGCAAGTGTGCCCCGCCGATTCGCTCCCGGGAAAACCGCGAGAGGTTGTGGCAGGGTCTGAAGGACGGGATCATCGATCTGGTGGCGACCGATCACTCGCCTTGTCCGCCTGCGATGAAGCGGCTCGAAGAGAGA
This sequence comes from Terriglobales bacterium, assembly GCA_049521375.1. Classification (GTDB taxonomy): domain Bacteria; phylum Acidobacteriota; class Terriglobia; order Terriglobales; family Acidobacteriaceae; genus Acidiflorens. The sequence goes on from JBEKOW010000299.1 coordinate 1,272, forward strand.
AATTTCAAGACTGCGTGGGGAGGCATTGCAAGCCTTTCGCTGGCGCTTCCACTCATGTGGACCGAGGCCAGCTCGCGGGGATTCTCTTTGATCGATATCGCCCGGTGGATGGCGGATGCGCCGGCTCGACTGGCGGGATGCCGCGGGCGCAAGGGCCGAATTGCGGCAGGATATGATGCGGACCTCGTAATTTTCGAACCAGAAGAGGAATTCGTGGCGAGCGCAGATCGACTGTATTATCGCTATCCTGTGTCTCCTTACATGGGAGAGAAACTGCGGGGTGTGGTGAAGGCGACCTACTTGCGCGGTCTGCGCGTCTTTTGTGACGGGCATTTCACGGCCGAAGCAAGAGGGCTGGAGGTTCGGCGCTAGCGAGATGTTGGGGATGGATATTGCATGGCAGCAGAGAACATCATAGGCAAGTCGGTTCCGCGCAAGGAAGGTCGCGACAAAGTGACTGGCGCGGCGCGGTACATCGACGACATCGCCATGCCGGGGATGCTCTACGGCGCAACGGTCCGCAGCCAGGTTGCGCGCGGGGTGATCAAGCAAATTTCTTTCGATCCGCAGATTGAATGGGACACATTTGTGTTAGTCACGGCAAAAGATATTCCGGGGAAGAACTGCATCGCTTTAATCGGAGACGATCAGCCCTGCCTGGCGGAAGGCAAGGTCAATCATCCCGAGGAGCCGATTTTGCTATTGGCGCATTCAAACCCTCATCTTCTGCGGAAGGCGGTGGATGGCGTGTGGATCGAATATGAGTCCTTGCCGGCTATCTTCAGCATTGAAGACAGTGAACGACGCACGCAAACGATCTGGGGAGATGACAACACATTCAAAACATTTTTGATCGAGAAAGGTGACGTTGACAGTGTCTGGACAAAAGCGGATCACATTGTCGAAGGCGAGTACACGACGGGGGCTCAGGAGCAACTCTACATTGAAAACAACGGCGTGATTGCAGCTTTTGATCGCGAGCAAGGCATCACGGTGTGGGGATCGCTGCAGTGTCCCTATTACGTTCACAAGGCGCTGATGGCACTGTGCAATCTGCCCGCCGAGAAGGTTCGCGTAGTGCAGGTTGAGACGGGAGGCGCGTTCGGCGGCAAAGAAGATTATCCCTCGATGATTGCGGGCCACGCAGCGCTGCTCGCCATGAAGTCGGGACGGCCGGTGAAGATTATCTACGACCGGCTGGAGGATATGACGGCGACGACGAAACGACATCCTTCGCGCACGCGCCACCGCACGGCGGTCAGCAAGGACGGGACAATTCTAGGCGGAGAGATTGACTTCACGATCGATGGCGGCGCCTACGCGACGTTGTCGTCGGTCGTGCTATCGCGGGGCACCATTCATGCGGGCGGGCCGTACTATTGGCCCAATGTCCGTATACGCGGGAAGGCGGTAGCGACGAATGCTCCGCCGCACGGGGCGTTTCGTGGTTTTGGCGCGCCACAAAGTCTGTTTGCGATGGAGCGGCACATGGACCGGATCGCTCAGGTCGTGGGACTTTCTGCGGTAGAAGTCCGCCGGCGCAATTTCCTGAAGCCGGGACAAACCACGACCACCGAGCAAACCATCCGCGAAGAAATCGATCTGGGAAAACTTCTTGATCGAGCACTTGAACTTTCCGACTACGACGCGAAGAGAGCGCGCTTTGGGCAAGAGAACGAGGCGGGGCCGGTCAAAAGAGGAATGGGGATCGCAGCTTTTCTGCATGGCGCGGGGTTTACCGGATCAGGCGAACGCTATCTGGCTTCTGTCGTAGCGGTTGAAGGTTGCGTGGACGGTAGCGTTAGTGTGCTTGTTTCCAGTACCGAGTTCGGGCAGGGGACCAATACCGTCCTCTGCCAGATTGCGGCCGAGGCGCTCGATTTGCCCTATGAAGATGTGCGGATCGCGCAGCCGGATACGAATCAGGTTCCGAACAGCGGGCCGACCGTTGCTTCGCGCACAGTGATGGTTGTCGGCAGTCTGGTTAGATCGGCTGCTGTTGGAATTAAACAGACGCTCATCGCAAACGGCTCGCTTGGTGTTTCTTACTCACCCGAAGAATTTCGCGCGGCCTGCCGGCGGCACATCGCCGAGCACGGTCAACTGCGGTCGCTGGCGCGCTACGAGCCTCCCGAGGGAGTTTTCTGGGACGATCAGAAGTATCGCGGTGAGGCCTACGCGACATTTGCATGGGCGGTTTATATCGCGCAGGTTGCGGTGGATCTTTCGACCTACAGTGCACGGGTTGAGGATTTTGTGGCTCTACAGGAAGTCGGCAGAGTTCTTCACCCGGTTCTCGCGAAGGGTCAAATTGCGGGAGGCGTGGCGCAAGGGATCGGGTTTGCGCTCTATGAAAAAGTTGTCTGGCAAAATGGACGCATGCAGAACGGCCAGATGACGAATTACATCATGCCGACGTCTGCGGACTTGCCGCCGATTCGAGTTTTCTTCGAAGAAATGGGCAATGTGCACGGAGCTTATGGAGCAAAGGGTATTGGCGAACTTCCAATGGATGGTCCGGCTCCGGCGATCGTCAACGCGATAGAAGATGCGATCGGAACCCGCTTCGACTCGGTTCCGCTCTTACCGGAAGATATCTTTGAAGCCGTTTGCGCCGGCGGGGAACGATGAGCCGGTATTCCAGCGACAACCAGGGTCACGGGACATGCGAAATATCCTTCACGGTGAACGGCAAGCAGGAGACGGTTCGCATCTTTCCCATGGCAAGGCTGCTGGACGTTCTTCGGCAAGAGCTTGAGTTGACGGGCGCGAAGGAAGGTTGCGGAGAGGGTGAATGTGGATCCTGCTCCGTGCTGATGGACGGAAAGCTGGTGAATAGCTGCCTCATCCCGGCGCTTCAGGCGGCGGGCGCCAGTCTGACTACGATTGAGGGCATCGCTGAGGGCACACAATTGAGCGCTATGCAGACAGCTTTTCTGGAATGCGGGGGCGCGCAATGCGGCATTTGCACTCCCGGAATGATTCTGAGCGCCTGTCATCTGTTGAGCAAGAAGCCCGAGCCTTCCCTGGAAGAGATTCGGGAAGGGCTGGCGGGTAATCTTTGCCGCTGTACGGGCTATATGCAGATTTTCGAAGCCGTTGTGCAGGCGGCGCGCGGCAATGCCGGGGCAAAAAGATAGTCGCATGAGATCCGACCCCGCCGATTACGAATTGATTGCGCCAAGCACACTGCAAGCAGTGATTGCGCTTTTGGCGTCGGAGCCAGGCAAGTGGGTGCCAATCGCTGGCGGCACGGATTTGATGGTGCTGTATGGGGCGGGTAAACTTCCGGCGCGAAAGCTGGTGAGCATATGGAATCTGGCGGAGCTGCGCGGCATCGAGGTCGGCGCGCACGAAATCACGATTGGCGCGGGGTGCACCTACACCGAAATGAGGGAGCATGACGGGATCGCGCGCGAGTTCCCGTTGCTGGCGAGTGCCGCGGCGTGGACCGGCGGGATCGCAAATCAGAATCGGGGGACGCTGGGCGGTAACATCGCCAATGCCTCTCCTGCGGCCGATTCCTTGCCGGCATTGCTGGTTTACGAAGCGGAACTGATTCTGGTGTCGGTGCGCGGCGAGCGGCGTGTGCCCTACGTTGGCTTCCATACGGGCTACAAGAAAATGAATTTGGAGCCGGATGAGCTGATTCGCGCGATCTCTCTTCGGAGAGGTTTTTGGGACTATCTTCATTACTCGCGGAAAGTGGGGCTGCGAAATGCGCAAGCGATTTCCAAGGTGTGCATCGCTGCGTTGGGACGACTGAAGGGCGGCGCTGGGTCTGGCGGCACGATTGAAGATGTCCG
>JBEKOW010000300.1:0-5063 GCA_049521375.1 Terriglobales bacterium
GTGGTGCTGACCGCTGTCGGCACACTTTTCCGCGGCCCGGGCTGGGCTTGGGTCTGGCCCTGGAGGAGTTAAGTGAAACTCCCGACCCTATTCGAGAAAATCCGCCAGAAGATGTTTGGCGACGTAGTGACGACGTTCGCGTGGATGAGCGTGGTGCTGCTCGTGCTGCTGGCGATCGCGCCCGCCAAGGATTTCCTTGCCGACTGGCACGTGTATCAACGCGGTTATGAAAAGCTGATCTCCAAGCGCAGTGATGCGGTTACGCTGCGCCGGCACTTCGAGCCCGGCATTCAACAGATCTGGCTGCCCGAGATGGGCGTGGTTGACCGCTGCACAACTTGCCACAGCGCGCTCAAGGAAGCCAGCCTTTCGGACATCAAGATTCAGCCGTATCGCTTTCACCCGCCCATTCCGCACAAGCCGGAAGAAATGGGCTGCTCAGTGTGCCATCGCGGACAAGGGACGGCCACATCGGTGGAAGACGCTCATAAGAGCACGCTGGCCTGGGAAGAGCCGTTGCTTCCGGCGAAATATCTGGAGTCTTCGTGTGGGCAATGCCACCAGCAGGATTTGAAAGGGACTCCGCAGTTGAACCTGGGTCGGAAGATGCTGGGCGCGTATGGCTGCGTGCATTGCCACACGATCAAGCGTCCGGATGGAACGGTGATCACCGGGACCGACGATCCGCCGTCACTGGCGCACATTGCGGATAAGACTTCGCGGGAGTGGATCTTTGCGTGGCTGAAGGATCCGCAAACGTACTCGACGACTGCGACCATGCCGAACTTCAAGCTGAGCGACGACGATGCGCGCGATGTCTCCGCGTTCTTGATTTCGCAGAGCACGCCGGCTTCGTTGAAGATTGTGCAGGCTTCGCTGGACCAGGCAAAGAAAGTGAAAGACGATGCCGTGCTGCAGACGAAAGCGGCCAGCCTGTATGGTGAATCGTTCTGCGCCTCTTGCCATGCGGTGCAGAATGCGGCGGGGAATCTGGTGGGCGGCAATGTTGGGCCGGAGCTGACAAAGATCGGATCGAAGGCGAAGCCGGAGTGGCTGCAGGCGTGGGTGCGCAATCCGCATGAGTACGATGCGCTAACCGCGATGCCGCATTACCGGTTCAACGATCAGGAAGTCGGTCTGTTGACGGGATTTCTGATGGGCAAGGCGGATGCCGATCTGCTCGCCAATGTGCATCTGGATTCTGCGACGCCCGATCAGATCGCGCACGGGAAGCGTCTGGTCAACGATTACGGCTGTGCGTCCTGTCACGAGATCAACGGGATCAAGCATCCGGAGAACTTCGCTCCCGAACTCACGAGAATCGGTTCGAAGCCGGTGAACCAACTGGCGATTGCTCCGGGAGTGCCGCACACGCTCTACGACTATATTGGCGCGAAGATCAAGCAGCCCCGCGCATTTGGGCCTTCGCTCAAGATGCCACAATACACATTCACGGCGGTACAGATCGATGCGCTGACCAATGCGCTGCTCTCGCACAACGAGCGGGCGCTCACCATACCGTCGACGAAAACGGTGCCGGCAGTTGCGCCCTCGCACTATGAACCGGCCGGCAACGCCGGACAACTGATTCGCGACCTGAATTGTCTTTCCTGTCATGAGATCAACGGGCGTGGCGGGGATATGGCTCCCGATCTGACTTGGGAAGGCAGTTCGGTGCAGAGGGAATGGCTGTTGCAGTTTTTTCGCAATCCGAATACGCTGCGACCGGCGCTGATCCGCCGCATGCCGAAGTTCAATCTTACCGACGCCGAGATCAACACGCTGACCGACTACATTCTTGCCGTCTATCAATCGCCGAAAGTCGATCGCGATTCTATGCCGGTGTCAGGATACGCGCCTGCGCAGGTCGAAGAAGGGAAGCAACTCTACTATTCGAAGTATGGATGCCAGGCGTGCCATATCATCGACTCGAAGCAGGACAAGGGATACATCGGGCCGACGCTGACGCATGTTGGCTCGCGTCTGACGGCGGCCTGGGTGTTTGCATGGATGAAAGATCCCACGGCGTTGCGGGCGGACACGCAGGAACCCAAGCGCAATATGAGCGATGACGATGCGAGCGCTCTGACCGCATTCCTGATGAGCCAGAAGGGCGGGGAGAAACAGGAGGCGAAGAAGCGATGAAAGGCAACTCCTGCATGGCGACCCACGCGGCCTCCATAGCGATCTTGGCGGTTCTGGCTGCTTTGGCTGGATGCTCTCGGCAATCGGCCACGAGTTCACAGCCCAAAGCTACGGCCTACGGCGCGGCAGTTGTGGAATCGAGCGGCGGCAAACAAACTACCGCGGTTGGCACGCAGCTTCCCCAGTCGGTTGTCGTGCAGGTCAACGATGAACAGGGAAACGCGGTCACGGGCGCGCTTGTGGAGCTGCGTGGACCAAACGGCATCTTCCTTGATCCTGCGGCCGGTATCACTGACTCAAGCGGCCAATTCACTTCGAACATTTCGCTGGGCACGATCCCGGGCAGGTATCAACTGATCGCCGCCACAACGACCAAGGGGGGCAAGAATGTCGAGTTGAAGATTGAGGAGATCGGGCTCGGCTATCAGGAGATGCTGGGTAGTCAATTGAACGACCAATATTGCGCGCGCTGTCACAATCAGGAATCGTCTCCCGAGCGTGTCTCGAATTACGACAATCTGGAAAAGAAGCCGCATCCCTTTACGGAAGGCGATACTCTGAACAAGATGAGCGAGGCGGACCTGGTTGCGATGATAGCGCACGGCGGCCCCGCGCTCAACAGATCGCCGCTGATGGCTCCTTACGGATACACTTTGTCGAAATCAGAAATTCAGGCGCTCATCGCTTACATTCGGATGGTGTCCGATCCGCCATACGGAGCTCCCGGGATTGTTTACGCGCAGAAGTAAATTGTGGCTCGCTCTCGTCCTCATGCTAGGCAGCATGATCGGCAGCAGCAGTCTTGCCGCTGCTCAGGCACTCACCCCGGCAGAAATCAAGAGTCCCGAGATGCGGGCGCTGCAAGAAAAATATATGCGCCAGCTGCAGGCCGTGGGCGCGGAGATTCAGGGGCACATCTTCCCGTTCCCGTTTTACTTCAGCCGCGTCCTCGATCTTGAACTTGCGCAGCAGGAGCGGGCGGACCAGCGCTCGCTGCGGTTCGACAACTATGGAGGAATGACCGTGGTTGAACTCACCGGGAACTACTTCGGGGCGTACTCGACAGAGCTCGTGAACAAGAGCCATCGGGCGCTGCGTACTTTTCAGGACGTGATGCTTCCGATTCTTGAACTGGCGGTTCCTGCTTTCAAAGACAATCCGGACGTGGAAGGGTTTGCCCTTGAGATCTCGCATCACATCCGCGGCAAGAGTATGGGAATGAGCATGGAGCATTCGGAGAATCTTGTGCTGGCTCTCCCCAAAGATGCGGCGGTGCGACTGGTGAACGCGAAGACGGAAAGCGACCGGCAGGCGGCGCTTCTGGACGGTCATTTTTATTTCAATGGCGAGCCATTCTTGCTCTACCTTAGCGATAAGGCAGCGCAGGAAGCTGCGCAACGGTTGGATCGCTCCGACGGCGCCAGCAAGAATTCAATCGCGTCGAAGTCGGACGCGTCTTCGCGACCGGCGATCCGCTCGACGACTCCCGCGAGGACGGCGCGGGACACATCACCGGAAGCGCTGGCTAAGATTCAGGCTGCCGATCAGAAGATGATTGACATGGTCGCAAAGGAATTGGAACCGCAGGCGCATTTTGTTTCATACGCGCCCCCAGCGATGGTGGCATTTCGAAAGGGCGTCTATCTGGAGTTTTCGGTCGGGACCACGCTGCCAGATACGGCCGCGGGCAGTCGCTACAAGATGGCGGCGCTGGCATTTGACGATCACATCTCGCACCTAGTCCGTCCGATGATGGCCTACTTCAAGGGTGATCTCGATTTTGATGGCCTCGCCTTCAGCACGTCGATCCACCAGGGGGATAAAACGGATGCGCACCAGAGCGGGGAAGCGGTGGAATTCTTCTTTCCTACGGACGCGCTACGCTGCTACGAAGCCTACGACTGCACTGGCCAGCAACTGATCGATCAGGGATCGGTATTGATCAATGGAGAACGCGTCAGCCTTGACTTGCAGCTGGCGGAAGCTAGTGAGCGCTAACTGGGCAAGACGCAGAGCGATGGCCTCTTCCGAGACAAACGGCTGCAACCGGAAGAAACATCGCCAATGGGCGACCGGTTTCCTTAGTGTGAGAACAAACGGGGCATTGACGTTTGATCGGTAGTCGAGGTCTGTCTTAATTTACTCGACACACCTTTTGGGGTCCATCTACTGCTACTTGCTTGAGCGCGATTTTGTTTTTGATGAACCATAACCTGATAAAGATCCACTGCAACCCTGATTAACCACAGCACCACACCGAGAAATGCAAATACCTGGGCGAACCGGTACATCGTCATGGGGGAGTCTCACAAATTTGGACTAGCGGAGCATGTGTCTCCGGGGAACCCGAGTAGCCGACGTCTCGAAATGCGAGATGCCCCAGAGCGCCTGCCCAGCGCGGGCTATATTACTGCAAGGGAACCAGAGTGTCACGCCAAATACAAGGCCTACGCCTTATGGATAACGCGGCCCGGTATGGCGCCGGGTGAGACTAATCCCTAAGGATTAGCTCCGAAACCTAAGTGTTCGGGCTAGTCCACCTGAGGGCTTGTAAAGATCCCCCGACAATGTAAAGTTCCGTAAGCGCCTTAGGCTGCCATTCCCCCAGCAACCGGCGTATCCAAGAGGAGGATCACTAAAATGAAGAAGTTTAGCCTTTTGATGCTTGCCATCGCCCTGCTGGTGGGCATTGCTGGAACCGCGTCGGCTCAGTCCGCTGCGGCCGCTGGTGACAATAGCGTTTACTTTGTCTCCTATTACGCGAACAACGTCGCTGCTGCTCCCGATGCGACAGCTCGTTTCGTCAACGATGGCGACACGGCTGGCGACCTGTGGGCCGCTTTCTACGTATTCGACGACAGCGAAGAGCTGACCGAATGCTGCGCTTGCGAGATCACGCCTGACGGCCTGCTCTCGGA
>JBEKOW010000301.1:0-5542 GCA_049521375.1 Terriglobales bacterium
ACAGCTCCGGCTTGGGCGCATCGATGAAGTGATACTTTGTATTTTCGGCGCCCCGCAGTTCGCTCCAGTTGAAGTGAATACGGGGCAGAAACGTCTCCCCATAAACGCTGCGCTCCCGGTCCGCCGCCTGAGCTTCGTCGCCGCGCACGCGCGCCAGCAGGCTCTTTCCCTGCACCTCGGCCGGAACCTCGACCCCCACAGCTCCCAGCATCGTTGGCATCAGATCGACCAGCGAAACGGGATCGGCCACAGTCCGTCCCCCCGGACTCCCCGGCACGCGAATAATCAGCGGCACGTGCATGGTCGCGTTGTAGATAAAAAACCCGTGGGTCTTCTCGCCGTGCTCTCCGAGGCTTTCTCCATGGTCCCCGGCGAGCACGATCACTGTATTGTCGTAAATTCCCTTCGCCTTCAAATAGCGCACCAGGCGCCCCACCTGCGCATCCGCAAATGCGATCTCCCCATCGTAGGGACGCTCGGCATACTCGTGCTTGTAAGGCTCGGGCGGGTTGTAAGGAAAATGCGGATCGTACAGGTGCATCCACAAAAAGAATTTCTGCGGCGAGTTTTTTCCCGGGGAGGTCTTTGCCAACCAGTCCAGCGTCAGATCGGCCACTTCCAGATCGGCCACTTCGTTGCCCGGACGTTCCATCTCATCGAGATTCCTTTCATCCAGCCGGCTGAACTCGAAGTGGTCGTAGTAAAAGTCGAATCCGTGGTTTAATCCGAATCGCGAATCGAGCACCGCCGCCGCGACCACCGCGCCCGTAGCGTATCCCGCCTGCTTTAATACAGAGGCTAACGTCGGCTGCTCCGGATTCAGCTTGTTCGCGCTGAAATCGTGCATGCCGCTCCGCATCGGATACGTCCCGGTCAGCATCGTCGTATGCGATGGCAACGTGACGGGAACCAGCGAAAATGCCCGCTCAAAGCGCGTCCCGTCCGCCGCCAGCCCGTCAATATTGGGAGTCCTGATCTGCTTGTATCCATAGCAGCCCAGGTGATCCGCGCGGAGCGTATCAATCGTGATGAGCACTACGTTGAGAGGGTTCGGCTCGCTCTTCTGCGCGCCCGCCCCGATCGAAACAATAACGAAGATGGAGATCGCCAGAAGCCAACGCATCACCCCGTGACCTCTGTCCCCTCTGTGGTTCAAGCCTCTCCTCGATTCGCAACCAAAGTTTTTCTTTCAGTGTATCCCAATGCCAGATTCCCAATTGTCACCTGTGCGCCGCCCCTGTGGTACGCTGAGCGCTGATGAAACGACTCGTCATTTTCCCCTTATCCTTATTATTATTCCTTCTTGCCGGCGCATTCTTTCCAGCCGCCCTCTGCGCGCAGCATGCAAGGGCCGACGTCTTCCTGATCACCATCGATACCCTGCGCGCCGACCATGTCGGCTGCTACGGATACAAGGATGTTGAAACTCCCACCATCGACTCCGTCGCCGCCGACGGCGTTCGCTTCACGCATGCATTCACGCACAGCCCCATCACCAACACGTCGCACACCACCATCCTCACCGGCTTGTTGCCCGGCGTGCATGGGGTCACCGATTTCGGAGTTCCGCTTTCACCGCAGCACGTCACGTGGGCCGAACTCCTGAAGAAGCAGGGATATCAAACCGCAGCCTTCATCGGAGCAGTGATTCTCGACAGCCAGGGTCTCGCTCCCGGACTCGATCGCGGTTTCGATTTCTACGACAACTTTCCCGCTAGGCCAGCCACGAAAGAGCGCTGGGGACGCGTCGAACGCCGCGCTGCAACCGTAGTCGCACACGCCGAATCGTGGCTCGCCCAGCACCCCGACTCGAAGGCCCCGCGCTTCATGTGGGTCCATCTCTTCGATCCCCACGATCCTTACGAACCCCCGTCTCCCTTCTCCGAAAAGTATGCCTCGCACCTCTATGATGGAGAGATCGCCTACGCCGATTCCGCGCTGGGCCATCTCATCGCGACCCTCAAGAAATCGGACGCCTATCAGAACGCCATCATTATTATTGTCGGCGACCACGGAGAAGGCCTCGGCGAGCATGGCGAACAGACTCACGGCCTCTTCCTCTACGACTCCACTCTGCACGTTCCTCTCATCGTCAAAATGCCCGGCGCCGCGCATCGCGGAATGGTGATTAACGCGCTCGCGCGTACCACCGATATTCTGCCCACTGTTCTCTCTCTGACCAACACGCCTCCACCAGCCGAGCTCAACGGCGACTCTCTAGTTCCTCTCATCAATGCAGAAGCCCAGTCCGCGCGCTCGCTCTTTGGAGAAACCGACTATCCGCTGCGCTGGGGATGGGCTCCTCTGCGCGCCGTGCGGGAAGAAAACGCAAAGTTCATCGAAGCTCCGCGGCCCGAATTGTATGATCTGCAGGCTGATCCCCACGAGCTGAAGAATCTCTACTCCCCGCAAATCGCGAGTGGCCAAGCGAAAGACGCTCAAAGCGCGGAGTCCCATAGCCTGCAAGCCGACTTGGCCAAATGGAAAGCGAAGCTTCCCGCTGGCGCCCAGCCACAGCCGAATTTGCCCGATCCAAAAGACAAGATTGAAGTGCAGAACCTGCTGCACAATTCCATGCTCGCATCCGATGACGGACGCACCGCCGAATCGCGCCAGTATCTCGAGAAGGCGATCCAGATGGACCCCGATTCCTCGACCGCGCTCCGTCAGCTGGGTGAACTCGAACTCGCCGCACAGGATTACCCCAAAGCCGCAATCCACCTGAAGCGCGCGCTGCAGTTGCGGTCCGACGATTCCACCGCCGCGTTCGAGGCGGGCGAAGCGCTGGAGAAATCAGGCGACCTTGCCGGTGCCCGCGATGCCCTCGAAGCCAGCCTGAAACTCGCGCCCGGCCAGATCAACGCCCGCCTTTTGCTCGGACACGTCTACCTTGGTTTGAACGACGGCCGCAACGCTGAAGACCAGTTCGAAGCCGCCTTGCTGGTAGATTCGGACAACACCCAAGGCCGCCTGGGACTGGCCGAAGCCCAAATCATGAAGGAAGACTTCGCCGCCGCGCTGCCTGATCTAGAGGCCTTAACAAAGTCCGATCCTAAGAACGCCGCTGCCTGGCATTCATTATCCAGAGCCTACAAAGCCCTGCATCGCGACCACGAAGCGCAGCAAGCCGAGTCCATGGCCATCGCAGCAGAAAAGAAATAGATGGGCCTGATGCAGAGTGTGCGCAAGAACAAAATCTGCGGAGTGCGTGAGAACAAAATCACGCAGTCGGACAAGATAGCCATTGTCCCCGCCCCGGAGGGGCGACCGTCAATAGCCGGCGTCTTCAGCGCCGGGAAAGCGGAGTCCAAAATTCAAGTCCCGGAGGATGATCCCGTAGCGCAACTCGCTACCTCTCTGTGCTGTCGGAAATGTTTGCCTGCTTGCACAACTCTACCGAGGACGTATCGTGCGCCCCCTGGCATCCGCTGCCATTTTGTAATGAGGGAATAAGCTCGACCTTAAAGTGGGCGGGATCTCCCATTTTCCGCAAGAATACGACTCCGGGCAAAGTCCCTCGTAGAGAGCTAAGGCTGGGAGGCAACGGCGGCGGATTGCTGGGATCGTCCACGATCGCCACCGGGAAGTATTGCCGCTGCCGATGGCCTCCAGATTCGGACCGACCATTTTGGAAGACTCGGCCGTGCCCTCCGATTCCGCACACCAAATCCCCTACCGGTTCCGTGATCGAGATCGAATATCTGTCTTCCGACTGAAAAAAATCGAGCCGAGCCTTCGATGCGGCAAAGGAAAAGATTCCGGCCGCGTCGGTCTGCGTCACCTCGCTCCGTCTGACATCGGTCCGGGGGCCATTGCCATCGGTGGGGCCATTGCTCTTGAAGGTCTCCAGCAAGCAAACGTTCATTCCCGGCACGCGCTCGCCGGTAACGATGTCCACGACTTCCCCTGAGATATCGGGCGTCCCGACATACCCACGGTCAGACAAGCGGGACAATGCTATCGATATCCCAAGCACTCCGGCAAAGAAGGCCGCAGCCACCAGCACCCCGATCGCTGCCACCGCGAACACCAGATACATCCACCATGGCCGGCCTTTTGATTGATGGGTTGGAAGCGTCGAGTCGGTCATTACTTCATTAGCGATGCCATTCCTGATTTAGTCAAGGTCACTGACATCGCCGCAAGTAATCGCTACCTTACCCATGTAGCATTTATCACATTATCAGTGGGTACGGGTGATGTTCTGAAATCCTCACTCTTGACCCGACCCCAATCCTCGCTTGACTGACCAAGTTACAATAGAGGTAGCGCAGTACAATCAACACAGCACGATCGGCGGGTCGTCTTGTGACGAGTCAATGGGCAGGACTCCGGCAGCAGCTCCTGCTGTTGGTTTCGAATGCTCGAAGCGCGATTCGTGCGATAAGGTAAGTCTATATTTTTGAATACTTTGCCTATAACATCTGACGGCTCAATACTTTGGCGGGAATTTTTCGCTAAACCCATGATTCTAATGAATGCCGCACCGGGGGGGTACCCCCTAAATGAGCCGCGAAAAGCCGGAAAGCATCTCAACGAGCGCCCAAAAGCAGAAGGTTGGATCGGGGTAAAGAATCCCGAGAACTAGGAACTCAATCGCTAAGAACTAGACCCGAGAGCCAGCACTGGGAAATCTGGAAGATCGATTTTCACACTCCTTTCATGTCTGGGTTCTATGTTCATCTTGACGTACCTGACGTCGCCATAATGACCGCTGAGCAAAAATCTTCTGCCGTGCGAACTAAGCGGCGTTTGCCTTCCGCATCGGCGCGAGCGCTCCAGAAGACGGTCGGGGAAAGAAGACACCCCGCTGCGAGCGCCGAGCCCATGCCGGAAGACGAACTGTCCGCACTCGTTCTTCGCGCTTGCCTCATTGCGCGGGATGCAATGTTCAACGTCCGCGATTCGCTCGCAAACCGATCGCGGCTGGCTTTGCTCGCCATCAAGGATTGCGAGAAGGAACTTGACCAGATCGAGCGCAAAATCGATGAAGAATTGCCGGGCGCAATCACCCGCGTGGGAGAAGCGAAGGCGCGTGAATTGCTCGCCTGCCTGAAGTTCATTACGGACCTGGAGAGAATTGGGGACCTCGCCTACAACGCGGTGTCGCAACTGGAATCGCGGCGCGAGAAATTGCCGGCGGCAGATTCTCGCCAGTTGGTTGAGATGGCTTCCAGGCTTTGCGAGATGCTGGAACAGGTTCATCAGGGCTTCCTGAGGCGCGACCTGGCATGCGCGCAGAGTGTGCTGCAATCCGACTCGGAAGTGGACCGCTTGTGCCACGCCCTGTTTCAGCGGCATTTGGCGGCGCCCTGCGGTCCGTCGAGCCAGCAGAATTTCGACATCCTGCTGGCCGCGCAAGCCCTGGAGCGCATCGGCGACCACGCCAAAAACCTGGCGGAAGAGATCTTTGGACTAGCGGAAGGCCGCTCGCTCCGGCACAACACCCGAAAGCTTTCCTACTCCTGAAGAAACCGTTTTGGGCTCTTCTCTTTTGCCTGGGGCTTGGGATCACGTGGAGCGCGCTTTGTTATAATCCAAA
>JBEKOW010000302.1:0-7153 GCA_049521375.1 Terriglobales bacterium
GCGCCCGCAGCGATGAGAATCGTATAGAGCCAGTAAAACACCGGGGCTTCCGAGAATTTGCGTTCCACTCCCGACTCGAAACCCAATCCTTCACAAACTGTGTAAGCGGTCGACAGGGGTAGAATGGAGGCCGCAAATAGCGATGCATTGAACAACCCAAGCGCAAAAAGTAACGACGCCCATTGCCCGGCTAGCGGGCCCAGCGACTGCGCCGCGTCGGCGGCATCCCGGATATCGCGAATGTCATGCACGTAGAGCGTCGCGGCGCACGCCACAATGATGAACCACGCGACCACATCGGTAAAAATGCAGCCCACAATTACGTCCCACCGCGAGGCCTTGTACTGCCGGCGCGTCACGCCTTTTTCCACGATCGACGATTGCAGATAAAACTGCATCCAGGGCGCAATTGTGGTCCCGACCACGCCGATCACCATGTAGAGGTATGGCCCATGAAAGGTCGAGAACGACGGAGGCTTCATGGTGGCCTTGATGGCCACAATCCACGCGGGCTTCGCCAAGAGGCCGGCAACCACATAGGTAACGTAAAAGAAAGAGGCGGCCAGGAAGACTTTCTCCACGCTCTTGTACTGCCCTTTTACTGCGATCAGCCACACGATAACAGCGCAGATCGGCACCGCTATGTATTTGGGGACTCCAAACAAGCCCATGCTGCCGGCGATCCCGACGAACTCGCCGACCACGTTTCCGAAATTTGTGATGAGAATGCCGAGCATCATGAGGAACGTGATGCGCAGGCCGTATTCTTCCCGGATCAGATCGCTCAGGCCCTTGCCAGTGACCGCTCCCATGCGAGCACACATCTCCTGCACCACGATGAGGGCAATCGTAGTCGGAATCATCGTCCACAACAGCAGGTAACCGAACTGCGCGCCCGCCTGCGAATACGTCAGGATGCCATTGGCATCGTTGTCGACATTCGCGGTGATAAATCCCGGTCCTACCACGGCGAGAATCAGGAGGATCTGGATCTTCCAACGTCTTAGAAATTTCATGCGCGCAGTTCAAGGTTTCGAAATCGCCAAACGGACGGTTCAGGATAAACGCCCGCAGGGTTTTCTGAACAGGTGAAACTGCCGCGAGGAAGAAAAAATCAGAGTTTGCTGCGGAGCATGTTGATGACGTCGTCGGGAGTGATGACGCCCTTGAGACGATTCTGGTGGTCGATGACGGGCAAAGTCAGGAGATTATATTTATCGAAAAGCTCGGCAAATTCCTTGTCGTGTGCATCTTCATGGCTGGAAATAAGCGGTTCCTGGGCCAACCCGAGCATAGGGGTTGCGTGGGGAGCAAGAACGATCTTTGCCAAGGGCACGGCGCCCACCAAAGTTTCGCGGGAATCGACGAGAAAGATCGTACTCATGTTCTCCATGCGCCCTTCGAAGGAGCGCATCGCATCGATAGCGTCGCTGGTGGTCGCCGCGACCGGCAGCGCGATGTATTCAGTGGTCATGCGGCCGGCGGCGGTATTTTCGCGGAATTCAAGCAGCTCCGTGACTTCCTGACGCTCCTCGGGCTGCATCTGAACCAGGATTTCGGCAGTGCGCTCCTCGGAGAGATCGGCGAGCAGATCCGCCGCGGCATCGGGCTCCATTTCCTCGACGATGTCCGCCGCGCGGTCATTGTCGAGGGACTCGACCACCGCTTTCTGCACCTTCGGCTGGAGTTCCTCCATGGCGTCGGCAGCAACGCCCTCGTCGAGAGTCTCAAAGACGGCCTCGCGCTCATCGGGAGCGAGATCTTCAATGATGTCGGCAATGTCGGCGGGATGAAGCCTGGCCAGGCGTTCATGGGAAATCTTGAGCTTGACGCGCCGGGCGGGATCGGTTTCGATGATGTCGACGAAGTCCCATGGGATCTCGCGCGGAGGGATGCGATGCAGCAAGGCGCGCAAGGCAGATGCCGGGACGACGCCTTTCAATAGCCTCCGAACCGCTCCGCGGGCGCCGACATCGACGCCTCCGACCTTCAGCAGGGGACCGCCGAGACCGGTGTCGTGATGAAAATCGACATCATTGACACGCACAACTTTACGGCCGTGGACATCAATCACCTGCTGATCGAGCAAGTCGCGGCTCAACAGCAGCAAGCCTTCCGCCCCGTCCGCCAGAACCCAGTCGCCGAGCGCCGAGGAGGCGCGGACGCCGCCATTAATGGCCGAAACGGCGCCGATGGGCAGCAGGCGATTTCCTGAAGAAGTCTTGACGATGAGCACGGAAATCTTCGAGCGATCCTCCTGCCTCCTGCGGGGCGAGGGCGACCTCGTGAACACGGCCACTAGACGCGCCGGTCGAGTCGTACACGGTCAAGCCCAACAATTCGCTGAGAGCGAGCGTGCTCATGGTCAAGAGGATACAAATGTTTTCTGACGGAAGCCAGAATATTGCCAATCTTTTTTGCGAGGAACAGTTGCGGAAGGCCGTAGCACGAGACCGGGAAGTGCGTACTTTTTGCGGTCTATCTCACGGCTGCGCGAGGCCGGTGTTCGATGAGGGGCGAGACAGCCAACCGCGGGGAAAGCAATAGTTACCGCTCTTTTATCCGACTAACCCTATTGTTGAATTGACACCGGATGGCGTTGGAAGGATACTTCATAGGATTAATCCCCCTGTATCCTCCCCTTTTTTCCGGGCCCAAGCAGAAAACGAAAATTGCTCCTCATCTGTTGCCGGAGGTTCCAATGAAGCAATGCCGCTTGGTGAGCTTGATCGTGCTTTGTATTGTTTTCACGCTCATGGTCGTGGTGGTGTCGTCGCATTCCCCTGTCTCCGCACGGGGGGCGGCCCCACAAAAGCCGACGGGCAATTTTGCGTATCCCGTGACTTACGGTTTGATCAGGGATGGGTCTGACGCGGTGGCCATCGCCGACCTGAATGGCGACGGAAAGCTGGACTTGGCGGTGGCGAACGAGTTTTCGGATACGGTCAGCGTGCTGCTCGGCAATGGCAACGGCACGTTTGAGACGCCTGTCAGCTACAGCTCGGGCGGAACGCAACCGCTGGCGATCGCAATCGCGGACGTGAACGGCGACAAGATTCCGGACCTGATCGTCACCAACGTCACTCCGGGGACGGGCGATCCTACTTACAGTGAAGTGAGCGTGCTGCTCGGCAACGGCAACGGAACGTTCCAGACTGCCGTCGGATACAGCTCAGGCGGTTATTTCAACTATTCGGTCGCCATCGCAGATCTGAATGGCGATGGCCATCCCGATCTGGTTGTCGCCAACTACTGTCCCAGTTTTAATGGCTGCGCGAATGGCGTGGTGGGCGTGCTGCTGGGCAAAGGCGACGGCACGTTTCAGCCTACGGTAAGCCTCAACTCGGGTGGGGGCGCAGCGGCCGCGGTGGCGGTGGCAGACATCAACGGGGATAGTCACCTGGATATCGTGGTTGCGAATGATGACGGAACAGTGGCCGTGCTCGCAGGGAATGGCAATGGAACGTTCCAGTCTCCGGTGAGTCACGCCTCCCGCGCCGACACCTATTCCATGGCGGTCGGGGACTTGAATGGGGATGGTTATCCGGATCTGGTTCTCGGTGGATTGCAGGGACTGACTGTGCTACTGGGGGGAAGCGGCGGCCAATTCAGCACGCCGGTCGGATACGGCGCGGGAGGGGAGAGTGCACATGGCGTCACAATCGCGGATATCAACGGAGACGGCTATCCCGACATAGTTGTGGCGGAGTGTTCGGCAACTTCTTGTTCGAGCTTTGGGGAGATGGGCTTTCTGCTGGGCAACGGCGATGGCACGTTTCAGGCGGCGGCTACGTTTTCCTCGGGAGGGTCGTTCGGTCTCGGCGTGGCAGTTGCGGATTTGAACGCTGACGGGAAGCCTGACGTGGTGATCGCAGGGGGCAACGTGGGAGTGCTTCTGAACAACATCTCTCCCACCAAGTCGACGGTCGTGCTCACATCGTCACCCAATCCTTCGCAGGCCGGTCAAGAGGTGACCTTCACGGCAACGGTGGGCTCGAACAGAGCTGTGCCCAACGGCTCGACGGTGACCTTTACGCACGGTAAGGCACTACTTGGCAGAGGAACTACGACAAAGGGCGTGGCGAGTTTGACGACATCATTTTCCGCAGCTACAACGTACGCGATCAAGGCAACCTATGCGGGTGACGCTTTTCACGATGGCAGTTCGGGAGTAGTGAAACAAGTGGTACAGCACTGAAGGTGGCCGCGTAACTTATTGCGCCGTGAGATCTCTGCGGCGGGGTTCATCGCAGGGCCCGCGCGTTGACTTTTCTTCACGCTACAGGCACACTCTTGAATTCGCACGTTCAGCGATGCGGGACTGGCGCGCTGGCGGCGATTGTCGTTTATCATAAGCACGCGATTGCCGACCCAGGGACGGTTCGCCTTATGTCCGTAGACCGTGTCTCCTATACGCTCGATTCGACGTTGGAGACGGTAAATAACGCGGAAGAGACGGCTGGCCGTATGGCGGCCGAGGCAGGCTTCGACGATGAGGAGATCATGAAGATCTCCATGGCGGTGCGCGAAGCGGCCGTGAATGCGGTTTTGCATGGCAATGCCTACGACCCGAATAAGAAAGTGACGCTCGCGTTTGAGCGGACAGCGAGCGATCTTGTTATTATCATTCGCGATCAAGGCAAGGGGCTGGATGCGGGCAAGATTCCCGATCCGCTGGCTCCGGAAAACTTGATGAAAACCTCGGGGCGAGGTATTTTTCTGATTCGCTCGTTTATGGACGAGGTGGAAATCCACCCCTCCCATACGGGCACCGAACTTAAAATGATCAAGCATGTCCACGGGAACGTGGATTCCAAGGAGGCTCCCCAGTGACCATGAAGTCCAGTACTCGCCAGGTGGATGGCGTCACCATTGTCGACCTCAGCGGCCGAATCACCCTCGGCGAAGGCAGCGTAGTTCTGCGCGATACGGTGCGGGATCTGCTTTCCAAAGGGCAGAAAAAGATTCTGTTGAACCTGGGCGACGTCAACTATATCGACAGCTCAGGAATCGGCGAACTTGTCAGCGCCTTCACGACCTCCAAGAACCAGGGCGGCGATCTAAAACTGCTCAACCTGACCAAGAAGGTGCACGACCTGCTGCAGATCACCAAACTTTATACCGTCTTCGACGTGAAAGACGATGAAGCAGCCGCGGTAAAATCCTTCAACAAGTAGCCGGCAGTTCTGGCGGTCGTAGGAATTGGGCGGGGTCAGAGGGTGTCCTTTGGCTCTGCTTTTCCTTTTTTGGGAAGTCATCGCGAGTATTTGTGCGTCATTTCCCATTGATGAGGAACACTTTCCGGCTGCTCGTCCTAGAATCAGGCTTAGGCTCGCACTCTTGCGAGGCCTGGTTTTTATGCGTTCTGCATTTTTGATTTTTCTGGCTGGAATCCTGCTCGCGACAAGCTTGGAAACCTGGGCTAGCAGTCGTTCGTCGAAGAGCTCATGGCCGTCTTCGCAGAATGACCCGTCTTCAGACAATTCCCTGCTCCAAAACTGCCTAACCATCACTGAAGCCCGCCAGCATGTGGGAAAGACAAACTGCGTCAGCGGAACTGTGCTGCGCGTGGAAGAGGGAAACAATGGAGTGACCTATCTCGACTTTTGCGCCGATTACCGGTCATGTCCGTTTACCGTAGTCGTGTTCCGGGGAGATCTCAGGAAAGTCGGCGACGTGCGGCAACTCCAGGGACGAGAGGTCGCCATCCGGGGAACGATCGAAGAGTATGACGAGCGCGCGGAAATTATTCTGCGGCACGCGCAGCAACTCGGTGGAGGAGCAGCGATGCTCACGGCCATCCCCAAAGAGTACGACGTCGAGCGGCAAGGCAAGTACAGTGCGGGATCGCCGAAACTACCCAAGGCGCCCAAGGCGACACACACGCGACAGGGCAAGCCGGTGCCGCTGGAGGATCCGGAGGAACCTTAGATTTTGCGCGACCTTCAGTTGACACATAATACGTGCGCACATATAGTGTGTCAATGAATCTTACCCTCTCTGTCGACGAACAACTTGTCGCGAAAGCGCGCGATAAGGCGAGCATGCTCGGCAAGAGTCTCAATCAATTGATCCGCGACTACCTTTTAACTTTGACGGGCGGGGATGATCCCGAACGTAGCATCGAAGAGTTTGAGAGTCTCTCCGGTCGCGGCAACTCAGGTGGTTGGCTTTTCAATCGCGACGAGATTCATAGCAAACAAAATTCATGAATGCTCGCAGCTTCCTCGACACGAACGTCCTCGTCTACACCGACGATCGGGCCGCACCAGCTAAGCAGCGAATCGCCCGGGACGTTGTGGCCACCCACCGCCGGGCGGCCACTGGCGTTGTGTCGCTACAGGTTCTGCAGGAGTATTTTGTAACGATAACGAAGAAGCTGCACGTTGATCCGCAGACCGCGCGCCGGAAGATCGAGTTACTTGCCGAATTCGACGTTGCCGCTCCGGATGTCGCGGACATTCTTGCCGCCATTCACCTCCACCGCCTGCACGGCGTCTCTTTCTGGGATGCGCTGGTACTTCGGTCGGCGAAGCAAGCCGGGTGTACGGTGCTCCTGACCGAGGAAATGCAGGACACAAGAGAGATCGATGGGTTACGAATTATGAACCCGTTCCGCTGAAAAAACCTCAAACCATTCCCCGCCGCAACTCTTCCAGGGAGTACTTCGTTCCGCGCCAGACGATTCCGTCCTGGCGAATCGTCAGCACCATGGAGCGGGTCAGTGTGTACATGAACAGCGTGGTGCTCACGGGATGCAGGAAGAAATAATAGGGTGCGACGTCGGAGCCTCCGGACATTCCCCAGTAGATTGCAAACAGCGATAGCAGCGCGATGGCATAGGGCAGGCGCGCCCATCCGTGGGCCAGCCAGACACCGAGGAACGGACCCAGATTCAGGAATGCCAGCCCTATTACCGCTGCCACTGTTCGGGGCCATTGAAAGGAGAGCACGGCGAAAAAGTTCTTGGTGAGATTATCGACGATGCCAAATGCGCCCTTGGCCCAGCGCAGCGAAATCAGGTCTTCGCCGAACACGTTGCGCTGCGCGTACCCTGCGTTCTTTATCACCTTGCCGAGTTTCATGTCGTCGAGCACTTCCATACGCAATGCCTTGTAGGTGCCGACGGCGTCGTAGACCGGGCGTCGAACCA
>JBEKOW010000303.1:0-4997 GCA_049521375.1 Terriglobales bacterium
CGTTCCGGCTTCCGCTCGCACCAGCGGAGTCTCGAGGTCCAACTGCCCCGTGCCCGGTTGTCCCGCGTCGACCCGGCAGGTCATGGTCCCGCGATCCTCATGCAATGCGACGACGGTCGCGTCAAATATGTTTTCGAACCCCGACAACTGCGCGACCGTTTCGATTCGGGGTGCTTCCAGAACGTCCCGGGGTAGCCCTTGAGCAACAATCTTCCCCGCGTCGAGCGCGATCACTTCCTGCCCCAGCGCAAAAACTTCCTCCCGGCTATGCGTCACGAAAAGAATTGGGACGCGGTAATGGTGGTTCCACTGCCGCAGGTCGGCAAGAATCTGGGACTTCGTCGGGCGGTCGAGTGCGGCCAGCGGTTCATCCAGCATAAGGGCGCGCGGTTCGGTCACCAGTGTGCGCGCGAGCGCAACCCGCTGCCGCTCGCCTCCCGAGATCTGTGCAGGACGCCGGTCACGCAAATGATCGATGCGAAACGATGCCAGCATCTCGCGGCTGCGCGCCTGTCGTTCCGCGGCGTCGAGTTGACGGAGTCCGTAGGCCACATTCTGTTCCGCTGTCATGTGCGGGAACAGCGCGAGGTCCTGAAGCACGTATCCGATTCGCCGCTTCCACGCCGGGACATTCATCTTGAACTCCGAATCATAAAGGTCCTCGCCCCCCACGAGGATGCGCCCGTCATCCGGGTCGGTCAGTCCCGCGATGCAATCCAGCAGCGTGGTTTTGCCCGCTCCCGACGCGCCGAAGAGAATCGTAAATCCCGCCAGAGCCCGGAAGTGGACATTCAGATGAAAGCTGCCCTCACGATTGAGGAAGCTCTTGCGGATCCGGACTTCCAGTTCCGAGGAAATCGCCGGGCTTGCGAAAGGCGGAACAAACGCCTGTTTCACTTCCATGGGCTCACGATCCAGAAACCCCGGTTCAATCCATACACGATGGAAAGGAGAAAAAACGAAATAACGAGCAGCAGGAGCGCCGTGTGATTCGCGCTGGAATACTGCGCGTTCTGAACCTGGTCGTAAATATCAATCGAGATCGTGCGCGTAACACCTGGGATGTTGCCCCCGACCATGAGCACAACCCCGAACTCACCCAGAGTGTGCGCGAAGCTCAGCGTGAAACCTGTCACCAGTCCCGCTTTCGAGAGCGGAAGCACGACCCGGCAAAATGTCTGAACAGGAGAATGCCCCAGCGAAGCCGAGGCGCGCAGCAGCGCGGAATCAACCGCGCCGAACGCAGAGGCGAATGGCTGCACTGCGAACGGCAGGCTATACAAGAGTGACCCGATCACCAGGCCTTCAAAAGTGAAGGCTAGCGTGTGCCCCGTCAGCGATTCCCACCAGCGCCCAAGCGGGCTGCGGGAGCCGAGCGCAACGAGCACGTAAAAACCGAGCACGGTGGGCGGCAAGACAATGGGGAGCGCCACGGCGGCTTCGACCAGGAATTTAAGGCGCCAGGGCGAGTAGGTGAGCCAGTAGGCGACGGGGATTCCAGTCGCGAACAGAACCGAAGAGACGATCGTAGCCAACCGCACCGTGAGCCAGAACGCCTCCCAGTTCATTTTCCTTTCCCTCCAACCGATTGCTCCTTGGGCGGCAGGCTGAAGCCGTATTGCATGAGCAGGGAAGTCGCTTCCGGTGAGCGCACAAAGTCAAGAAACTTGCGCGCCGCGGCCTGCTGCTTCGAGTGCGAAAGCACGACCGCTGCCTGGTTCAGCGTAGGATAAGCATCCAGCGGAACCGTCCAATATCGCCCAGCGGATTTCAGCGAGGGGGTGAGCGCATGCGAGAGCGCGATCAGCCCCGCCTGGGCGTTGCCCGATTCCACAAACTGCGCTGCCTGCGACACACTTTCTCCCAGCACCAGTTTGCCCGAAACCTGCTCGTAGATACCGTAATGGCGTAGCGCCGATTCGGCTGCGCGTCCATAAGGCGCGTGCTGCGGATTGGCAATCGAGATCTTCTTCACCGCCGGATCAAGCAGCACCTGCATGCCGAGCCTCTGCAAGTCGATGTGCACCTCATTCGGCATCCACAGCACGAGGCGTCCGACGGCGTATCGATATAGCGAGTCCTTCCCCGCCAGTCCCGCATCGATCAACTGCTTCGGATAGTCTTCATCGGCGGAGAAGAAAACGTCGAAGGGTGCGCCATTCTTGATCTGAGTCGTAAGGTTTCCCGAGGCGCCAAATGTCAGTTTCACTTGCTGACCGGTCTTTTTTGTGTAGGCGTCGACGAGTTGCGGAAGAGCGGCGCTCATATCCGCCGCTGCGGCAATCGTGATCACCTGAGGCAATACCGGCATCTCCTGGGCAAATGCCAGTATGCACAACAATAAAAGCAGCAATAATCGACGAAGCATAATCCGCCCCTTCACCCGTTCAGACTCGGCATTTAACTTTGATAGTCGCCAGGCGCTTGTACTCCATCACTTTGATTTCTCGTAGCTCGTAGCACAAGGCTCGTAGCTTGTTTTTCAAAGCAGCTTCGTCTTCGACAGCGGCAACTCGCGCACGCGCTTACCCGTCGCCGCAAACACAGCATTGCACAGCGCCGGCGCAAACGGAGGAAGCCCGGGTTCGCCCACTCCGGCAGGCGGCGCGTCGCTCTTTACAATTTCAACCTGAATGTGCCGGGGCGCCTGGCTCATGCGGGCTATCTGATATTTGTCAAAATTGCTCTGGTCGATCGCTCCATTCGTCGCCGTAATGTTGCTGTACATCGCCAGGCTGGTTCCGAACACCGCCGCCCCTTCGACCTGGTTGCGGATATTGTCCGGACTGACCACAGTGCCCGCATCAATCGCGCTCCACACGTTCGGAATGTGCGCGCGTCCCTTGTTGTCGACCTCAACCTCGACGACGGTCGCAACATAGGTGTAAAAGCTGCGATGAGCGGCGATGCCCATCCCTCGCCCTTTTCCCATCGGCCGCTTGGCCCAGTTGGATTTCTCCGTGACGATTTCGACCACCCGCCGCAGCCGAGCCGTATCCAGCGGATATCCCTGCTTCGCGATCTCCTCGTCTTCCTTGTCATCCAGTTTCACGATGCGATCCGGCCCGATCAGTTCGAGCAGATACTGCGCCGGATCTCTCTTGGCCATCGCCGCAAGTTCATCGGCAAACGAATGAATCGCGTACGCGTGATAAATGTTGGCCACGCTCCGCAACCACCCGATGCGCACATGGAAATCGGCTGGACCGTTCTCAGCGCGATGGTTGGGAATATCAAACGGAAGATTATTCCACCCCAGGCCCATCTCGTCGTCGGCATATCGGGCAGATACGTCAAACGTTGAGTTGATCGGCGGATAGACAGTTCGTTGCAACCACGCCGTGGGCTTGCCCTTCGGGCCGATTGCTGCCTTCATATACATCGCCGCCACCGAATGGAAAAAGTCGAAGCGAATATCATCCTCGCGGCTCCAGACCACCTTTACCGGCTTGCCCAGTTGCTTTGAAAGGACGGCTGCCTCCGCCACCTGGTCCGGTTTCGACTTGCGGCCGAACCCGCCCCCCAGCAGTGTGACGTGGCAAGTCACGTCTTCCTTCTTAATGCCGAGCACTCCCGCGATCGTTTCCTGCACCGCCTGCGGATTCTGCGTCGGAGCCCAAGCCAGCACTTTCCCGGCGCGATACTCTGCGACCGCTACGGGCGGCTCCATGGAAGCATGCGCCAGGTGCGGAGTGTAGTATTCCGACTCGACAATCTTGCCGCCTTTGGCAAACTCCGCGTCCACGTCTCCGATGTTGCGCACCACTTTGCCGGGCTGCCGCGAAGTCTCTTCCAGCGTCTTGCGATAAGGCCCCGAGTTATACACCGCGTGCGGACTGCTGTCCCATTCGATCTTCAGACTCTTGCGCCCTTGAAATGCCGCCCAGGTGTTATCGGCAATCACGGCCACTCCGCCCAAAGGCTGAAACATATGTGGAGGCTTGAAAGTTTCAATGGTCAAGGTCTTCTGAACGCCCGCAACCTTCAAAGCGGCCTTGTCGTCGTAGGTCTTGATCTTCTGTCCCAGCACCGGCGGATGCTCCACCGACGCATATACCATGCCGGGCATGACGGCATCCATTCCAAACACCGCTTTGCCCGTGACGATATCCGACAGGTCGAACAGAGCATTGCTCTCTTTGCCGATGTAGCGCCATTCCGAGCGCGATTTGAATCGCACGTCGTCCTTACTGGGAACAGGCAGTTTGGCGGCGGACGCAGCCAGTTCGCCGTAGCCGAGTTTTTTCCCGCTGGCTTTATGCACCACAAAATGTGGCTCGGTCGAACAATCTTTTGGCGAAACATTCCACTGGGTTGCGGCGGCGGTTATGAGCATAGTGCGGCCGGTGGCACCTACCTGGCGCATCAGCTCAAAGTAACTTCGCACGGAGTGCGAACCGTCGGTATCCTGGTCGCCATATTTCGGATCGCCAATCGCTTGCTCGATCTTCACCCTCGACCAATCGGCATCCAGTTCGTCCGTCACGACCAGAGGCAGCGCAGTGCGGCTCCCACAGCCCATTTCAGACCGGTGCGCAACAATCGTCACCGTTCCATCGGACGCGATCGACATCCACACCGCCGGGTCAAATGGCGGAGCAACCTCGGCTTCATCAGCCCACAGGGGCTGAGCAACAAAGCGCGCACTCAGAATGAACACGCCCGAGGCAAGCGCTCCTTGTATGAATCCGCGGCGGCTGACATTCTCAATCATCTTCATGCCGTCTCCTTCGCGGCCTGATGAATCGCCGACCGAATCCGCTGGTAAGTTCCGCAGCGGCACAGGTTGCCCGACATTGCGCTATCGATCTCTTCGTCGCTCGGATGTTTATGTTCCTTCAGCAGCGCGATCGCCTGCATGATCTGGCCGGTCTGGCAGTATCCGCATTGCGGGACGCGAATTTCCATCCATGCTTTCTGAACGGGATGCATGGGCGCGATGCCCTCGATGGTCGTAATTCCTGACCCGGCAACCTCCCGCATGGTAGTCGTGCAGG
>JBEKOW010000304.1:0-8080 GCA_049521375.1 Terriglobales bacterium
CCTCGACTTTTCCATAATTCGTAGCATGCTTGAATATCCGCAACGCGGAAATTCATAAAGCTGTTGATGTGATTCGGGTCGGGGACGCTGAGCGTTACCGTCGGCTTATCCGGGGTCGGTCCCCCGCCGACGTTCAGAATCATCCAGATGTTGGCAAGCTGAAGGTACGGAGGCGCATTGCCGTCACCCATGGTCAGAATGCGGGCGCCGAAGACCTTTTCGTAGTAGCGAGCCGACCGCTCGACGTCGGCGACGGTGAGAAAATGCGCGATGCTGATCCCCACTCGCGGGGGCATCTCATAGCTATTTTGATCGATTTGTACGCTGTTGGTTGACACTGACATTGCCGTCTCCAGTTCCGGTCAACGGTGCTCATCCGCTGATTCCGGTTCTTTCGTATTCACACTCGCTACAAATTAGGCCTGACGAGGAAAGGAAAAACAATTGGACCAAGGTATTGGCGGGTGTCCACCTTTTGGGAAAACTGGGCACAGACGGGACGTTCACCACTTTCCATCGTCGTCGAAAAATGGCAAACATTCCGCCTGTCCCCGGTTTCACTCGGCTCTTCTGCTTCTCCGACCGAAGGTGTGCTCTAAGCGGCTCGCTTCTTCTTCGCATCGAGTGCCGGTAGAAGAAGTTTCAGAAGCGCTTCGTCAGAGAACGGGTTCTGGCCTGAGATCAATTCGCGATCTTGAAGGACAAAGCTCTTCCAGGGCTCGACCACGCTCACGTCACCGCCCGCCGTACGCAAGGCGAAATCCGGATAGAACAGCACCTTGCCACCAATCTCCATCGGCTCGCGCTGCTGCTCTTCCGCTGTCGAGAAGATAGTCATCTTATATCCAGCATAAATCCAACCCTTTGCCTTGGCGTGTGCTCCAGCGACATCGCCCGCACTGAGCGCGGCGACCACTTCCTTCGAATTGGGAAGAGCTGAGAGAAGTGAAATCGGACCATGGCAGAGCACAGCCGTGGGCTTGGATGTTTCATGAAAGTGCCTCATCACGGTGCCAGCGTCGGGATCATCAAGGAGATCGATCATTGGGCCGTGGCCGCCGGGGACGAAAACTGCGTCATATTGATCGAGACCCGATGCGACGACATCCGCGATGCGCGTTGGATCTCTGAGCCCAGCCAGGCCGTCGCGGAATAGCATATAGTCCTGAAGCTTCGCTGCGTCCCCGCCGAAGAAATCGGCGACCTCTGAATTGACATCCGGTTGCGGCGTGTTGCCTTTGGGGTTGGCGAAAGTGATTTCGTAGCCCTCCTTCATCAGGGCGCGAACCGGAACCGTCAATTCGTTGAGGTAGTAGCCAGCGCGCTTATATACCTTGCCATCCTTTAAGGGCAAACCGCGACCGCTCGAGACCAGCACCAGGACTTTTCCTTTTGTCGTCATTTTTGTTCTCCTTTTTGAAATCGGATCTGCTCTTCTGAAATGTCGATCCGGGTTCTCGCTACTCGTACCCGTTGCTGATTACGCCTGAGGAGGAAAGGAAAAACAATTAGACCAAGGTATCGAGCGATACTTTGGCATCGTTTGCCACCAAAAGGGGTTGAAGACGAGCGTTGCATTCGTTTCGTCTGCTGTTCCTGGGATATCGACATTGACCCACACTGATCGTTATCTTGTCGAACAGCTCCTGGCCGGACTTCGCTGCTTTCCCCATCTGATTCGAAAATCCTGGGAAAGGTCCTGTGTTACAATGTAGGTATGTTGCTACATTTGAAGGACTGGTAACCATGAGCATTACAAAACTATCGAGTCGAGACTTTAATCAGGACACAAGCAGGGCTAAGAGGGCCGCTAGGCGAGGTCCCGTTTTCATCACGGATCGGGGTCGTACGTCCCATGTGCTGCTCACGGTGGAGGAGTATCAGAGGATCACTGGCGGGCAAAAGTGCATTATGGACTTATTGGCGATGCCAGCCGCCGCTGAGATCGAATTTGAGCCGCCTCGTCTGCGGGGTAAGCTGCACGAGCCGGCGGACCTGACCTGATGTACATCCTTGATACCAATGTGATTTCAGAATTAAGAAAAGCCAGGAAGACGCATCCAAACGTCAGGAAATGGGCCGAACGCCTGCCCTCGGCGAGTCTCTACATCTCTGTCATTTCACTCCTGGAACTGGAGATCGGAATCCTTCTCATCGGCCGGCGCGACAAAGAGCAAGGAGCGATCCTTCGTGCGTGGATGGATCGCCACGTGTTGCCAACATTCTCCGACCGTATCCTTGCGATTGATACCGCCGTCGCCCAGCGATGCGCGACGCTTCACCTACCAAATCCCCGGTCCGATCGCGACGCCCTCATCGCAGCCACAGCCCTGGTGCACGGTCTGACCGTTGCGACCAGGAACGTAGCCGACTTTGAGCGTACGGGAGTCGGTGTCCTCAACCCCTGGGAAGCCTGAGCAGGTCTTCGTGCCAGTCCGTGGCCGCAATTCGGTTATGCAGGCTATGGTTGCGGGAATCCGAACATCAGCCACGACTGATTGGCCACCCAATCCGGATATAGCTCCGTCATCTGGTCGAACAGCTCCTGGTCGGACTTCGCGGTTTTCTGCAGACGATCGAAGTCCTCGAGGTAACGCTTGGTCTCCTGGATCGTCGAGGGAGAGTCGGGCGCGCCCGTCTTCTTGTGACCCGCGACAACCGTCGTCGGATTGAGCGCCGCTAACCGATCGAGCGCCGCGATCCAATTCTTTCGGCTCTCGGGCGTGGTGTCGCCGACGTACATGCGGCATTGGTTGTAGACAACGTCGCCAGCGGCGACCAAGCCGATCGATGGAACATATAAAGACGTCGAATCGGGACTGTCGGTGCGGCCCTGCTCAATGATGCGCAACTCGTGGCCCTCGAGGGTGAACGTGTCGTGCTCATAGGGTTGCGGCGGAACCAACTTGGTGGGCACTTGCCCAGGGAACATCCGGCGGGCTAACCGCTCCACCGTCGGAGTGAAAGACATCTGCATGGCGTTCACCGCCTTGGGCGTCGCGATCGCCCGAGCGCATGGGAAACGGTCGAGCAGAATGCTCAGACCGTAGAAATGGTCGAAATGGGCGTGCGTTATATAGATGGTCTCCAGGTTGCGGTTGTGCAGCGCAACCCAATCCGCGAGAGCCTCGGCCTCAGCCACTGTCCCCATGGCGTCCACCAGTACCGCGTCATATTCGCCGAAGATTAAAGTCGACGTGATCGGGTCAAACGCGAGCGCTTCGCCGAAGGGCCTCGGCCGCTCGCCGACCATGGCCTTTCCGGGGGCCGTAAAGACGTTCACACTAAGTGTGTTCGAGGCGACAGGCGCGGTCGCGCGCGTGGTCTCTTTCAGTCCAGCCGTTTCGTCCATTGGTACTCCCTCCGATGTCAGCCACTTCTCGCGCATCGAGATTATCTGTTCATCTGTTCCACCCATTGAGCGCGCGATGCAGGAGCCTCGAATGGATCCGCAAAGTACTGCGTCTCGTGCGCAACCTTGTCACCCGTGAACTCCATGATGCTTACGGTGTAGGACGGCTTGCCGTCATACGTCAGAATGTATTCGGTGACCCAGAGATCACCGCTGCCAATGATTCGTTGGACAGTAAACCGTTTCTTGCTCGGCTGACCGGCGCGTTGACACTGTATGTTGTGTCGCCCGCGGGTTCGCTCGCCTGACTGCGGGTAATCCAGCACGGCGTCCTCATGATAGATGAGGTGCTCCGTTTCAAAATCGCTGACGTCTGACGCCGCCCAATGCTGATCCAGCGCCGCGCGAATCTGCTGATCTCGCGAACCAAAACACTTCTCCTGCTTTGGTTGATCATTCATCTTGAGCCTCCAATTTGACGAGAAGCTGAATGCGTTTTTTTCCGGCAGGCAGCAGGCTAGCCATCATTCGTAATACGCCGGCAACTTCTTTTGCGCGTCGCTTTGGGGCTGATCGTGGTTAATCCAGAACTGGGTATGTTCCCTCGCGATGATTGCCGCTATCTTGTCCATGGACTGGAGCGAGGCTGGCTTGCTCCAATTATTGTCAGGGACATAGCGATGTTCGAAGCTGGTCTGGAAATGCGCAACATCGCCGCTAAGAATCACTGGTCCGGGTTTAGGTAGCCTCACGAGCAAGGATTGGTGGCCGGGCGTGTGTCCAGGGGTGGAGAGCAGCACGACGCTTCCATCGCCAAAGACATCGTAGTCGCCGTCGATGAGCTTGACCGGATGCTTCTTGTTAAAGGCGACGGTATCTTGTCGGCTCCCCGCCCATTCGTACTCGACTCTTTGCACCAGCATCAGCGTGTTCGGAAACATTTCGACGTTCCCCGCGTGGTCCGGGTGGCTATGTGACACGGCCATTAACTTGATGTCCGAGGGCTTGACGTGCACCTCTTCGAGTTGAGCCGCGAGCGTTATTGGTTTGCGCCAGATCGGCCCGGTGCCAGGCCCCCATTCGTGAAACACAACCTCACGGTTTGGCAGTTTTGCTACCGCATCGTCGATGCCCGTGTCCCACAGGAACCACCCTTGGGTGTGATGGATGAGGTAGCAGTGGCCGGGAAAGCCGACTGGGATTCCGATGTTGGCTCCCGGAGTCCAACGCGATTCGTCTTGGCCAGTGCCGTCGCCGCAGTCGATTACGTAGAGGCGGTCTACTCCGGATTTGGCTTGCTCATTAGCGGCGGCGGAAACTCGCATG
This sequence comes from Terriglobales bacterium, assembly GCA_049521375.1. GTDB lineage: Bacteria > Acidobacteriota > Terriglobia > Terriglobales > Acidobacteriaceae > Acidiflorens. The sequence goes on from JBEKOW010000304.1 coordinate 4,679, forward strand.
CCACAAATGACGGTTGCCATCGCCAGAACCGCAACCAACAAGGTCCGTTTGACGTTTGCTTTCATGATCCTCCATCCGAAATCCGAACGAAGTCGCCGCGACAAACAAACACGCGCCCTTCCAAATCTCAAGAACTTCGAGATTCGACCCAAACCCGTCGCTCGCCTGAGACAAACCATCCGGCGACATGAAACTGCCATTCAGCCAGAACAAGTTGGGCTGCGCAATTGGACGATAGTATCGGTCACCTTCGCACCGAGAGGTGGAAGCCGAAGAAGAGCACCGAGGCCCAATTCGCGGTGGATGTTCCAGCCGTCTTCAGCCAGGCTTTCGTAATGGAGAAGGACAGCAAGAGATTTCCGAAGACCGGCGGGTGGGGATACGCGGTGTTCAACTATGATGCCGCATCGGACAAGTTTACGGCCGATCCTAAAAGCCTTTCAGACTGCGGAAACGCGTGCCATACGGTCGTGAAGGCGAAGGACTACATTTTCCACCCGTACCAGAAGCGTTGAACCGCGCCTCCGCCGGAATCAAGCAGCAGAGCAAAGTCGCTGTCGGTGATTTGAAGGCTCGCGGTGGCGGGCTGAGACCGCAGAGGTTAGGAGTTGTTCGTCCCCCATTTGATTATCCATTCTTCAGCTAACGGCGCGGTGAATCCCGCTGCTCCCCGGAGCGCGGAACCGAGTGTGCCTTGAGCAAAGACGTTGCGACTCCGCGCATACCGCGATGAATTCACTATTGCTATCCTGAGCGATCCGCGACCTTCGCTGCACAACCTGTTCTCGGGACCAGACGGCAAAGTGGAATGATTCGCGCCGTCCCGATACTGTCCTATACCAACATAAGGAAGTACCTGGCAGGCCTTCGCTGAACTAGGCGGCAGTGTTCACTGCCGCCCGGGCCTTTGATTTCGATAGTTTCGTGTAGCTTCCCATAGCCTGAGTCAACTGCGAGTCCACTTCGTCTGCAATGGTCATTACATCCGGTAAGAGCAAGCTGAAATCGAGAGCGTTCATATTGTCTTTCAACGTCCCGAATAGCGTCACCTGAAGGATTCGCGATTCATGCACCAGCATTTCCGGAGAGTACCCTTGTTCGTATCGCAATTCTCCGTGTTGGACGGCGGCGGTGGAAAAGATGGCCTCACTGTCCTGTGGAGAGCCAGTAATGGGTCTGTTCAGCCGGAGAACGAGGTCTTCGATAAGCTTGGCAAGGTGCCCGGTGCGTTCATTGTCCGCGAGTTGAAGATGGTTCAGTTCGGGCGCTTCCTTTGCCGCCTCTAACCAGTTCTTGACAACAATGTCCGAACAGCGATGAAGTATCTCGCTGACTCTCTCTTTGGGCGCTCGATTCACAGGTTTGTGTTCGAGCAGCCTTTCTCGAACCATTTCGGCGAGTTGCTTTATCTCAACGGGTTTCACGACGATTTCATCGGCTTCAAGAATGATCGCTTCCATCGCGCTCTTCACGTCGGGGAAACCGCTCAACAACATCGTCAATGCAGCTGGTTGGGAATGTCTCATGGCGGAGATAACGGTGAAGCCGTCGCCTGCGTTGGGCATGTGCAAATCTGTCATCAGCACGTCGAATTTCTCGGTGGCAATGCATTTCAGTGCATCGGCAACGCCGCCAACCGCGACCACCTCGAATCCCTTGGAAGTAAGAGATTCGTTCATCATGGCGAGTACGTCTTCATCGTCATCAACCAGCAATACTCTCCGACTATCTTGTTCGGTCCGTGGCGACATTTGACTTACCTCAACAGTTTCCATCCTAGCCCGGGAAGCACTCTTAAGACTGGTCAATTCGGATCAGATGACATTTTGTCTGAAGAGCTGTTTATTTGCTGTTTCTTTAATTGCTATTGCAACGCCGGAGGACTAGGGTTAAATAGTCCCTTCCACACGTGAGCATGGAGAAAGTCTCGCCTGTAGTTCTCCTGGAGAAAAAGAAATTTATGAATAAGATGCACGTTACCGACGATCCACACAAAATCTCTATGGCTCTTCAACCGGCCCTGTCACGCGCCGGAGCACCTCCTGAGTCCGACCGTGCCAAGAATCCAGTTCTTGCCGAGCTGCCTGCCGCCGACTTAATACTGAATCCGGGAGATCGCGTCGAGGGCCTGGGTAACTTCGGAGTTCCGACTGGGCAACTGGGTACGGTTGAGCGGGCGAACGAAGTGGACGCGGTTGTGAAGTGGGATAATGACGGCCGGATGAGACTGCGCCAACCGTGGCTCAAGAAGATATAACCTTTCGGCTAGCCTCGGAAGTTGCTTCAGAAAAAAGCGGTGCGGCTTCAAAGCCCTCGGAGAGAGGAGCACGGTACCGCACCGCCGCGGCGTAAACCCTGCCGTCGCCGACTTCCGGGGGAGGGATTTACCCGGCAGGGCCCATTGTGACCCTAAGAAAACAGTAGAATACCGAACACGCACCGCTCTGTCTGTTCAATACTGCACACTTTTCACCGGCTATCGGGGTAAGGATTCACTTCGTCTTAGCCTCGCTGCTTGTTCCAATACTTTCACGGCAGCCATTGTGCGGGCAGTAGGGTCTATACGTTTTCCGGACTTCGGTCGTCGGTGGCGTTTAGTGAAAGAGTGTTTGCTTGACATGGCTTCTCCTGTTGCTGCCTGAGTATTGCAGAGTTTTCTGAGTGGCGAGGAATTTCGCCGCGGATGCCACTTTAGCCTCTGAGGTAGCCGCAAGACTGGTCAATTCTGATCAGGTGCCCCGATGAAGCAAAGGCGCCGTCAAGGGCAAAAATCCCGTGCAGTGCCAGGCACCGATTTTTTTCGGCAATAAGGGTGAGGATCATATGCTCGGAATCTCACGTCCATCACCTGCGGTGGTGATCTTCTCCTATCACTTCTAGGAAACAGATCGTTCCACCGACCATCGATTTAGCCCCGACATCGACGCCCAGAAGAGTGCGGCACAAAGTCAGAAAGCCCGGACTCTTTCGCAGGATCTTCCTCGGCTCCAAGCCCCATCCAAGCCAGGCGCTAACGCATCTCGCATCTGCAGGCGAGCTCTGGATAGTCTGGTCTTCACGTTTGCTTCAGTAAGACCGAGGACCTTGGCCGTTTCGTTGATACTGAGGTGCTGCACGTCACGCAAGATCAGCACTGTGCGGTATTTCTCGGGAAGAGATTCGAGGGCCTTGGTGAGCGCGTCACGAAGTTCGCGCTGCTCCAGCGCCTCGGATGGGATTTCCCGCCAATCCGCGAAATCCTTCGGGATATAGTCGCCCTGGTCGTTTTGCTGTCCCTCGTCCATGGATTCATATAAGTGGTGCCGGTTCTTGCGCAACTTCATCCTGGCTTCATTGATAGTGATCTGGATCAGCCACGTGCTGAACTTTGCTTCCTGGCGAAAACGGGATAGGCCTTTGAAA
>JBEKOW010000305.1:0-8102 GCA_049521375.1 Terriglobales bacterium
GGCAGGAGTTCCAGACACTCGGGAGGACAGGACTCCACACAAAGGCCGCAGCCCTTGCACTCCGCGCTGTCGATCAGGATGTTGCCGCGCGCTGCCTTGGTTTCCACCTTGTTCGGTCCAGTCATACTCACCTCGTTGCCGTTACCAGTTCGGGGCGCTGCAGCCACTTTGTTTTTTCGCAATACGTATAAAGCTCTTCGCGGAACTTGGGATGTGCGATTTCGATCAGCGCCTTGGCACGTTCGCGGATCGATTTGCCGTGCAGGTAGGCCACGCCAAATTCGGTGACTACGTAGCGAACCAGGCCGCGGGAAGTAACCACGCCCGCGCCTGGGCTCAGCATGGGCATGATGCGGGAGATCGCGCCGTTTTTCGCTGTCGAGGAGATGGCGATAATCGGCTTGCCGCCCTTGGAACGCGAAGCCCCGCGCAGGAAGTCCACTTGTCCACCAATTCCGCTATAGAAGTGGTTGCCGATGGAGTCGGAGCAAACCTGTCCCGTCAGATCGACCTGCAACGCGGAGTTAATAGCCACCATCCGGTCGTTGCGGGCAATGAGGCCGGGATCGTTCACATAGCACGTGGGGTGGAACTCAAAGATAGGGTTGTTGTCGACAAAATCGAAGATGCGTTTTGATCCGAGGATGAACCCGACGATGATCTTGCGCGGCTTAAAGTTCTTGCGCTCGCCCGTGATCACTCCCGCTTCGACCAGCGGAATGACGCCATCGGACACCAGTTCACTATGAATGCCCAGATGCTTGCGATCGGTTAGAAGCGGCAACACAGCGTCGGGAATGCCGCCAATGCCGGTCTGCAACACCGAACCGTCTTCGATCAGGCTCGCCACGTTCCTGGCAATGGCCACGTGCAGGTCCGTCACCTCGGGTTTTTTCATGGCGCAGAGCGGGCGCGATGACTCAACGACTACATCGATGTCGTTGACGTGGATATAGCTGTCGCCGTAGGTGCGCGGCATCTGGTCATTGACCTGGGCCACCACAAAACGGGCCTGCTGGGCGGCGGTCAGCGTCGTGTCGACGCCCACGCCAAAGCTGCAGAAGCCATGAGAATCCGGCGGCGAGACCTGGCAGAGCGTGACATCGAGCGGCATGGCGCCGCTGGTAAACAGTTCCTCGATCTCGCTCAGATAAATCGGGGTGTAGTCGGCGCGGCCATCGTTGATGGCATCGCGCACATTGGCTCCGATGAAGACGGCATTATGGCGGAAGTGTCCTGCCATTTCCGGCGCGACATAAGGCGCGGTTCCCATCGTCATCATGTGGACGATTTCCACATCCTCAACGTAAGGTCCGCGCTTCATGAGCGCTTCGACGAGCGTCTCAGGCTCCGCACAACCGGGCTGGATATACACACGCATGCCAGACGAGACGCAGCGCAGGGCCTCGTCGGGCGTCCGCAATTTTTTCTTGTAATCGATTTGCCACGACATCAGCTTCCCTTTCCCCCTTTAACCTTTTCCACTCTCACTTCGTCGCCGACGACATTGCTCTTTCATAGCCTACGGACGCGTAATAGATCGCGCGATCAAAGAACTGGTCGAGGAGTTGCAACATCTCCAGTTCGCCGAAGGCTTCGGCCGGACGTTCGGGCGCGCCCTCCTTCCGCAGAAACTCCCATAAGGTTTCTTTCGTCAGAATGATGACCCAGATCAACTCGCTGACGGGCACGCCCTGGTGGACGCGCCGGGCGCCGATTTCCTCGTAGCGCCGCTCAATGTCAAAGGAGCTTTTGCCGAGCAGCCAGTCGCCCAGGTGGCGATAAATTTCGCCGACTTTGTCCTTCAGATCTTCGGGTGGGACATTGCGATAAGAGCGTGTCAGCTCAGAGGTTTGCACCTTCGCGACCAGTCCGGCAGCCAAGGCTTCGGAGTGCGTCTCAATCAGCCGGACCAATCGGTAAGCTAGCATCATGACCGCCTCCTGGTTCCTTAACCTCAGTTTCGATCCCGGAACCGAAGACGTGTGTGACACCAGGCACGGCCGATTGTGACTGGAATCACATTGGTAAGCTATTGACAACAATGCGATTATGCGCGAGTCAGGTCTTTGCCGACCAACCGGCCGGACGGCCCGCGCGGCTTGCGGTTTTCAATTAGCCCTTACTCGGAACAGACATAGGTCTCCTCATTTTCTGTGACGCGGTATCCGCGCGCTAACATCTAAGGATAGAATTGTTGTAAGCAGCAGTCAGAGAAACGGGCCGGATCCGCAACATCACCAGAATCATGTTCAGGGCATCCACAAACCGGGGCGTGGTGGTGAGAGTTCTGTGCATGCTCTCGATCGCGCTCGTCTGCGCCGTGGGTGTGATTCAAGCAGTCCACACGCATCCGGAAGATTCGACCGCTTCCCACCATTCCTGTTCGATCTGCTCCACCGCACATGCGGGCTTGAGCACGGAGGTCGTTGCCGCGGCGCCGATCCTGATCGCGGCCGCGCTACCCACTCCAGTACGCGAACTGGCGAAGATATTTCGCGCCCAAGCCGTTCACTTCATCCGTCCTCCACCCGCCGGTCTGATCCAACTGCCAAGCTAGTCAGGTAGTCCCAAGGGATCGCGAACTTCGAGATCGCATCGGCGTCGCTCAGACTTTTTATTCGTGGAGGAATCATGCATCTGTTTCATAAAAGCTGTCTGGCGGCCGCTGTGCTGGCGGCTTCAGTGGGATTGAGCGCGGGCGCGACCAACGCGCAGTCCGGAGGCAGTTCGGGATCAATCAACGGTACCGTGCTCGACCCCTCGGGTGCGGTCGTTGCCAATGCCCGTATTGAGATTCACAACCCGGTCAGCGAATATGACGCCAAGACCGTGACCGACAGCAAGGGCAACTTCGTTTTTCCCAACGTCCCCTTCAACCCGTATCACCTGACGGCGTCCGCCGAAGGATTCGCAACCAGCGCTCAGGATGTACAGGTCCGTTCGGTCGTGCCGGTTGCGGTGCAGGTCAATCTGGAAGTGACTGCCTCTTCGACGACGGTTTCGGTCGAGGCCGCCGGGGACTTGGTGGAGAACGATCCCACCTCGCATGTTGACGTAGACCGAGAGCTTTTTTCGCGAATTCCGATGGGCAACTCGTCTTCGGGAATGAGCACGATGGTGGGGACCTCGACGCCGGGCATCGCATCCGACTCCAATGGACAGCTTCATGGACTGGGCGATCATGCGGAGAATTCGATCTCGCTCGACGGCCAGCAGATGACCGATCAGATGAGCAAAGTATTTTCCAACCAGCTTCCGCTCGATTCCATCCAGTCCATGGAAGTGATCTCGGGCGCGCCACCCGCGGAGTACGGCGGTCATCGTGGCCGCCACGCGGTCGGGACAGGGAGTGACGACGCCTCACGGCAGCATCACGACTTCATACGGTTCCTTTGGCTCGACCAATCTGTCCGCCGATCTAGCCTACGGAGGCAAGAACTGGGGTAACTTCATTTCGCTCGGCGGCCTGAACAGCGGCCGGTTCCTGGATGCACCGGAGTTCGCCGTCATCCACGACAAGGGCAATGAGCAAAATGTGTTCGACCGGATCGACCTCCAGCTTTCGACCGCCGACTCGATTCACCTGAATGTCGGATACAGCCGGAGCTGGTTCCAGACGCCCAATTCGCTGGACGCGCAAAACGCGACGGCATGGAGCGGACTCGATGGAGTTCTGCCTTCGGTAGAGAACTATGGAGGCGTAGTTCCAGGCACAAACATTACCGTGGGGCCAACCGACCAGCGTTCCAAGATCGGAACCTATAACATAGCTCCTTCCTGGACGCGCCTGCTGAGCAACACCGAAGTGTTCACCCTCGGCGGGTTCGTGCGGCGGGACGACTACAACTACTACCCAAGCAGCGATCCGTTCGCCGATCTGGGCCCGCCGAGTCTGCAGCGGCAGTCGGTGGGACAGAACCGAACGCTGACCAATGCCGGCCTCCGGTCCGATCTCTCGTACGTCAAAGGCATCAACAACATTAAGGCGGGAGCGACCTACGGGCAGACATTCCTGAATGAAAACGACACGCTGGGCATTGTCGATCCCTCGTACAACGCCCCTTGCCTGACTCTGGCAACCACTCCGACCACCCCGAACGTTCCCGTGCCCGGCCTCACCGATCCGTCTCAGTGCGGTCTGGCAGGCTATGCGCCGAATACCAGCGCCAACCTCAACGCGCCCAACTCCAACTTCTATCCTCTATTCAACCCAACGCTCGCTCCCTACGATTTGACGCGCGGCGGCGCGCTCTTCAAATTCAACGGACATACCGATGTGAAGGAACTCGCTCTCTACCTCGAAGACGTGATCACAGCCGGACACTGGTCTTTCAATCTCGGGATGCGCGGAGATCTTTACAACGGCCTCACGGTCGCGCGCCAGGCCGAGCCGCGCTTGGGAATCTCCTATAACATCAAAAAGACGAGCACGATTCTTCGCGCCTCCTACGCGCGTACGCTGGAGTCGCCCTTTAACGAAAATCTGATTCTCTCCAGCGTCGGATGCAGCAACGCGGTTTTGAATCCGCTGTTGGCCTGTTCGCCCAACGCACCGGTAGCGAACCCGCTGAGTCCCGGCTTCCGCAACGAATTCCACGTCGGCCTCGAGCAGGCGATCGGCCACTACCTGGTCTTTTCGGGAGAGTGGATCAGCAAATACACCCACAACGGCTATGACTTCAGCGTGCTCGGCAACACTCCGATCACCTTCCCGATCGAGTGGCACAACGCCAAGATTCCCGGATATGCTGGCCGACTAAGCGTACCGAACCTGCATGGATTTTCGGCGCAGATGGTGTTCTCCAGCGTCGCCGCTCGTTTCTTCCAGCCGCAGATTGGGGGCGCGGGCGCAACCGTGTCAACGTCTGCTGGACTTCCGTTCCGCATCGACCACGACGAGAAGTTCAACGAGTCGACTCACGTGCAATATCAACCCTGGAAGGCAGGTCCGTGGATTGGCGGCAACTGGCGGTATGACAGCGGTCTGGTCGCCGGCAACGCGCCTTGCTATGGAAACCAGGCATTCAACGATTGCCCGCAGTCTACGACTCTCAACGCGCAGCCAGCCGTCCTGCTGCAAGACGCCTTCGGACACCCGCTAAGCGCCGATCAGGAATACCAGGCCGGCTTCACTTGCGCGGGAGTTCACGCCACTCCGACGAGTCCGCTGCCCTCGACCTGCCTGGCGTCGCAGTTCGGCTCGAGCCTGATCAAGATTCCGGCAATCAACACCGAAAACGATGACCACAATCCAGGTCGAATCGCATCGCGCAGCCTGTTCGACATCGCCGCCGGCGACGACAACCTGTTCAAAGGCGATCATTACAAATGGAGCCTCACACTCACCGCCGTCAACGTCGCCAACAAAACCGCGCTCTATAACTTCCTGTCGACCTTCAGCGGCACGCATTTTGTAACCCCGCGCGCGCTCACAGCGGAGGTGGGCTTTCACTTCTAGGGGATCGCTTCGAGATTCGGCGGACTGACTCTTGACTTAAGGGCTCCCCTACTCCAACTGGATTCAGCGCACACGGAGTGCTGCTGCACCGCCGGAGAAAAGAGAATAAGCAGCGGTCGCGCCGAGTTACCCCCAAGTGTTGCCGCTAAATATTCAAATGAAGGCAACCGCTCTGTTTGATATGGAACACAACCAAGGCAGGAAACGGGAGTGGAGCCGACGATCGGACTTGAACCGATGACCTGTCGATTACGAATCGACTGCTCTACCAACTGAGCTACGTCGGCTTCAGGTTGTGTGCTCTAGTTTACCAAAGAGTCGCAGGCCGACTGGTGCAGCGGCTGCACTTTGGTCATTTTTCGGCCGCCAATTTTTCCGGGAATGTCAGAAGCGCGGCAGTGCTCGCTGTTTCGGTTCCTATGCGGCCATGGCCAGCGCCTTGTACTGTTCATCGGATTGCGAAGGCAACAGCACCCAGAGCGTGTAGATTCCGAGCGCCGTCCCGAGCGGAACACTCAGCAGCGCGATGAACCCGACCACCAGCGCGAAGATTCGAGCCCACTCCTCATGCTGCAGCAGGCCCCAGCCGGCAAAGAATCCGGCGGCCGCTTTCGCCAGGATCAGCCATCCGAATATGGTCATAATCGGACGGATCCACATCATCAACTCGGGTGGAGGGCCATTTGGAATCTCGCCGATTCGCAGCGCGACGAATTTCGAGGCCAGAAGAATAAGAACGCCTCCGCCCACATGCAATGCCGAATAGGCCATCCACAGAATGCCGACTAGTTTCACATGGTCGCGCACTCGATTGCGGACAACTCCGTTCGGGCCGGTGACCGCTTTACCGCAGCGCGCACAATGCGCTTGCCCTGCCTGCAACTGCGTTCCACACTGATCGCAAAACATGTTTCCTCCGCGTCGCACTCACTCTTCTCTATCGGATACGTGCAAACCGATCGACAGGTTCCACTTGGCTTCGAGCCTCGAGTTTTAAACCTACGAATTTCGAGCCAGCTATGCTCACCGGTCTCGCCCGAAACTCGCAACCCGAGACTCGCGGCTGGACCCCCAAACGAAAAGGCCACCCGGCAACTTGGGCGGCCTTTTCTTTCAAGGGAGAATAGTTCCAACGGAGGATGAATCCATCAGAACTTTCTGCGGGAATCTTATGAGCCGGAAAAGGTGAGTGTCAAGCAAAATTTGTGACTTAAATAGTCTTATTTTCAACAACTTATGGAATGAGTCCACAAGTCGGCAAACGGGATCAAAACGGGATAAAATCGCCGACAAGTCCGTCTAAGAACCTTGAATTGAGTCACTTACCGTCTGTCCCGGTGCCGCGGACCGGTCTCTTCCAGGTGCAGGGTGATGATTTCCGTCTCCTCGGGGCGATCGAACACCCGGCCAGGAAACATCCGCTTCATGAGGATGCGAATGCCCCCAAAACCGACTCCCGCGACCAGGGCCAGTCCGATGACGACGCCGCAGAGCACGATCACGTTGAACAGCAGGTTGGCGAGATTATCGCGCTTGGTGGCGAAAGTATTCTCATTCCACGTGACGTCGGCTTCGTAACTGATCGCTCCCAGCATCGCGCGCGCCTCGCTTTGCGAAAGAGGACCCGCGGCGATGGCGAGGATCGGTCCGGTGCGTTTGTCGAAGAAGGGACCGACGTCAACGATCGATGCCACGCCCGGCTGCTGGGCCGTGACCTGGTGCGCGGCATCGATCTGCCGCAGTTTTTCCGCGGCAATCTGCGGGGTCGGATATTCAATCAGCATCAGCGTGCCATCACCCGCCGTAGCTGAATACTTTGCCAGAATCACCTCGGCGCCGGATTTGAAATCGACGGTCGCGCTGGGCAAGGGAGCTCCCACGCGATCCAGTGCTGCCGGGCCCAGGATGTACTTCGCCGTATTCTTTTCGTATCCCCGCGTTGGAAGATAGCTTTTGAGCGGGGGCAACTTACCAGCGCTGCCGGTCGGCTTAGGAAGCGAGCCTGCCAGTTCGCGGAGTTCGGCGGCCGACATCACGCTAAGTTTGTCAAAGACCGCATCCACCAGCACGTTTCCCTGGAAAAACAGCACACGGTTATTCAACGAAGCGGCCTGCTCGCCGATTTGTTCGTTGAGCATTACTGGCGTCTGGTAGTAGGTGAAGGCACCGTAGGCGCCGCTGGCGTCATCGAACACGGCGGCTTTGATCGCAAGTTTGTGTCCGTGATCATTGTTTCCGTCGGCCCGCGTGTACTCGACTTTCTCCAGGCCCTTGAAACCGTATTCCTTCAGCACGGCCGCATTAGCGGGATCGGCGGCGGCAGGGTCCGCGCTCCTGGAGACAGAGTCACTGGCTTGCCAGCCTGCAAATTGGCTGGGCAGAACGGAGGCGGGGGAGTCCACCGCGAACGCGGCCCCGCATAGGAAAAGGGAAATGACCGAACATCGGAGGAAGTTCATTAGGAAAAAGGCACACCCCTGCTACCGAATTAGACTACCGGCAGCAGGATAAAGTTTCCAGGGTGACGTAAATTCGATTGTGTAAAAGCGAAGAGGGTGTAAGTTGGCTTTGGCCTCACGAGCTAAAGCCTTTCCGAAAAGGAGACCTACACCCGATGGCGAAGATAATCCCAATCACCGAG
>JBEKOW010000306.1:0-4886 GCA_049521375.1 Terriglobales bacterium
TAATCCGTGAGCGGTCCAGCGCCCGCCGACGGCGTTCCGAAGTGAGCGGCAAAAACGTACACCGGTTCATTCACCGCCGCTCCTGAAAAAGTTATCGCCGTGCCGCCAAGGGCATGAATCGGGAATGCGTAGCCGTTGTTCGACGAAGAACCGGCAAGCGACTGCACTCCCTGGCTGTCGGTCCATCCCAGCGTCCACGGCGTGGATGCGGAAACAGCGATCAGGTAATCGCCCGTCGCGGCCGGAGTCAGCAGCGTCCCATCGAACGCTTTCAGGAAATGGCGCGCGATTGGCTCTGTGATTCCGCCCTGCCCCTGTGGCCCGCTCGTCCAGAACCCGAAGCCTGTGACGAAGAGCTCATACGGCCCGGAATAAGTTCCGTGCGTCTCGATCGTGGGAGCGGTGCCGCCCAGGTTGCGGATCGGATTGCACCCGCTCAGGTAGCCCGTGGGCGCCGTAAACGTGAACGTCTGCCGCAGTGCATTCTCGTCAGTCCAGCGCAGAAGCGCTGTGATCCCGTTCTCAAAACCGGGCTGGGCGAGATACACGCAGACCAGATAACTCGCGGTAGCTCCGGGCGCAGATATAAATTCGGTCGCAGGCAGCAGGGACGTCTGGTTAAGGAAGTCCATTCGGATTTCCGTAATGGCTGCACGAACTGTGACCGACAAAACCGCTGACACTGCGAGAGCGATGAATGATCGCTTCATAACAGCCTCCGCACTCGAATTAGGAAAATCGTGCTCCCGGCTCCCCTCTGCCGTCTCCACGGGAAGGCCGCCCGCGCGCCAAGAAAAGTTCGCTACGGGGAATGCGGCTCGTCCACCAGCGAAGGGCAGATGCCCGTGTCCGCGGGCGGACTGCGGTCGGGAGACAAAGCGGTGGCCGAGGCCTGCGCGCAACTATCGCTGCCGGACGCATCGTCCCCGGGTTCATCGCCGCGAACACTACCGCCTGCGGACGAGTCTGCCGATAGCAACACCGTCGGCACGGCAAAGAAGGCAGGATCCGCGTCCGGCATCGGCATGTCTGCTTGGATAACCGCAGGCTCCGAACGCCGCGGCGGTCGCGGCAAACCCCGCCGGATCGGCTGCCCCGGATTTGCCGTCATCGGAACCACGCTCTGGAGATCAAACTGCGCGGTCGCGCCCCCCGCTGTTGCCGTGATGTAGGCATCGCAAGGGCTAAAACTCCCAACCGTCGGGACGATCGAAGCAAGTCCGTTCAGATCGGTAATAACCTGCGCCAGCGATGTTCCAAGAATGACGGGCGAGTCGATCGAGGAGCGCGCACTCCCGCTTAAAGTCCCCGGGCTGATTCCGGCCTGATCGCCATCGCCACCCGGCGGCCCTCCCGGCCCGGTCGTATTTCGTTCCAGCGTAGTGACAAATGTGACAGGCGCTCCCAGTATCGGATTGGCGCTTGTCGAACCATCGGTTACGCGCATCGCCAATGGGAGAAAAGACTGGCCGGTCGAAACAATCTGCGCGGTGCCGCTAACGGGCTCAAGCGTCCACATCGAGGCGGGCGTCGCGAACAATGCGAACGTCTGGCATGGGCTGTTACCAGGCGCGACGCACGCATTGACCTGCACCAGCGCTGCCAGATTTGTTAGCCGCGCGGTGACCGTGGCGAATCCATTGCTACCAGTATTTGCTGTGGTGGCAGTAAGCGAAGCGGTGCCTTGCGTGATTGTGTAATTGATAGTGATGTTCGGCGCGGCAACACCCATATTCAGCGCTTTCACACTAAGTGGAACATTCGCGGTCGCTCCCTGGGCGATCCAACGCCGCGGCATCACGGCCGCGAGGTCAAGCGTGGACTCCGTGTCAACCAGAGTCACTTGTTGCGTCTGCGGCGGCGAGTAAGCGGACGGCGCGAGCGCTGCCGTGATCGTGCTCTGGCCCAACGCGACGGGGGTGGCCCACGTGAAAGCTTCTCCCGACTCATCCGTGAGTACGGAACACGAAGAGGATCCCGCGCACGTGGTAAGTTGCACGCCATTGGTCGCGTTCCACGCCAGGGTCGCGCCATTGACCGGCGTAACGCCATCCGAGGCAGTCGCGCGCACCCGGATTGGATACGGTGCCTGCGCGCCCACCGGCGTCGACGGTTCGGTGCCCTGCAGCAGCAGCAGGAGATCGGTGGCCGCGGCCCCGTAGGTCAGCGCACCCAGCATCTGGGAATAGGACCCGTCGGCTGGGTCCGTGACTTGAATTGTCGTTGTCCCATCCAGCGCTGCCGCCGGCAGCGACACTTGCATCTGCGTCGCTGACTGCGCCAGAACAGCGCCGCTATTTCCTCCCGCCGTGACCTGCAAGCCCGCCTTGAAGCCGATGCCTTGAAGCGTGGTAACACCTCCGGCAAGACTCAGGCGCGCTGGAGTGACCGAATCGGAATAGAGAACGCTGGCTTCATAGGAATAATCCGGGCGTCCGTCGCCGCGGTAGTCCGCTATGCCTACACGGTAAGCTTCCGAAGATGAGAACTGCACATCCAGACGGGTCGTGCCGAAGGTAGTTGAGTTGAACGCCGACAGAGTCGACGCGGGCGCTGGGTTCTGCGTCTGGTCGGCCAGTTCCCATATTCCAATGATCGGCAGGAGCTTGGATTCCGTCGGATTTCCCGCTTCATCAAGCGCGGTCACGGCCACCGAAGCGGTGCGATTTGCCTGGGCCGTAAATTCAAACCAGTCCGAAGCGGCGTAACCGGAGATCCATGATCCCCATCCCCCACCCAATGGCAATGCTGCAGGAGTCGTATAACTCGACCCCGATCCGGGATGCGGTTGCGCGACCTCGCTCCCCACCATCAGGATGTCGCTCTCGACATTCGAGCCGCTGGTTACCGTAACGACGACTGGAATAAAAGTTCCTGAAGGAACGACTTGCGTCGGGCCATAGGGCTCCACGCCCCATGACCAGTTTGGATCGACCGCCTCCGCGCTCAACTGGTATTGCGCTGTCGTCTGACCCGTCGGGATCGTCAACTGGCCGAGGTCGAAGAAGCCTTCGAGCGAAGTGTCGTTTGATCCGAAACGATCAAACCGCAGGCCATTCGCATCCACGTAGCCGGTGATGAGGTTGCCCGCGTTGCCAACGAACTCAAACCCTGAGACCGACGTCACCACGTATTGCCGCGAGGGCGCGCCCGCAACCATCAGGCGCGCCACCACGTTGACACCTTGCATAGGCTGTGCAGCAGCGCCCGGGGGATCGGTGAAATACACGTTGCCCCAGATCCGTCCTGAAGCCTGAGAGTTCCCGCCGGGCGCCGGATAGAGTCGCGCGAGCGCGGTGACGTCGTCCATGGCAGGCACGGCCGGGTTCGGATAACAAACCGTGATCGGAACACAATCGGGAGAATCGAAGAAATGCATCACAGGGAATCCGGCAAAATCGGCGGGTGTTGGAACCGGATTCCCGGCCTGCACGTTGAGGTTCGCCTGGGACCATCCCAAACCAAAGACGCGCCCCAGCAAGCGCACCAGACGGTATTGCACATCCGGCAATTGCGTAGTGGTCGCTGCGCACACGCCATTCATGATGACGAGCGCATGGACGATATTTCCGGTCGGCGCAAAGTTGTCGGGCCCGCCATAAACAGCGTTGATAAAGCACTGGTCAAGACTTCCGGCGCCTGCGCCCAGCACCGCATCGGTGACGGTGCCGTCATAGTCGTATACGATTCCCACCGGAGTGCCGGTGGCGGAAGACGTAATATCAGCGGGCGCGGTGACCACTCCCCCGACAGTCGCCTGAATATTGCTGCCGTTGACGTCCTCGGCAAGATGGCCCGTGAGCATCGCGGTGAGTCCGACCCGCGGCGCGCTCGTCCATGGACTCATTGCGGCGGCGACGAAAGCATCCGCCTGTGCACTCGGAAGGATGGGACTCAAATCACCCTGGTCGGTAAAATATTGAACCGAGGCGTTGGTCCATACCAGGGGCTGGCCCTTGACTCCGGGGTTGTAGCCGGAACCCGCGACAAAAGCCGGACCGCCCCCATAAGAAAGCGCGGCGGCGGAAAACAGGAGCGCGGAGATTGCCACAAATCGGCACGCCATACTCACTCTCCCCGGGCGGCGCGGATCGCGCGTTCGAGCTGCATTACTGAAACGGTGACGCTCGCCAAATTCCGAGCAGGTAACAAAGCCGCTGCCGGACCGCTTTGGAGACCTGGCGGCGCAATCAATCCGGGCCCGAGAACGTTCTGGCCGCCAGCGTCCAGTTCAATCTGACCGCGCCATCCACCGACGGGACTGGTCAGACCCAGGCGGCTCGGCGGATATAAGAAGATCAGCAGGTGTTCTCCCCGGCGCATGGGACGTTGAAGAGACCACGCGCCCGTCCATTCATGAACCGTAAGCACCTGTCCCGGTTCCACACCCGCAATCGGCCGGTCGACTCGAAAGGTAAGGTCCATCGCTGGGAATGAACGATCTGGTTGTCCCGCCTGCGGTGTCGCCGTCGCGGGTCCAACGTTGAGCACCGTGCCGGCGAAAATCATCCCCGCCCGGCGCGCAAGCTGCTTCCACTGCGCACCCAAAACACCATCGGCGGCGGCTTCATCAGATTGCGCTCCAGCCCAGGCCGGCATGGCGCAAAGGAATACACACGCAAGCCCCGTCAGTAACAACCGTCGTCTCGCACACATCGGCAAAGCTCTTTCTGGAGGGAACAGGACGGGAGCGTCCCTGGGAGTGGAATTAGCGTAGCGCGCCGCGCCCCAACCTGGATATGATCCCGGTCACGCCCAAATTGTGATGAATCGGGGAGAGAATCAGAAAGGTTAGAGGGGTCAGAGCGAGATGCAAAAGTTTAGAGGCTAGAAGCTAAGACTTGGAACCCTCCAAGTCATCCTGACCGCAGCCGGAGCCGCACGAA
>JBEKOW010000307.1:0-4884 GCA_049521375.1 Terriglobales bacterium
TTGAGGCGTCCGGCAAAAATATGGCCGAGAACTTCATTGAGTTCGCTCATCGTTCCCATGTAAGAGCCAAGCAAGGCGAGCTGGCGCGAAAACAGAAAGCGCAAGTCGAGGTCAACCTTGGGGCCGGTGGTGGCGCCGCAGGTGACGAGCGTGCCGCCCGCTTTGAGCGAACGAACGCTTTCCTGCCAGGTGGCAGGCCCGACGTGTTCGATGACGATATCCACGCCCTCGCCCTTCGTGATGGCGCGAACTTCCTGCGCAATTTTCTGCTTGTAGTGATCGATGACAAAATCGGCGCCGAGTTCGCGCGCCCGTTCCGTTTTGCGCTCGTCACCGGCCGTCGTAATCACCCGCGCGTGGAACAGTTTGGCAATCTGGATGGCCGCGATTCCCACGCCCGAATTCGCCCCGAGAATAAGAACAGTCTGGCCGGGACGGATGGCGGCACGTCCGGTGAGCATGTGCCAGGCAGTCACGAACACCAGTGGAACGCTCGCTGCCTCGTTAAAATCGAGCGAGTCAGGGATCGGAATAGCGTTCACCGCCGGGATCGCGAAGAGCTCACAGTTTCCGCCATCGACGGCATTGCCGAAGACGGTGAACTGGCGGCACTGATTCTGCAGTCCAGCAACGCACTTCGCACAACGATTGCAGAAGCTCATGGGCGCGATCAGAACACGCTGCCCCACCTTCAGATCGGTGATGTACTCGCCGACCTCGACGATTTCTCCGGCGGTATCGGTGCCGAGGATATGCGGCAGGTTGACGCCGGGCAGTCCCTGCCGCACCCAGACGTCGAGATGATTCAGAGCGCAGGCGCGCACGCGAATCAGGACTTGATCTTTCCGCGGCTTGGGATCGGGGACGGTTTCGTAGTTCAGAACTTCCGGCCCACCGAACTGATGAATGCGGACGGCTTTCATGAGGGCTCCTTCGATTCAAGGCGGTTTCAAAGTGGAACTCGACCTTAGAATGTACCAAAACTGTCGCGATCGCGGGCACAGCAAGCGCCGGAGCCAGCGAATACAGTTGCATGGACAAGCCGTGTATCTGGAGGGTGTTGCCAGTGGGGACTGGACACGGTTTGCGAAACCGATGAGCGGCTCATCAGCCATTGCGGTTCGACTCCGCCGCCCTCCGTAAGGCGCTCACCAAAGTACCGCTTGACTCAGGGTTCACCGCGGCCGATGATAGGGATGGTTTCGCAGGCCGTGTAAATGAGTGCCCACTGGTTTAACGCCAGTAGCCCCGGAGTGATGACCCGGGGCTTTTCTTTGCGAAAGCCGATCCGGCGCCGCTTTTGACTTGCTCCCGCGGCACCCTCATAATCAGCTCTATGGATCTTTACGAAGAGATTGTGCGTCTGCGCAAAGACGGGCGGCGCGGAGCGGTGGCGACGATCGTCAACGTGCGCGGCTCGATCCCTTCGTTCAAGACGGCAAAGATGCTCGTGCGCGACGATGGTTCGATCGTGGGCACCATCGGCGGCGGATGCGTCGAAGCCGAGGTCTGGCAGGCAGCACGCGAGGTTATGGAGTCGGAGCGGCCTCGCACCCTGACCTTCGACTTGAACAATGACCCCAAGTACGACACGGGCCTGGTTTGCGGCGGAACACTCGAAATTTTCATTGAGCCGATCTTGCCGCCAGCGGAACTCTTAATCTTCGGCGCAGGCCACGTTGGTACAAGCCTCGGACGAGTGGCGCAGATGGCGGGGTTCGACGTCACCATCATCGACGATCGCGAGACCTTTGCGAACCGGGAGCGCTTTCCCGAGGCACAACAGGTGATTGCCGAGGACTTTGACAAAGCTGTGACACAGCTGTCGCCGGGCGAATCTTCATACATTGTGATCGTGACGCGCGGGCACCGGGATGACATGCGCGTGCTGCGCTGGGCGGTCCAGACCCCGGCCCGATACGTCGGGATGATCGGATCCAAGCGAAAAACGATCACCATATTTAAAGAGCTGCAACAGGAAGGCTTGGCCGCGCAACTTTTCGATCGCGTCCATGCGCCGATCGGGCTGGATATTGGTGCGATCACGCCAGCTGAAATTGCGATTGCGATTGTTGCCGAGATGATCGCAAAACGTCGCAACGTGGAACGTGAACTTCCGCACATGAGCTGGTTTCAGCGACGCGGGCGAGCGTCCGAGGCCGAGCCAAAAGCTTAACCGCCGAGACGCAGAGTGCGCCGAGAACTGCGTTGGCAAAAGCTCTGCTCTACAGTTCTAACCAGCCGATCAATCTCGTAGATCCTTCGACGCAAAGAAACCTATTGCTACTTCCACTGCTTTCGGAAAGATAACGACAGAACTATTCGGCATGTCTTGTGTTATTCAGCCTCGCGCACAACTCCGAAGTCCTCGATTCTCCTATCCATGGTGAGAGATTCCATCTTTTTCTCGACGCCCTTGGCGTTCCGGGGGTTATGATTTCGGGATGCCGAAGGAAATTGAAATTAAGTTTCGAATTGAAAATCCGCGCGCCCTGACCCGGGCACTGAAGCATGCGGGCTTCAGGCAAGTTACCCGTTCAACGCACGAGATGAATTCACTTTACGATCTGCCTGGGCAAAAGCTTCGCAAGCGAGGCGAACTGTTGCGACTGCGAAAGTATGGCCAGCAGTGGGTGCTCACGCACAAGGCGAAGGGAAAAAGCGGACGGCATAAAGTTCGAACCGAACTGGAGACACGAGTTGAGAACGGTGAGCAGATGGATGCGATTCTCCGCGCTCTTGGGTTTTCACCGACGTTCCGGTACGAGAAGTATCGCGCCGAATGGAGTGACGGCACCGCTCATGCCGTGATCGACCAAACTCCCATCGGGAATTTTGGCGAACTGGAAGGGCCTGGGCGCTGGATTGACCGCACCGCACGGGCGCTGGACATCGCGTCGCGCGATTACATCACGCAAACGTACGCGGACCTCTTTTTTACGTGGAAGCGAAAGAGCCGCAATCCGGCTACAGAGATGACGTTTGAGGCGATTCGGGCAGAGGCGAGGTAGCTTGACGTGCTCGGTTACGTGAAACGTCAGTTGCCCTTGCGAAGATCGCGCGCATCCTTCAGTTCGTATTCAGCGGTTTCGGCCTCGTTGACGTCAACGGTCTCGGCGCAATCGCCCTTGGCATCGTAATCGCAGTCCCGTCCGGGATGGGCCTGTTTGCACTTCTGGCAGAGTTCAGTGGCCATGTTTCCACCTCAGGTCGATGGTATCCGAGACGGGACGAACTGTCTCCCGCGTCGCGTCGCTGTCTGGGAGTCTATCCGGCGGCGCCGCAGCACTTCTTGTATTTTTTGCCGCTTCCGCAGGGGCAGGGATCGTTGCGCCCGACTTTCTCGCCCGAGCGCACGATTTGTGTGACCTGCATGTCTCCGGAGCCAGCCATGCGCGCCTGGTCCAGTTCGCGCTTCTTTTTGCGCTGGAAGGCTTCTTCGATTTCATCCACCGACGTGGCGACTGGACGCGGCGAGCGGCCATTTCCGCCTTTCCCACCCGTTATGAGAGAGGGAACTCCGGCTTCGGCGTCCCCGCCGGTTGGGCCTCCCGGGACACGTCCGGGCATCGCGGCTGAGTCTGGCCGACGCTCGAGAAGTTGAATCAGATAGAGATAGCGAACCGTCTCCTCCTGGAAGCGCTGCATCATTTCTTCAAACATGTCGAAGGATTCGCGCTTGTACTCGACCAGTGGATCGTGCTGCCCGTAGCCGCGCAGACCGATGCCTTCTTTGAGGTGATCCATCGAGAGCAGGTGTTCTTTCCACTGCGTGTCAATCACACTCAGCATCATCATGCGTTCGTGATAACGCATGGCGTCGGCGCCGATCAGCTTTTCCTTGGCGTCATAACGCTCTTTCAGCTTGTCGAAAATGGCATCGCCGAGCTCGGCGCGATTCATCGTGTCCGGCTTCACACCCTCGGCATAGAAATCGACGCCGAAGCGCGTGAAGATGGCGTCCTTCAAGCCTTTCAGGTCCCAGTCATCGGCATGCGCCTTGACGGGACAGAACCGTTCCAGGATCTCGCCGAGGATGCTCGAAACGTAGTCTTCGATAATCAGATCTTTCTGATCGAGCCCTTCCAGCAGGCGGCGGCGCAGCCCGTAGACAGCCTCGCGCTGCTTGTTCATCACGTCGTCATATTCGAGCAGATGCTTACGGGCCTCGAAATTCTGGCCTTCGACCGCTTTTTGCGCGGCCTCGATGCGGCGCGAAATCATGCGCGACTCGATCGGAACGCCTTCCTCCATGCCCAGGCGTTGCAGCAGGTTGGAAACCCACTCCTTGGCGAAGATGCGCATCAGGTCGTCTTCGAGCGAGAGATAGAAACGCGAAGAACCGGGGTCGCCCTGGCGGCCGGCGCGCCCACGAAGCTGGTTATCGATTCGGCGCGCTTCGTGGCGCTCGGTACCAAAAATATGGAGACCACCGGCCGCGATCACTTCCTGATGTTCGCGATCGGTGTCGGCTTTGTAGCGCGCGAAGATTTCATTCCACTGGTCGGTCGGGACCGCGAACTCGTTCCCCGCGTAATACCAGGTGGTGCGGTTGGGATCGTCGGCTACGTTTTCGACCTTGCCCTGCGCGGCGCGCACCGGCTGCGCGATTCCCTTCTTCACGCATTCCTGCTTGGCCATGAATTCGGCATTGCCGCCCAGCAGAATGTCGGTGCCGCGGCCGGCCATGTTGGTGGCGATCGTGACCATGCCCTTGCGTCCGGCCTGCGCCACAATTTCCGCCTCGCGCTCGTGGTATTTTGCGTTCAGCACCACGTGCTTGATTCCTTTTTTCTTCAACAACTCGGAGAGGCGTTCCGATTTTTCAATCGAGGTGGTGCCGACCAGTACGGGTTGCTCACTTTCGTGCAGTCTCTGGATCTC
>JBEKOW010000308.1:0-5502 GCA_049521375.1 Terriglobales bacterium
TAAATGTCGCGCGCTTTGGCGTCCGCCTCGCGCTGCAACTTCACCGACATCTCGCCCAGCACGGCGGGATCGATCTTGACGCCCGCGTCTTCCATTCGCGCGAGCACGGGAACGAGCGGCGCATCGATTGTTTCGTAGACCTCGGTGAGTCCCTGAATTTCAACTTCAGTGCGGAGGGCGCCGGACAGCCGTCCGGCTATGTCGGCCGCCTCGGCCAGGTTGCCACTCAACTTTAAGTTGAGGCGCCGGAGGGCGACTTCCGGCAGGGAATGCGACGAGTACGTGGGATCGAGCAGGTAGGAATAAAGCATCGGGTCGTGCCGCACTCCCGCGGGCGCGATGCCCATGCCGGAAAAATAATGGAGAGCGGCTTTGTAGTCGTGAACGATCTTGGGCGCCTCGGGATTTTCGAGCAGGGTCTGCACGCGATCGGCGAGCGCTTGGTCGTCGAGCCACAGCATCGCGCCTTCTCCCGGAGTTTTGGAGACCGCCATTTTCTTTTGCCACGCGGCCTGATCTTCTGAGACCTCTGCGGGCTGCAATGCCAGGAACTCGCCCTGCGCCGATTCCGCCTCATCTTCTTCCACTTCTTCGTCTGGTAGCTTCTCTGCCTGCTCGACCGGAATTACGAAGGCAAGGGGCGCGTCAGGCGGCAACCCCCAGAGGTAATCCTCGAATTCGGCTTTGGACCTGATATCGCGGTAATGGCCCTCTTTCACTTCCACCACCGGGAGCAGTTCCTTCAGCAGCGAGCTGAATTCAAGCTCGGCAAAGAGCGCGCGCAACGCGTCGACATCGGGCTCGTTCATTGCAGCTACATCCAGGTCGACGGCCACGTCTGTGTCGATGGTCACCAGTTGTTTGCTGAGCAGGATATTGTCGCGGTTGTTCTGCAGCGACTCGCGGTAAGTTTTCTTCTCGACTTCGGAGGCGCGCTCCAGCGCCGCTTCCACGCTGCCAAAGCGGCGGATGATCTCGACCGAACCTTTGTCGCCGATCCCCGGCGCACCCGGAATGTTGTCGACCGAATCGCCGCGCAAGGCCATCACGTCGACCACTTTCGAAGGCGGCACCCCCAGCACCTCTTCCACTTTCGCCGCGTCGCAAATCAGGTTGTCTTTGGGCGGATTCAGCACGCAGACGTCTCTGTTTACGAGTTGCAGCATGTCCTTGTCGCTCGACACGATGTAGACGGAATACAATGCCTCGGCCGCTTTGCGCGCCAGCGTGCCGATCACGTCGTCCGCTTCGTAACCTTCAAGCTGAAGAATCGGGATGCGATAGCCCTCCAGGGCCCGGCGAATGTAGGGAACCTGCTGGACCAGGTCCGCCGGCATTTCGCTGCGGTTCGCCTTGTAGCCGTCGTATTGCGATTCCTTGAAAGTCTGCGTTTTTATGTCGAACTTGCGGATGGTGGCGATCGCCTCCGCCTGCTGGTTGCGGATGGTCGGCGCTCCCACGTCAAACACCGCCGCCAGATATTCGGGCGAGAAGTCGTCCCGTAATTT
The DNA here is from genome assembly GCA_049521375.1 of Terriglobales bacterium. Classification (GTDB taxonomy): domain Bacteria; phylum Acidobacteriota; class Terriglobia; order Terriglobales; family Acidobacteriaceae; genus Acidiflorens. The sequence continues at coordinate 1,509 of JBEKOW010000308.1, forward strand.
GCGGAGCATGTTGACGAACACATAGATCGCCGCCGTCGGAAGGCCGGTTTTCGTCGACATGGGGCGCTGGCGCGCCATCGCGTGGTAGGCGCGAAAAATGAACGACATCGTGTCGATGAGAAAGATGCGGCCCTTACCCGTCTCGGTCACAAGATGCGGCTTGGGAACGGCGAGGGGCGTGGCCGCTGCCGGCTCAACCGAGGTTTTCAGCGAAGATTTCTTTCTCGGAGGCAATTTATAAAGTTTAGCAGTTCGCTGCGCGCCCGAAAAACCGGTGACGACAATAACTGCCAAATCCCGGAAAGCCGCGTATGATATGGAGTTTTCGTCCCGGGACCGATGAGTAGTTCATGCTGCCTTTCAAACTGATCTACAGCGACGAGTATTACCTGCCCATCGGATCCCATGTATTTCCAGCCGAAAAATATAAGCGAGTCCATGATCGTTTGCTCGCGACAAATGTGGCGGACGCTTCCGACTTTGTCTCTCCGCGCCCCGCAACCGACGAGGATATTTTGCTGGTTCACACTCCGCAATATGTCCACAAACTGAAGACTGGAACGCTGAGCACGCGAGAAGAACTTGAAATGGAGGTACCCTACTCGCCGGAACTGGTGCGCGCATACTGGCTGGCAGCGGGTGGTTCCATGCTGGCCGCCGACTATGCACTGAATGACGGCATCGCCATCAGCATCGGCGGCGGATTTCATCACGCCTTTCCCGACCACGGGGAAGGGTTCTGCATGATTAACGACATCGCGGTGGCAATTCGCCGCATGCAGGCCGACGAGAAAATCCGGACTGCGATGACGCTCGATTGCGACGTGCATCAAGGCAATGGCACGGCGGTCATCTTCGCGCCGAAACCTGCTCCGGGAAACCGCATGCCACCGCATATCGCCGCGGCTACGAATCCGGCCGATCTGGCGCGGACGCGCCGGCCGTCTACCGACGTCTTTACGATCTCATTGCATCAGGAAAATAATTACCCTGTCTTCAAGCCTCCATCGTCACTCGACTTGAACCTGCCGGACGGCATGCAGGATGGCGAATATCTGGCGTGCCTGGGCGAAGCCATCAGTTTGGGATTGGACAAGTTTCCAAAGCCCGAACTCATCTGCTATGTCGCGGGAGCCGATCCTTATCGCGACGATCAACTCGGCGGATTGTCGCTGACGATCGATGGGCTGAAACAGAGAGATGAGCTGGTGTTCCGTCTCGCCAGGGCCGAGGGCATTCCCGTCATGGCGACATTCGCGGGTGGCTACGCCCATCGGCTTGAAGACACTGTTACCATCCACTCCAACACGGTGGTCGCGGCGAAAGAGATTTACGGAAAGAAATAACTCCCACAATCTTCACTTCTTAACTACTTCATTACTTCTTCACTGCGGACCGAGCGCTCCGCCACGCGTCGACCTCGTGCTCGGCGTCCGCGATTTCCTGTTCGTTCATGGTCTTTTTCAAGTCGTCCAATGCTGCCGCACTTTCTTTAACAGAATCCGCTGCGAGCGTCAGCCATTTGTACGCGGACACCCGGTCGCTACGAGAGTTCCGGGTGCTGGCCAGCAATTGTCCGAGGCGAAATTGGGCTTTGGTTGCGCCTTGCTCGGCGGCCAACTGCCAATAGTGTTCGGCGGCGGCACGGTCGGCGGGGCCACCTTTTCCTTGCTCGAACATAACTCCCAGGTTGTATTGCGCCTCCAGTTGTCCCTGGTCGGCGGCCGCCGTGAACAAGCGGCGCGCTTCTTTGAGATCGACGGGAACGCCCTCGCCTAGCGCGTAGCGGATTGCCAAGCCACACTCGCCGTCGCGTTCGCCTTGCTCGGCCGCCTTTCGATACCATTTCACGGACTGCTCGTAGTCGGGCGTCCCGAGCAGGCCTTTAGCAAAAATGGTTCCGAGCATCGCCTGCGCGTAGGCGTTGCCGAGTTCGGCCGCCTTCTCGTAATAGATGGAAGAGCGCTCGAGATCGGCCTTAGCCGATGCCGGCCGATGCAGATAGAAGTTTGCAAGATCCAGAAGGGCTGGCAGGACATTTTGGTCCGCGGCCGCGGTGAGCCACCGAACGGATTCCTTTTCGTTTTTGGGGATGCCGTCGCCGCGTCCGTAGAGCAGGGCGAGATTGTACTGGGCTGCCCCATCGCCGCCGTCGGCTGCTTGACGAAGCCAGGGCAAGGCCTCCGCCGGGTTCTTTGGGACGCCTCGTCCTTCCGCATACATCAATCCAATATTGGTGGCGGCGTCCAACGACCCTTGCCGTACTGCCTTCTTGTACCATTCGAGCGCTTCGGCAGGGGATGGCTTCTCCATGCCAACGCCGCGCTCCGAGAGAATGCCGAGAGATTCCTCGGCCGCCATGTAGCCTTGATCCGCAGCTTTGTGGAGCAGGCGCATCGCCTCTGCGTCGTTTCGCTTCAGCAAGACTCCGTCATGATAGGCAAGGCCGAGCGTCGTTTCGGCTTCCGGATCACCGGCCTCCGCCCTTTCTTCGAGCGGCTGCAGGTCGGGGAGGGTCAAGGCTTTGGCTGCCGCCTGCAGGCCGTAAGCGCTGGCTCGGGCGCGTGCAGCCGAGGCAATTGGCCTCCCCGTATGTTTCTGCGCGCTGCCCCTGCTCGTCGCCGCAGGTTCCTCCTCCACCGGCGGGTTTACTCGAGGCAGGGGAGTGGCCGGGGCAGTTGGAACCGGGGCGGCCGGAAATTTAATGTCAATTACGACCTGTTTGGCGGCCGGCTTCAACTTGAAATCCAACGGCACTTTCGAATCGACTACGATTCGCGCTACAGGAGGATGAAGCGTGAACTGCGATAAACGCAATTCCCGCACAGGTCCTCGATTGATCGGGATGCGACGATTGCCTCCTTGAAGCGCACATCCGGGGAAATCGAAGACGAGGCGGTCGGGATTGGTCAACCGGTTGGCGGTTGGAACAAGCGGTGTGCTGATTGCGATGTCGATTGCCAGCCCATCCGCCTGCGGACGAACCGCGACTTCCGAGAGGATTGACGGACGCGACGGGCCATGACCGGCGAGGTCAGGTCGCTGTTGGCCCAGCGCCGACCCGGGCCCCGAGCCAAACCAAATAATGAAAATCAGAAAGCCATTGGCAAAGCGATCTGGCACGAGTTTCCTCGAAAAGGTCAAGCTGCATTGTAGCGTCGGCATCCCGCCGGTGAGCGCAGGGCGTCTCGCCCGGCTTTGATAGGCGCCCGAATTCCTCGTGCATAGGCGTCCGAGCCAGGCTGCTAAAATGAAGCATTAACCTTATGTTTGAGAACTTACAGGAAAAACTCCAACGCGCATTCAAATCTCTTCGCGGACAGGCCGTCCTTACCGAAGAAAACATCTCCGAGGCTCTGAAACAGATTCGCCTCGCTCTGCTTGAGGCCGATGTCAACTTCAAAGTGGTCAAGGATCTGATTGACCGCATCCAGGCGAAGGCGGTCGGCCAGGAAGTATTAACGGCGCTCTCGCCGGGCGAGCAGGTTATCAAAATTGTCCGCGACGAACTGGTTGAGACGCTTGGCAAAGATACGGCCAAGCTGAAATTTGCTTCGCAGCCGCCGACCGTTGTGCTGATGGCCGGGTTGCAAGGCTCCGGCAAAACGACTACGTCCGGCAAACTCGCCAACTGGCTCAAGAATGGCGGGCACCGTCCGCTGCTCGTTTCGGTTGACGTGTATCGTCCCGCAGCCCGGGAGCAGTTGAAAGTTGTCGCCGCGGCCATCAAGGCGAATCTCTACGAAGGTGAAGTGGGCGAGGCGAACACCGCGACCGTCGAGCGGCTCGCAAAAGAAGCCCGCAAGGAAGCGATTAACTCGGGATGCGACGTGCTGATCGTCGATACGGCGGGCCGTCTGCACATCGACGATCAACTGATGGACGAGATGCAGTCGCTCAAGCGCTTGCTGAATCCGCAGGAAATTCTGTTCGTCGCCGATTCAATGACCGGCCAGGATGCGGTGAAATCCGCTGACGAGTTCCACAAGAAGCT
>JBEKOW010000309.1:0-4825 GCA_049521375.1 Terriglobales bacterium
GCCAGCGCAGAGAAACTCTTCGCCGGCTCCGGCCACACCTTCGCCGAAATCGCCGCCCTCGGCAAAGACCGCAAGCCCCTCCCGCATTTTCCGCTCGCTGTTTCGCTGGAAGCCAAAACGCAGGTCGAAGTCACCAAAATAAAATCCGCCAACCTCGTCGCCAAAATCCCCGGCAGCGACCCGGCGTTAAAAGATCAATACGTCGTCCTCTCCGCCCACCTCGATCACATCGGCATCGGTGAGCCCATCAACGGCGATCGCATCTACAACGGCGCCATGGATAACGGTTCCGGCAGTGCCCTGGTCCTCGACATGGCGGCCAGTTTCAAGCAGCATCCCGAAAAGCTCCGCCGCTCGATCCTGCTGGTATTAGTCACCGGAGAAGAAAAAGGCCTGCTCGGCTCCAAGTATTTCGCCGCCCATCCGACCGTCCCCGCCGACTCCATGGTCGCCGACGTCAACGTGGATATGTTCCTGCCCATCGTCCCGCTCAAGATCCTGACCGTCGAAGGCCTGCAGGAGTCCGACCTCGGTGACCGCGTGAGCAGGATCGCAATGTCCCTGAACGTGAAAGCCCAGCCCGATCCCGAGCCGCAGCGCAATATCTTCATCCGCAGCGATCAGTACAACTTCATCCGCCACGGAGTTCCTTCGATCATGATGCAGCTTGGAGCCGAGCCCAACTCCCCCGAGCAAAAGCTCTTCAAGGATTGGCTTACGCAGCGCTACCACGCGCCTTCCGACGACGTGAATCAGCCCGTCGATCTGGCCGCCGCTGCCAAATACGAAGAGATCGTCCGCCGCTTGCTCATCAACGTCGCCGACGACACGCAGCCCCCGCGCTGGAAGCCCGACAGTTTCTTCCGCCGCTACGCAAAGGAATCTGCGCCCGCGCCCATGGTTCACTGATCGACCGGCATTTTTTATGCTGCACGACCTGTTAAGCGAGTCCTACAACGCCATGCGCCACGACCGCCGGCGCGCGGCCCTCACCATGCTCGGCATGGCCTGGGGCATCGCCACCGTCGTCATGCTGCTCTCCTATGGAGACGGGTTCGGCCGGGCCATCACCAACATCATGGCCAACTTCGGCACCAAACTTTTCATCCTCAAGCCCGGCCGTTCGACCATGCAGGCCGGAGGCCAGAAGGCGGGAACGCTGGTGCGCTTCACGCTCGACGATGTCGAACTGCTCTCCAGCAACATCCCGCAGATCAGCCACATCACTCCCAGTTGCTCCAAACAGGCGACCATTCAGTACGAAAACCGCTCCTATAGCATGGACGTCAATGGCGAGTATCCGAATACCCTTGCCATCCGCGTTCTCACCGTCGCCCAGGGACGCTTCTATAACGCGGAGGATCAGATCCAGCGCGCCCGCGTCGCCGTCATCGGCTCCGAGACCAGGGAAAAACTCTTCTCCGGACGCAACGCCATCGGCGAGCGCATCCGGATCGACGGCATCGCCTTTGAAGTAATCGGCGTTCTCACCCCCAAAATGCAGCAAGGGAACGACGATGACAATCGCGTCGTCTACGTACCCTTCACCACCATGGGCGACCTGAAAGACACGCACTATCTCGACACCATCTGGTTTAACTACCAGGCTCCCGACTACGGCAGGATCGAACAGTCGGTTCGCTATATCCTCGCAGACCAGCACCGGTTCAATCCGGGGGATCGGCGAGCCGTGCTGATCATTAACGTGATGGAGCAGGTCCACCTGTTCGAAATGATCGCCCTCGGCCTGAAGGTCCTGCTGGGATTCATCGGCACCCTCACCCTCGGCATCGGCGGAGTCGGCCTCATGAACATCATGCTCGTCTCGGTAACCCAACGCACCCGTGAGATTGGAGTGGAGAAAGCCCTGGGCGCGCGCCGCCGCCACATCTTCCTCCAGTTCCTGGCCGAAGCCCTAACCATCACCTTCGTCGGCGGGCTGCTCGGAATCATTCTCGCGTATGTGGTCGCATTCACCGTTGGCCGCCTTACTCTGTACAGTGCGATGGCCAGGAATGCCGAGGCGGGAGACATCCGGCTTATCATCGATCCATTCACCCTCGTGGTGGCAATTTTGATCCTCGGCGTAGTCGGACTAATCAGCGGGATGGTCCCTGCCATTCGAGCAGCGAGCCTCGACCCGATCGAGGCTTTGCGCTATGAATAAGTCCGGCAAGGTAGCGAACTGAGCCCCCGGGTGGGAGTTTTTCCTTCGGGCTGGCGCAGAATGCCCCGCAATGGGACAATAGAAAATATGCTGAAATCTCTTACCGCAGCGGTCCTATTGGCCGCCGGGACCATGTTGGTGGCCAATAGCAGCGCCCAGCAGACTCCGGCAGCGACGACTCCCACGGCTCCAGCAACCACCCCGAAATCCACGGCCAAGAAGCCGGCAACCGCCACCAAGAGTGCCGCTACGCCTTCCGCGAAGAAACCGGCGACAGCGACCAAGAGCGCCGCCGCGCCTGCCGCCAAAAAACGGGCAACCGCCACCAAGAGTGCCGCAGCGCCAGCCGCATTCAAAAGCCGCAAAGAAAAGTTCAGTTACGCGCTCGGAATGAACATCGGCAACGGACTGGGTACCAACCTCAAGAAGCAGTCCGTCGAAGTCGATCCTAACCTGGTAGCCGAAGGCCTCAAGGATTCCATGGCCGGAGGCAAGATGCGCTTAACGGAAGACGAAGCAAAAACCGTGTTGACCGAAGTCCAGAACGAGGTTCGCCAGCAGCAGCAGGAAAAGGCCAAAGAGGCGGCGGAAAAGAACAAGACCGAAGGCGAGAAATTTCTGGCCGAAAACAAGGGCAAGGAAGGTGTCGTGACGTTGCCCAGCGGCCTCCAGTATAAGATCGAAAAAGAAGGTACCGGACCGAAGCCGACCGCGTCCGACACCGTAGTCTGCAACTATCGTGGCACGCTGCTCGATGGCACGGAGTTCGACAGCTCCTACAAGCGCGGACAGCCCGCGACCTTCCCCGTCAGTGGCGTCATCAAAGGCTGGACTGAAGCGCTCCAGTTGATGCCCGTCGGGTCGAAGTGGCAGCTCTTCATCCCTTCCAGTCTCGCTTATGGCGACAAAGGAGCGGGCGGCGAAATCGGCCCGGGCGCAACCCTGATCTTCGAAGTCGAACTCATTTCGATTCAGGAGAAGCCCAAGGCCGAGGACAAGAAGGAAGAAAAGGAAGAAAAGCAACAAGAGAAGAAATAGCGATCCTGCAAGCCACGAAATAGGGATCATGCAAGTCACGAGCCGCGAGCGATCGACTTTCGCGAGCGGCTCGTAATTCACCCCTCAGGTCTAGAACCGCAAACCACCCCGACCGTAGCGCCGGCGCCTCGCCGGCAGTCCCGAGGGCGCCCCGCCCGCGGATCGAATAGGAGCCGCCGCGGCCCAAATCGAAAAGCACAGTAGCCGCTCGCAGTGAATATCAAAAAGCTCGAGGCCCGAGGCTCGTTCCGACGAGATGCTGATTCCAAAATTTGGCTATAATCCCGTCCATGAAAAACAACTTTTTGTTTGCTCTCGCTGTGTCGGTGCTCGTGGCTGCCCTCGCCTCGGCTGGTGCCGCCAAGACTGTGGTTCACCTCAAGGACGCTCAAGGAAAAAGCGTAGGCACGGTCACGCTATCGGAAGAGAAGTCGGGCGGCGTGGCGATGGACCTGAAGCTGGAGAACTTGCCTCCCGGCGAACACGCCATTCACTTTCATCAGAACGCCAAGTGCGACGCCCCCGACTTCAAGTCGGCCGGGCCGCATTTCAATCCCGATGGCAAAAAGCATGGATTGGAAAATCCCGAAGGTCACCATGCCGGCGATCATGCCAACTTCACGGTCGGCGCGAATGGCAAGGCCAAGCTCAAGACCGAAAGCAAGGACGTCAACCTGGGCAGCGACAGCCATTCGCTCTTCAGCAACGGCGGAACGGCGATCGTGATTCACGCAAAAGCCGACGATCAGAAGACCGATCCATCGGGGAATTCAGGCGACCGCATCGCCTGTGGCGTAATTACGAAGTAGTCGCCGCAACCGCCAGATCGCCGATGCACATGCCACGCTTTCTCGACGAAGCCGAGGTGCGCGCCCGTCTGCGCATGCCCGCCTTGATCGACGCCATGGAGCAAGCGCTGGTCGAGTTTTCCGCCGGACGTGTCCAACAGCCCGTGCGCACCGTGCTCGGCTTCGGAACCGAGGACGCGCTCTTCGGATTGATGCCGTCCTATGTAGCATCTCTCCCCGCGTTGGGCGCAAAGCTGGTCACGGTGTGTGCGGAGAATACGGCGCGCGGCCTCGATACGCACCAGGCTATCATCGTCATGCTCAATCCCGTGACGGGGGTGGCCGAGGCGGTTCTCGACGGGCGCTACATCACAGAAGCCCGCACGGCCGCAGTGTCAGCCGTCTCGGCGCGGTATCTGGCTCGGAAGAACGCGCACGTGCTGGGCATCATAGGCTCCGGCGTGCAGGCGCGTAGCCATCTGGAAGCTCTGCGGCACGTGCGCCAATTCGGCGAGGTCCGGGCGTGGAGTCCGACGCGGGAGCGGCTTCACGCCTTTGCGGCCGAAACCGGAGTTCGAGCCCTGGACAATGCTGAGGCCGTCGTGCGCACAGCCGACGTCGTCGTCGCGGCGACCGCGTCACCCGTTCCCGTGATTCAAAGCGAGTGGGTAGCTGACGGCACGCACGTGATTGCCGTAGGTTCCTGCCGGCCCACCCAGCGCGAACTCGACCCGGCGTTAGTGCAGCGCGCCCGGTTGATTGTCGACTCCCGCGCAGCGGCGTTGAAAGAAGCGGGCGACGTAGTCATGGGAATTGCCGAGGGCCGCTGGAC
>JBEKOW010000310.1:0-4809 GCA_049521375.1 Terriglobales bacterium
GTCCAGACCTCGGGCAAGGAAATAGCTGCCATTTGCCTTGAAATTGAGGGAGCCTTGCAGCTCAGGGCAGCGGAAAAGGCTTCGCCCAGAAAGTCTTGAGAACGAGAGTCCAGTACAGGAGAATTCCAGTGAAGTTGTTTGGCCGAACCGTAGATTTGCTCCTCATCCTCGCCATCGGACTCATCTTCTCTGGCGCAATGCTGGCGGCTCCTACCCCGATGAGCAAGGACAAGGAGAGCGACAAGGAAAAGGAGCACGAGGGGCAGAAAATCGACTCCGGATCGTTTGGTGTCTTCATGAGCGGCCATCGGGTCGGGACGGAGACGTTTTCCATCTACCAAAGTAATACCGGCAGTGTCATCAAGTCGGAGTTCAAGACCGAAAACGATCCCAACCAGGCGATTCAGGACTCCACGCTCCAACTCACCGCGGGGGGAGAAATCCGACGCTATGAGTGGAACGAGATAAGTCCGGGCAAAGCTTCCTCCGTGGTCGTCCCTAACGATCAATTCCTGAATCAAAAGTGGAGCACCGGGCCGCAGGACAAAGATCACGAACAACCCTATTTGCTCTCGCCTTCGACCAGCATCCTTGACGACTATTTCTTCATTCACCGCGAGGTACTGGTCTGGAGGTTTCTGGCGGCTACCTGCAAGCAGGAGAAAGGCCAGATTCAGTGTCCCATCAAGCAACGTGCCCAGTTTGGAACCCTTGATCCGCGCCAGCATTCGTCTGCTCCACTGACTGCGGAATACCTGGGGCGCGAAAAGATCAATTTCAAGGGCAGCCCGCAGGAGTTCAACCGCGTCGAATTCAAAACTGACGTGGGCAATTGGCAGTTATGGCTCGATGATCAGTTCAAGGTGATGCGCATCGTGATTGAGGGTGACAATACCGAGGTGGTACGCGATTAGAGCGCGTCCCCGGTTTCGAGACGTTACCCAGCTTTCCAGCCGACTGCGCACGCCCGCCGACGTTTACGGTAAAGTGGGAGCCGGGAAACAGGCTGCGTTTCAAGGCTGGACTGCTCAGGGTGAAACGGGCCCCACGGATAACGATGACGCTGCTTGATTCACGAACATCGCGCGTGGTGTTTACGCTATTGCTCTTCGCGCTGGGTTTAGGCTTCCTCTACGCTGCGCGGAGGACCTTGATTCTGTTCTTGTTCGCTATTTTCTTCGCGTACCTCATCAACCCAGCAGTCGGGCGTCTTGAAAAACTTGTGCGCGGACGGACACGCGCAATTGCCGTAATCTATGTTCTGCTCCTGCTGGCTGTCAGTCTGTTTTTTGTCGGCGCTGGTCCCCGAATCAGCCGGCAAGGTGCTCGCCTCGGAGAGGCTCTTCCCGGGCTGGTGGAGAAGGCCAGCAATGGACAAATCTCGGGCCAGATTGGAGAGCTTGCAGCCCGCCTCAGCGCGCAGCATGGCTGGAGTGCGGCCACGCAAGCGCGCATTCAGAGTTTTCTCTACAACCACCGGGAAAATCTGGCTACCTTCGCCCAACGGGTAGGTGTGCGGGCGGCTGAGGCCGCACAGGAGCTGTGGGTGCTGTTCCTTGTGCCAATTCTGGCCATCTTTTTCTTGCGCGACGGGGATATATTTCACGGCGTCCTGGTTTCACTGGTCCCGTCCCGCAGCCAGCGCGAGTTTCTGGAAGACGTGCTGCACGATCTGAACGAGATGCTCGCGCAGTTTATTCGCGCCCAATTGACGCTTGCCGCGCTATCGCTCGTCGTCTACACGTCGGTTCTGGGAGCCATGCGCGTGCCGTACGCCCTGATGCTGGGCACTGCTGGCGGGGCAATGGAGTTCGTCCCCGTAGTAGGCCCGCTGGTGGCAGGCGTCGCTATGACCCTAGTCGCAGTGCTCTCCGGGTACCAGCACTGGCCGATCCTGGTACTCTTTCTGGTGCTGTGGCGCATGGTTCAGGACTACGTGATTTCCCCGCGCATCATGGGGGCGAGTGTCGAGTTGCATCCCTTGGCCGCTCTGTTCGGGATTCTCGCGGGGGGCGAAATTGCCGGGGTCCTTGGGGTTTACCTTTCTATTCCCGTGATGGCCAGCTTGCGCATCGTCTGGCGGCGGTGGCGAATCTATGCGGAAAAGCGGAAATTTGGGCCGCTTAACGAATATCTGCCACACGAAATCGGGCAAGGAACAACCTGATTACTGGGGCGCTCGACCCTTGGTGCCGGTCCTGTCACTGCCCATCAATTTTCGCTGGTATAAAATCACTGTTACCCATGTCGAACAAACTTCCTGTAGGAATTCTCGGTGCCACCGGCATCGTCGGACAGCGTTTTATCCAGATGCTTGAGCAGCATCCATGGTTTGAGGTCGCGTGGCTCGCCGCCTCGGACCGTTCCGAGGGGCGCTCGTATGCCGAAGCCGCGCGATGGCGTTTGAAGACGGCCATCCCCAGTCGGGTTGCCAACATGACCATCGCACCAGCCAAGCCCGAGGGCGCTCCGAAGATTATTTTCGCGGCGCTCGATGCTGGAATTGCCCGCGAACTGGAGCCCCAGTTTGCCGAGGCTGGATGCGCGGTCGTTTCGAATTCGAGCGCGCTACGCATGCAGACCGACGTCCCGCTGGTCATTCCCGAGGTCAACCCGGATCACATCGCGCTGATCGAAACCCAGGCCTGGCACAAGAAATCCAATGGCTTCGCAGTGACCAATCCCAACTGCTCGGCCATCGGACTGGTGCTCGCGCTGGCGCCCCTGCACCGGCATTTCCAGTTGGAAGCGGTCATGGCCGTGACGATGCAAGCCGTCAGCGGTGCGGGATATCCCGGCGTGCCTTCGCTTGACATTCTGGGTAACGTCATCCCTTACATCAAGAACGAAGAAGAAAAAATGGAAGAGGAAGCGCAGAAACTGCTGGGGACGCTGGCGGGCGGCAGCATTGTGCCCGCGCCTTTCAAGATGAGCGCGCAATGCAATCGCGTGGCAGTAGAGGATGGGCACACCGAGTCAGTCTCCATTCGTATGAAAAAGAAAGTCAAGCCGGAAGAGATTATTGCTGCATGGAATGATTTTCGTGGCGAGCCGCAGCATCTGCGTCTGCCGAGCGCGCCCGAGCAGCCGGCTGTTTATCTGACCGCTCCCGATCGTCCGCAGCCGCGCTTTGACGTCGATCTCGGGGGAGGCATGACCACCGCCGTGGGTCGCCTGCGCCCCTGCAGTGTGCTCGAATGGAAGTTCACTATTCTCTCGCATAACACGATTCGCGGCGCGGCTGGCGCTGCGTTGCTGAATGCCGAACTGCTCAAAGCGAAGGGATATCTGGGATGAGAGGGATCTCTGCCGCCTCCAGTGAAGAGACCGGGGTTGCCCGATCTCTGCCTCGGGAGACGTGGCGAACTGCGTCTCTACCGAATGCGTCTTCGCTTGGAACCAGGGAGTGCGCCCGCCGATGATCGTCATGAAGTTCGGCGGAACCTCCGTACAGGACGCCAAGGCCATTGACCGCGTCGCCCAGATCGTGCAGGGGCGACTGGCCGATCGTCCCGTCGTGGTCGTCAGCGCGATGGCGAAGGTCACCGATTCCCTGCTGGCCATGGGCAAAGCGGCCGGCAGCGGCGATCGCAAGACTGCCTTGAAAATGGCGCGTGCGCTGCGCGAACGCCACTACGACACCGCCGGAGAACTTCTTGGCACTGCGCTCTTCACCGAGTTTCATGGCAATCTGGGCGCTGACTTTGAAGATCTGGACGAACTGCTGCGCGGCATCGGCGCGGTGGGGGAAATCACTCCCCGCACGTACGATTACGTGGCTTCATTCGGCGAAGTGCTGTCGAGCAAAATCGTAGCTGCCGCCTTCGCAGCCCGCGGACTGCACGGCGTTCATGTCGATTCACGGCAATGCCTGCTCACCGACAGCAGCTTTATGCGCGCGGTTCCGCAGTTCGAAGAGACTAACGAGCGGCTGAAGAAAAAAGTCGCGCCCCTGATTGAGGCGGGCAGCGTCCCGGTGATGGGTGGCTTCATCGGCTCCAATCGCTCCGGGATCACTACTACGATTGGCCGAGGCGGCTCCGACTTCTCCGCGGCTATTTTTGGCGCAGGATTGAATGCGCAGCGGATCGAAATCTGGACCGATGTCGATGGCATGATGACGACCGATCCGCGGCTCTGCCCTGATGCGCGACGGATCAAAGTCATCAGCTTCGACGAGGCGGCTGAACTGGCCTACTTCGGAGCCAAGGTGCTGCATCCCGCGACGGTGCTGCCCGCGATTCAGCAAAACATTCCAGTCTATGTGCTGAACTCGCAGAATCCGACCTGCGAAGGCACGAAGGTCACGGCGCGCGCTCCGCGCTGCAAGAATATTTTCAAGGCCATCGCGCTCAAGAAAAAAATAACGCTGGTCGAAGTGGCTGCGCCGCGACGGCTGCTCGTGCACGGATACCTGAAATCGATATTCGAGTTGTTCGATCAGCACGGTGTCGCGGTCGATGTGGTTTCCACCTCGGAGGTCAGCGTCTCGGTCACGGCGGAGACTAACGAGGCGATTCCCGCTCTGGCGGCGGATCTGGCGAAGCTGGCCGACGTGAAATATGAAGGCCGGAAAGCCATCGTGTGCCTGGTCGGCGTGAACCTGCGCGAGACGCCCGGAATCGCGGCCAAGGTTTTCAGCCTGCTGGAAAACGTGAAGATCCGCATGATCTCGCAGGGCGCGTCGGAAATCAACCTGACTTTCGTGATCGAAGAAGACGATGCCGCCGAAGTCGTGCGCCGCCTGCACCATGCCTTCTTTGCCGAAGCAGACCCGGAAGTGTTCGCGTAAAATCGTTGCACCGCCGA
>JBEKOW010000311.1:0-5390 GCA_049521375.1 Terriglobales bacterium
GCTCTGCGCGGAACTAAACCTGCATTTCTGGCCAAGTTCCGCGAATTTTGTTCTGGTTCGACTTGAGCAGAAAGCGATCCCCGAGGGCAGCCAGCGCCCGCTCGCGGCGGTTTTCGTCGCCGCCATGCATCGTCGAGGCATCGAAGTGCGCGATGCCTCTTCAAATCCCGGCTGCGAAGGCTGTGTCCGCATCACCGCCGGCACAAGCGAGCAGATGCCGAAGGTCCTGCAGGCGATCCGGGAGGCGGCTGCCGAAGCAAAAGCCGGGGTCCGCCAGTAGAGATCACGCCAACCCTGCGGTCGCCGGCAATACAACCGCCAGCAAGATTGCGAACCATGATCAAACCGGATCGTCGTACAATGGTCTCTAATGCGGAGAGGATTCCAACACGCCGCCAATGGCCAAAAGAAGGGCAAAAAGCCTTCAGTCAAGCCGTCGATGCCGAGCCGGGACCAGGTTGCTCGCATCCGCGAACGCCGGGAACAAATTTATCAAAGAGAAGGCGTCCTTTCCGATAGCGCTCTACTGATTCGTGAAGACCGGGACCGCTAGCATTGATCTGCGTGGTGGATGCCAGCGTCGTGTTGAAGTGGTTCCTGCGTGAAACCGATAGCGATATTGCGGATCTTCTTCTCGAGAAGTTCCTGAATGATGAAGTCCAACTCCTCGCCCCCGACTTAATTCTCGTGGAAATGGCGAGTGCATTATGGAAGCGGGTCATCCGCAAAGAGATGTCTGCTGATGAAGCGACCCTCATTCATCGAGACATTCTGACGCTGCCCTTCACTCTAGTCGCTTCCGGGACGCTGGCCGCTGCCGCCCTTCAGTTCGCTCTGAAGCACAAGCACTCCGTTTACGATGCCTTCTACTGCGCCCTTGCCATCGAGCGCAATTGCGACTTCTTAACCGCAGATCGCGCCCTTGCCAATAAATTGCGAGACGTGTTCCCATTCATAGTTCATCTTTCGGGCTTCAAACAATGACACTTATTTTTCGTAAGCCTCTCCCCAACGTCGAGCATCCCGAAATGCCCGCGGACGTGGTGATCGTCGGTGGTGGGCCCGCTGGCATGGCCTGTGCGCTCCGCCTCTCGCAACTGATTGACCAGCACAACGCCCGTCATCCCGAATCCCAGCTTTCCAGGGAAAACATCTATGTCCTCGAAAAAGCCCGAGAGGCCGGGCAGCACTGCCTCTCTGGCGCTCTGCTCGATCCTCGCTCCATGAAAGAACTGCTCCCCGGCTTCGAAACAGAGGCCCCGCTCGACGCGGAAGTTCACAAGGAAGGTGTCTACTTCCTGACCCGCGCCGGGCACTACAAACTTCCGATCACTCCGCCGCCCCTGCGCGACCATGGCAACTACGTCATCTCGATCAACAAGTTTGTAAAGTGGCTGGCGGGCAAGGTCGAAGAGGCCGGAATCACCATTTTTACCGGATTCGCCGGCTCCGAACTCCTCTACGACGGCAATCGCGTCATCGGCGTGCGCACCGACGACAAAGGAGTCGACAAGCAGAATCAGCAGAAGTCGAATTTCGAGCCCGGCTATGACGTCAAGGCGAAAGTCGTAGTGCTCGCCGAAGGCCCGCGTGGATCGCTGACCAAACAGCTGATCCGCAAATTCGATCTCATGAAAGATCGCAACCCGCAAACCTACGGCGTAGGAGTGAAAGAACTGTGGGAGGTCCCGCCCGGCCGCATTCAGCCCGGCGAAGTCATCTACACCATGGGCTATCCGCTTACGACCAAAGAATACGGTGGTGCGTGGATTTACGGCTCGAAGGACAACGTCGTCTCGCTCGGCTTCGTAACCGGCCTCGACTATCAGGATCCTCGCCTCGATCCCCAGCATGTGCTGCAGACCTTCAAGCAGCATCCCTTTGTTGCGAGGCTTCTGGCGGGCGGCAAGATGATTCGCTATGGCGCCAAATCGCTGCCCTATGGCGGATGGTGGTCGCTGCCCCCCCTTGCCGGGGACGGCTGGATGGTCGTCGGCGACTCCGCCGGCTTCCTCAATTCGGCGAGGTTGAAGGGCATTCATCTTGCGATCAAGAGTGGCATGCTTGCTGCCGAAACGGCCTTCGAGGCGCTCACCAGCGGCGACTCGTCATCGGCAACGCTCGGGCAGTTCCAGCGGCGCGTCGAATCCAGCTGGATCAAGGAAGAACTCTGGCCCGTCCGCAACTTCCATCAGGGATTCAAGAACGGCCTCGTGGCAGGCATGTTCAATACCGGACTGCAGACCATTCTAAGAGGAGGCCCGTTTACCCGTGTCCCGTCCCATGCCGGATACGAAAACCTGAAACACCTGGCCACATTGCCCCCCGACGGAGGTCGCGAAGCCAATCTGCTTGGTCCCGCGAAAGGCGACGGCCAGTTGATCTTCGACAAGCTGACCGATCTCTATCACTCCGGCACCAGGCACGAGGAGGACCAGCCCGCCCACCTCGTCATCGACGACACCAACATCTGCAACGACCGCTGCGTCAAGGAATTCGGCAGCCCGTGCCAGAACTTCTGCCCCGCAAACGTCTACGAAATGATGGAGGATCCCTCCGCGCCCAACGGGAAACGCATCAGCCTGAATCCCTCCAATTGCGTTCACTGCAAGACCTGCGACATCCAGGATCCATACCAGATCATCACATGGGTCCCTCCCGAGGGAGGCGGTGGCCCGAATTATGACGGCATGTAACTTGGACGTTTAAGCACGCGTGGTCTTTCCAAGGGCCAGATACCAAAGGTCGTCCTTCCCTACTGGTTCACCCCCTGAAGCCGGTATATACTGCCTCCGTACTTCTTTAGTGGTTACCCACTCACTGGTTGTACACGGGGCACATTCCATTTTTATACAGCTCCGTGATAGGAACGTCGGCGCGGGGCGTCCTCTTCATTGACCCTGTTGGCTGGCGCGTGGGAGGCCGGGTGTGGCCTTCCTCGATGGAGGTAATGCTGTGGATGTCGTTATCATAAGATTTCTATTTGTCCTGATCGTCGGGGTCATCTGCTTCTTCATTCGTCCCTTCGATCTTCCGCCCTATCTGGACGCTGTGGCTGGCTTGGGCATTGGCTGTGCCATCATCCTGTTTGAGTGGCGCCTTCGCGTCATGAGCCTCAAGCGCCTGATCGGTTCTGCGATCGGCAGCGTCCTGGGTATTTTCGGCGCTTATCTTTTCGCTGTCGTTATCCGCAATAGCGTCGCCCCCGGACGCATCCAGAGCTTCCTGCAGATCATGGTCATGTTGATCATGGCCTACGTAGGCTTGGCGGTCGGCGCCAATAAAGGTGACCTCCTCAATCTTTCGGCCCTGGGTGGAATCTTCGGTGGCGAAAAGCAGGGTAAGAAGAGTTACAAAATTCTGGATACTAGCGTCATCATTGACGGTCGGATCGCCGACATAGCCGAGACCGGATTCCTCGACGGCATTCTGGTGATTCCCCAGTTCGTGCTCCGCGAACTTCAACTCGTCGCCGATTCCGCCGATTCCCTCAAGCGCAATCGCGGCCGCCGCGGCCTCGACATTCTCCAGCGCCTCCAGAAAACCGCCTCCCTCCAGATCCAGATCGTGGAAGACGACTTCCCCAGCGTCCGCGAAGTCGATATGAAGCTCATCGAACTGGCCAAGGTCTACGAAGGCAAGATCATCACCAATGATTTCAACCTCAACAAGGTTGCGCAACTCCAGGGTGTGGCCGTGCTCAATATCAACGAACTGGCCAACTCGCTCAAGCCCATCGTCCTCCCCGGCGAAATCATGCGCGTCTTCATCCTCAAGGAAGGCAAGGAATACAACCAGGGAGTCGCTTATCTGGATGATGGCACCATGGTCGTGGTCGATAACGCGCGCAAGATGATTGGCAAGACCGTCGACATCTCCGTGACCTCGGTCCTGCAAACCACCGCTGGAAAGATGATCTTCGGCAAGTGGGATGAACGCACTGGCAGCCGCCACGAGTCGAAAGGCATAGTCACCGCTCCAGTTGCGGTGCCCCCTGCCACGGGCACCAGCGGGCTTCCCGCCGACGCCCCCAAGAAACCCGGCCCGCTGTCCATCGACCGCGCCGCCGATTAACGCCGGGCCGCTCTTCGCGATTCGACGCACGTCCCTGGCGGCTGTACTATACTGATCGCCCCGATGAAGGTATTTGTGATCATTCCGGCTGCCGGACTGGGCACGCGCATGGCCTCTCCCGCGCCCTCCAGGTCTAAGAAGAAACCGGCGCCCAGCAAACAATTCAAGGAACTGGGCGGGATCCCGATTCTGGTCCGCACTCTGCGTGTATTCGCCAACACCCCTGCTGTCTACGAAATCGTCGTGGCCTTGCGCAAGAACGAAATTGCCGGCTTCCGCACCCAGCTTGAAAAGCAGTTCCCCGAAATCCTCAGCAAGCGCCTGCAGATCGTGGAGGGCGGAGAGCATCGTCAGGATTCCGTAGCCAACGCATTGGCCAAACTCGCCGCCGATCCCGATGATCTCGTGCTGGTCCACGATGCCGTGCGTCCGTTCGTTACGCCTGAAATCATCCTCCACGTCATTGAGGCTGCGCAAAAGCACCACGCGGCCATCGCCGGATGGCCCGCCGTCGACACCGTCAAGCAGGTCGAGCGAACCGCCGAAGGCGCCATCATCAAGGCGACGATCCCGCGCGCCAGCATAGTCATGGCGCAGACCCCCCAGGGGTTCCGCTACGACATCTTGAAGAAGAGTTTCGATGAAGCCGTCGCCGATGGATTCCTCGGCACCGACGAATCTTCCCTGATCGAACGAGCCGGCTTGGAGGTAGCCGTAGTCCGCTGCTGAATGCTCACCGCCGGGACGCGGGGATCGAAGGGACAAGCAAGAAGGAATTCTCGGCGCTCTCGGCGTCTCGGCGGTAGAAATTGATTTTCACTGGTCACTGACCGTCAACTATGAAACCTCAACTCCGTATCGGCTACGGTTGGGACTCGCACGAGTTCAAGCCCGGAATCCCCCTCCTCATCGGAGGCCTTGCCGTTCCCCACGACAAAGGTCTGGGCGGCCACTCCGACGGAGACGTCCTGCTCCACGCCATCACCGACGCACTCCTGGGAGCCATCGCCGGCCCAGACATCGGCTCGCTCTTCCCCCCCTCCGATCCCCAGTGGAAGGGCGCAAACTCGGCCGTATTTCTTCGCGAAGCGTTAAAGCGAGTCGCGGACGCGGGCTACCAGCTCGGCAATCTGGATTCGACCCTGATCCTTGCCGCTCCAAAAATTGGTCCGCACGCGGCGGCGATTCGAGGGCACGTAGCCGAACTCTGCGGAATTCCCGGCGATTGTGTCGGCATCAAAGCAAAAACCCCCGAAGGCATGGGCACCGACAATGCCGCAATAGCGCACGTAACCGTGCTCTTGCAACGTACGCCA
>JBEKOW010000312.1:0-5056 GCA_049521375.1 Terriglobales bacterium
GTCCTTTATAAGGATGAGAACACAGGCGCAATCGACGTGGCGTTCGATCCGCAAAATCCGAATATTTTATTTGCCGCGCTGTGGGAAGTGCGCAGGGCTCCATGGACGCTGACGAGCGGTGGCCCCGGCAGCGGACTCTATCGTTCCAACGACGGCGGTACCACGTGGAAACATCTCGAAGAACACGGCCTGCCGAAAGGGCCCTACGGACGTGTGGGTGTTGCGGTCGCGGCGAACTCCGAGCGCGTTTATTCCATCATCGAGGCCAAGGACGGCGGCGGCTTGTATCGCTCTGACGACGGGGGAGACACCTGGGATCGGGTGAATGGCAACCACGGTCTGTATCAACGAGCGTGGTATTACATGCACGTCATTGCCGATCCCCAGGACGTAGATACGGTGTACGTGGCGGACGTGGAATTTTTCAAGTCGACCGACGGCGGCCGGAATTTTAACAAGGTAAGAGTTCCATTCAACGATGGCGGGGCGACGGTAAGCCTGGATGGCGGCAAATCATGGACGCGCGAAGACAACCAGCCGACCGCGCAGTTCTATCACGTGATCACCGACACCAGAACTCCCTACTATGTATACGGCGCGCAGCAGGACAATTCGAGCGTGGCCATCGCCAGCCGCAGCGATGAAGGCGCGATTGGACGCGACAACTGGTATCCGGTAGGCGGAGGCGAGGCGGGATATATTGCGCCCTATCCGCCCGACCCGAACATTGTGTACGCGGGCGACTACCAGGGCAACCTTACCCGCTTCGACCGGCGGACCAACCAGGTTCAGAGCATTGCAGTGTGGCCGGAGTTGAGCGATGCGCGGGGCGCAGCTCCGCTCGAGCACCGGTTCCAGTGGACGGCCCCGATCGTAATTTCTCCGCAGGACCCGAACACGGTTTACTACGGCGGCGAGCGCATCTTCAAGACTACCGACGGCGGCATGCACTGGGAAGCGATCAGCCCGGACCTGACGCGGAATGACAAGAGCAAGCAGATTCCTTCGGGCGGCCCGGTCACGATTGACGACACCGGCACCGAATATTACGACACCGTATTTTCGATTGCTCCATCGCCGCTGACGAAAGGCTTGATTTGGGCGGGCACGGACGACGGGTTGATTCAGCTCACGCGCGATGAAGGGAAGACCTGGAGCAACGTCACGCCCAAGGATCTGCCGGAATGGAGCCGGGTCAGTTTGATCGAAGCGTCTCCCTTCGAAGCGGGGACCGCGTACGTGGCGATTGACCGCCACCAGAACGACGATCTCGGAGTCTACATTTATAAGACGAGCGATTATGGCGCGACCTGGTCCCGGCTCGGGAGCGGCATTCCCCAGGGCGCGTTTGTGCGCGCCGTGCGGGAAGATCCGAAGAGAAAAGGCTTGCTCTATGCGGGTACGGAGCGCGGCATATACGTGTCGTTTGACGATGGGGCGCACTGGCGTAGTCTGCAATTGAACTTGCCGAACGCTCCGGTGCACGATCTCGTCATCAAGAACGACGACCTGGTGGTGTCCACGCATGGTCGCGCGTTCTGGATACTGGACGATGTCACACCGCTGCGGCAGTTCGCGGATTCCGTGGCCGCCGAGGACCTGCACTTGTACCAGCCGGCTACGGCGTATCGCGTCCATGCGGGGGAAGGGCCACTACGCAATGTGTTCAACGGAAAAAATCCGCCCAACGGCGCAATCATTTATTACTACGTCAGGAAGGCGTCAAAGGAACAAGCGGAAGTGAAGGTGGAAATACTGGACTCGGGCGGAAGCGTAATCCGCAGCTATTCCAGCAAACGTGCGGAACCTATTGAAGAACCGCTCGACCCGGACGACAAGAAGCCAGAGAAGCAGATCAAGGTTGAAGACGGTCTGAACCGGTTCGTCTGGGATCTGCATTACGATGAGGCCCACCGCGTTCCCGGTTATTACCTTTGGGAATATGGCGAGGGCGCGCACGGTCCCCTGGCGGTGCCCGGCAAATACCAGGTGCGGCTGACGGCGAATGGCAAGAGCCAGACGGCGGCGTTTGAAGTCAAGATCGATCCGCGCGTGACAGTTTCGCAGGCCGATCTGGAGAAGCAATTCAAGTTGCAGATGGATATTCGAGAAGAACTGAATCGCGTCTACGATGCGGTGAACCAGATTCAGGATGTGCGGGAGCAATTGGAGGGGCTCAAGAAGCGCGTTGACCCCGCTGATTCGTCGAAGGCACTGGTCGATGGCATCGATGCGCTGAACGCCAGGCTGATCGCGGTACGCGATCCGTTGATCAATTTTAAAATCAGCGCGAGCGAGGATTCGCTGGCGTATGTCCCGGGCATCGATGGCAGGCTGGCATTTCTCTCGATGAATATTGCGGGATTCGCCGATTCCGCGCCCACGGAGGCCGAGTATCAGGAGTTCGACCGGCTGAAAAAACAGACCGATGAATTGCTGGCGCATTGGGAGCAGGTCGAGAAGGTGGACATCGGGAACTTCCAGAAACTGGCTGCGGAGCAGAATGTGCACTCGATTTACGTGCCGGATGTCAAAAGTGAGCGCGTCACGGGCGGCGATGGGGATGAATGACAGAGGCGCGGAGGAAGTGCTCTTAGGGCTTAGCCCGCGTGGTGACGGGTCCAAAACCCAGTCACCACACGTGAGTCTCTAGATAAACATTTCGTCTTGCGGCACGCCCATCCCGTTCTTGCCGTGGCGCCGCTTTTGGCTGAGGAGAGTCTCCACGCCGGTGGAGATGGCGGCCATGAATCCGTTGACGTGACGCAGCGGGGAAAGCACGGTCTTGTGCACGATCTCGCTGGTCTCTTCTACTTTATCCATGGTGCGATTTAGAAGCTCGTCGGCACGGATGACCTGCAAACGGGTGCGGTCCAAAGCGTCGGTAAGCGTGGCATCAAGGCGGGCAAGTTGATTTTTCACCAGCTCGCTGGATTCCGAAACATTCGCGGCAATGGTATCGACTTTCGGACGCATCTCGACCAGGAAACTCTGCACGGTTTCCATCGTGGGCAGCGCTTTCTCTTTAAGTTCCGTAGCGAGCGCCTCCATCTTTGCGGTGCTCTTGCGGACCGAAAGATAAAGGGCCGCCAGAATCAGCGCCTGCAACACAACGGCAAAAGACGTCGCCGCGATAAAGATTCTTAGCAGTGTGTCGTCCATGGCTGCTCCTCGAGAGGCTGACGTTACAAATTCTTTTGCGGCTCGGCCGAGGCAGATGTCGTCTCGTTATAAGCCTGCCGACCCGCTTCGTAGGCGCTGCGGAACTGCTCCTTTTGCTGGTTGATCACGTCGCGGCCCCGGTCCACCCAATCATTGGCCTGTTCGCGCGCCCGGCGAGCCTGTTGTTTCGCGCGTTCCGCGCTCTCCTGTGCCTTGGAGCGGATTACGTCCCGCATTTCGTCGCCCGATTTGGGGGCATATAGAACACCGACCGCCGCGCCTACGCCAAGACCCGCCAGAAACCACAAAAAGCTGCTAGTGCCATCACGATCCGCCATCACTGCCTCCCCGAAACTCTTAGTTGTTCCAACATGATTCTTTCTCTATTCGGATGGTAGCACTCCAATATCTGAAAGACAATTCAGAGCGCCACCGCACCCATTGCCAGAAGTGACGCCGCGTGCGGCCTCACAGGCAACGCCAGATAGATGATTCAGCGGCCCGCGGGGTTGCCGTCCCGCCGATTAAGCTCTTGTGCAAGTTGCGCCAAAAGCGGACAATGAACCATTTTCAGGAGGCGCGTTTGTCCGATCGCAAGTACCGGCAGCGGGGATATCAGGACTCCGGGGGTGACGCTCAGAAGAAGCCGGATAAGCCGGCGGCAGCGCCGAAAAAAGACAACACCTTCGGACCGCGGCCGATGAAGATGCCTGGAACGCGGACGGTTTCGCGATGCGCCGAGTGCGGCGCCCTGCTGCAGAATTTGAAGGATACCCTCGGTCAGTGTCCGAAGTGCGGATTCGACTTGCACGCCTGCAAGCAATGCGAGCACTTCGATCCCTCCAGCCGCTTCGAGTGCAACCAGCCAATTCCGGAAAGAATCTCGCCCAAGGACAAACGCAACAACTGCACGTTCTATTCAATCCGCGTGATGATTGAGAAGGAAACTTCGAGCAAGCCGGCGCAACGCCCCAATGATGCGCGCCAGGCGTTTGAGAATCTCTTCAAGAAGTAACAGCTAGTGAAATTGCGCAGTGCTACCTTCCTGCCCGCTACCCGGCTTGGCGGGAGGGGGACTAGCAACGGATAGATGCGTAAATCGGAACGCTTGTAAATCGAAGCCCTTGCTGGCAAGCCGCTCTTTTGCCTTCGCAACCACCTTCTCGGTAACGACCTCTCGACTCGCCAGCAGATTTCCGCTGCTGCATCCATTGAGGGTGCTTCGTGTACAGCACAGCAGCACGAAAGCTGGAACTTCGTTGTAATTGCGGGCCGAATAGACGGCCTTGGGGAGGTCGCTGATCTGGGCGCTTCCCGAGAATCCATAAACCGCAGTCGCCCCGTCCACGAGGGCAACGGCGCGGTTCTCGAAGCTAACTATTGTCGGACGCTTATCCACGACGACCATCTTCTCGACGCCGGCCCAGACCCGATGCTGGCCCGCGTCGGACTCGCGCACCAGTCGGCCCTTTCTGTAAATCAGTCCGCCCTGATATTGCAACAGCGTTAAAGTCGTGCGATTGCCCACGTACCGTCGCCTTCCAAGGGCGCCGAAGAGCATCGCCCAGGCAATGAATGCGGCTATGCCCATGATCTAATTGGCCCCCGACATCGTGGGCGGCCGCACGAACTGTGACCACATCTCGGTGATTTCCACATTTGTGATTCTCATCCCGACCCTTTTCAGCGCCGTGTTAGCAGCCTCCTCGATGTCGTGGGCAAAGTTTCCCCGAACCTCTGCTGTGGCATCACTGATGCTGTGGGATACGCTCTCCCGTAGCGCGTCGCGGACGATTGCAATCGACTCATTGACTTGATCTTTTAACGCCGTACAGGCCGTGAACGGCTCCTCCACCGTAAGTTCGCCGCCCAGGCTGATCACCGATGGGGCCCT
>JBEKOW010000313.1:0-4757 GCA_049521375.1 Terriglobales bacterium
GAAGGCCGCGTTCGCAACCTCACCGAATTCGGAGCCTTCATCGAAATCGAAGACGGAATCGACGGCCTCGTCCACGTCAGCAACCTGAGCTGGACGACCCGCGTCAAGCATCCTTCCGAGGTCTTGAAGAAAGGCGACCGCGTCAAGGCCGTCATTCTGGCCATCGAACCCGACAAGCGCCGCCTGTCGCTCGGCGTCAAGCAGATGCAGCCCGATGTCTGGGATTCCTTCTTCGCTCAGCACCGCGTCGGCGACATCGTGCACGGCAAAGTCCTGCGCGTAGCCACCTTCGGAGCGTTCGTCGAAATCGTCGAAGGCATCGAAGGTCTCTGCCACAACTCGGAAGCCATCGACGGAAACGGCCAGCCCATGCATCTCGAAGCCGGCAGCGAGTTCGACTTCAAGATCATCAAGATGAATCAGGAAGAGAAAAAAGTCGGCCTCAGCATCAAGGCGGTAGGCGAAGAAGCCTCACGCCAGGAAGTGGAGTCCTACAAGCACCCGGCATCATCCTCCTCAACCAGCACGACCATTGGAGACTTGATCTCCTGGAAACGCGCTGGCGGTGATAGCAACTAGCCCGTTATTGGCTGGTGTTGTGGCCATGCTGCCGCACAAAGCATAAAGAGCAAAATTTAGGCCACCAGGAATGGTGGCCTTTTCTTGCTTTCAGCAACTCCGAGAGTGCCAGATTGGCTGCTCCTGTTTTGTGGAGGGTACTTCCCTACTTCACTTCCACCTTCAAATCGATATACACCTGCTGCCGGTCGTCAAACTGGCTGACCGTCTTGGTATGGCTCCGGCGCTTTTCAAATTGCGCGTACACTTCATAATCAATAGTGGGCTGCAGGGCCGGGAAACGGTAAGTCCCCTCCGGACCCACGATGTAAGTCTTCACCGAGTGATCGCGAGTGTTGGTCAGGTAGACGACCGCATTCGGCAAAGGATTGTCGCCGCCATCCATCACCTTGCCAGTGAGCAGGCGGGTTTTATCTTCCTGCTTTTTTTCGCGCCCGAACAACTGCGGCGCGGCCGTCGCCGGCACGCAAAGCACTCCCAAGAAGAGTAATCCCAGCAGACTGGCGACAGTGACATTGACTGCCTTTTTCATAAATATATTGTGACGGTTTTATCCCGCAAAGACTACTACCAATTCAGGTGAATACCGATGTCCTGGCGTTCGTCTCCATCGATGTGCACCGCGACTTCCGGACCGGCGTGCAGGCGCCTGCCATCGGGCAGCTTATACCCCTTTACGTCCGCCCAGACCACATAATCCCCCGGGCCCACCGGCACCCGCTGCGCGAACTCGCCCGTGTGATTGGACTCCAACTCCCAGCGCGCTTTCTTCTCGTCCGCCCGCCGGATCTTCACCTTCACGGCGTAAAGCTCGTGTCCATTCGGATCCCACACGGTCCCGAAAATCAGCGCATAGGGCTTCGGCTTCCGAACTTCCTCCCCCCGTACCTTGCCCGGCGCACCTAAAGCTGCCAGCGCGATCAGCACGCAAGCCACGCGGACGCTGCGCCAGGCGAGCCCTCGATTCGCACCCATCGTTAAACTTCGTCCTCGTCTTCGGCTTCTTCCTTGACGGTAGCTTCCTCGTCCTCGTCTTCCTCGTCGATCTCGTCTTCACCAACCATCTTCAGTTCGATGGGATTCACAGTGATCACCTCGAAGTCCGAGCCGCACTCCGGGCACGAAACCACCGCGCCTTCATCCACTTCATCTTCATCAATGTCCAGATCGGTCTCGCATTCAGGACAGTACACCATTGCTTTCCTCCAGGTTCGGGTGCCCCTGTTATATTTAGTTTCTTCGCGAGGAAAAGGTCAAGTGGCATACGTAGAAAATTCTGAATTATTAGAATTCGCTGAGCGAAGCGGACCAATCCAGGATTTTCCCCAGAAAAGTTCACGCTCACGAGTCCCCCGCACCGCCCGGTTGGCCCTCGTGGCGCTGGCCAGCGCATCTTTACTCTCCCTGGCGCAGTCCGTGTCCGCTCCGGGCTCCCCCGATGCGCACAACGCCGATCCCCGCATCGCCGAAGTGATCAAGCAAGTTTCCGCGGACCGCATAAAGCAAACCATCGACAAACTGGTGAGTTTCGGCAACCGCTCCACCACCTCGCCGCAGGATGACCAATCGATCAAAGCAGGCAAGGGCGTGGGCGCGGCCCGCGATTGGATCAAGTCCGAATTTGAGCGATATTCCAAGAATTGCGGCGGCTGTCTCGAGGTCAAAACCGACGCGTTCACCGAGCAGCCCGGTGACCGCATAAAGTCTCCCACGGAAATCACCAATGTTTACGCGGTTCTACGCGGCTCCGACCCCGCGCAGGCCAATCGCATCGTACTCGTCACCGGGCATTACGATTCCCGCAACAGCGATACCTTCAATGGCACCGATCCCGCTCCCGGAGCGAACGACGATGGCAGCGGCACCGCCGTCAGCCTGGAATGTGCCCGCGTCCTGAGCAAATACAAATTTCCAGCAACCATCATCTTCCTGACCGTCGCCGGCGAAGAGCAGGGCCTGAACGGCAGCAGGCATTTCGCCCAGATGGCCAAACAGCAAGGCTGGAAACTCGAAGCCGTTCTCAACAATGACATCGTAGGCGGAGACCGCAATCCCCGCCAGGATCCCACCGTGGTGCGCGTATTTTCCGAAGGCATCCCGGCCGCCGCCACAGAAGCCGAAATCCGCCGCGTGCGCATGTTGGGCGGCGAAAGCGACTCGCCCTCGCGCGAACTCGCGCGCTACGTCGCCGAGGTCGGTCGCACCTACCAAACAGGCGTCAACCCGCTGCTCATCTTCCGCCTCGACCGCTTTCTGCGCGGCGGCGATCATTATTCTTTCAACCAGCAGCGCTTCGCCGCCGTCCGTTTCACGGAGTTCAGCGAAGACTTTAACCACCAGCATCAGAATGTCCGCACCGAAAATGGAGTCGAATACGGCGACCTGCCAAAGTTCGTCGACTTCGATTACGTGGCCCACGTCGCCCGCCTGAATGCCGCGACCCTGGCCTCGCTTGCCTCAGCTCCCGCTCCGCCCGCAAACGTAAAGATTCTCACCAAACAGCTCGAAAAAGATACTACTCTGACCTGGGATCCGTCGACCGGCGCGACCGCCTACGAAGTAATCTGGCGCTCGACCAGCGCGCCCGATTGGCAGTATGTCCAAACGGTCGGTAGCGGCACGCGTGCAACTCTGCAGGTTTCCAAGGATAATGAGATATTCGCCGTCCGCGCGCTCGACTCCGCTGGCCACCGCAGCCTGCCCGTCGTGCCCGAGCCGGAAAGATAAAGAAGATTTTTATGAGACGCGGCGGCACAATTTCGTTCAGCTTTCCGCCTTTCGCCGGATGGGTCAAGCGCATCATCCTCGCGTGCACAGCCATCTTTCTTCTGGAGTTGATCGCTGGACGCATTTTCGGAATTGACCTGCAAGGCTGGCTCAACGAATGGTTCGGGCTGATCCCGGTTGACGTCCTAAAGGGCGAGATCTGGCAGCTCGTTACCTATTCGTTTTTGCATGAAGGCTGGAGCCATGTTTTTTTTAACATGCTCACCCTCTGGTTTATCGGCGCCTACCTCGAACGCGATTGGGGCCAGCGCCGTTTTATCGAGTGCTACATGTTTTGCGTGGTGGGCGCGGCTCTGGTCACCATCGCCGTAGCCTACACTCATTTCCTGGGAATGGATCCGCGCGGTGGAACCGTCGGCGCATCGGGCGGCATATTCGGCCTGCTCATGGCTTTCGGTATTCTTTATGCCGACCAGGAGATGATGCTGTTTCCACTTCCCTTTACGATCAAGGCGAAATACCTGGTCGGTATCTGGATCCTGGTCGCCATCGTAGCCGTCCTCGACCCCAGGCAATCGGGAGTAGCCAACTTTGCCCACCTCGGCGGCCTGCTCTTCGGCTTCCTGTTCGTCAAGTTCCTGCCTTCCCGCGGATTGAGCTACGCCGCGTCGGAGCAGTACTTCGGCGTCCGGAACTCCTACTACCGATGGAAGCGCAAGCGCGCCGCGCGAAAGTTTGAAGTCTACATGAAGAAACACGACCGCAAAGTCACCTTCGATGAGCACGGCAACTACATTCCTCCCGAAGATGACAAGAAAACAAATGGCGGAGGCAAATCGGGCTGGGTCAACTAGGGAAATTGGCGGCCGGACTAGTGCTGCGTGGAGAACCGGATCAACGCCTCCAACTTTGCCGACCCCGCGCCCGAATCGATCGCTTCGGAGGCCATCGGCACCGCATCCCGCAAATGATCGGCTCGGCCCGCTGCGACCAACGCCGCCGCCGTATTGAGCACCACGACATCGCGCCGCGCAGACTTCTCTCCCGCCAATACTTCGCGAATTAATCGTGCGTTGAGCGCCGCATCCCCGCCGGAGATCTCGTCGAGCTTCGCCCGCCGCAGCCCAAATTCCTCCGGCGTGACTTCGTAAGTCCGCACGCGGCCCTCGCGGACTTCCCCAATGCGCGTCGAACCGCTGATCGTGATTTCGTCGAGTCCATCGCTACCATGCACCACCAGTGCGCGATGCAGTCCCAGCATGCTGAGCGCGTCCGCCAATTTCTCGACCAGATCGGCCGAGTAGACGCCCACCACCTGGCAAGTCGCGCGCGCGGGATTCGTCAGCGGCCCAAGCAGATTAAAAACCGTCCGTAGCCGCAATTCGCGGCGGGCAGGTTGTACATACTTCATCGCCGAATGCATCGCGGGCGCGAATAAAAATGTGATGCCG
>JBEKOW010000314.1:0-4728 GCA_049521375.1 Terriglobales bacterium
TTGGCCACCGGAGTACCTGGAGTGGTCGATCCAGCCTTGGTCGCATCGGAACTCGTCAAGGCGGATCCAAGACTCGGCTTCGTGGGATTGCTTGCGCCGCCCACACCGGCACCGGTTCGCAAGGTGCCCGTTCCCGGCGCTGCCAGAGCGACGGCCTGTCCCGTACCGGGTAACGATTTCGATTTGGCCGCGCCGGCAGGTTGCGTCGTCGATGGCGGCTTAGCAGTTTGCGTCGCGGGAGATCCCGCGGTTAAACCAACCGTCGATGCTGGCTTCACGCTGGTGTTTGCGGCGGATGGACTCTTGCCCGCGCCTGGGGAAACAGTCTCCGGCTTTGGAGGAACGCTCGGCAGTCGCTCCGCGAGAATATCCACCGCGCGCACGTTGTTCGTTTTGTCAGGCTCTGGCTCTCTCGTGTCCACTTGCGTGACAACCAGCACCTCTTCGAGCCGGCTGAGATCGGCCGCGGGCCGCACCCGAATGTTCAGAAAGAGATCGCTTCCGGGCGAGACTTTTGTCACCGTGCCGATAGGCAGGCCCTTCGGAAAAATGCTATCGCCTCCGCTCGTAAGTACCTTTTCACCGACCGGCACATTCTCGTCGCTCATGACCTTCTCGAGGACAACCTCGCCCGAAGACGTGCCCCGCAGTATCCCCTGCAGCCGCGATTTGTCCAGGATCGATCCGACTCCGCTAGTCTGGTCGTCGATCAGCAACACCAGCGACGTCGACCCATAAACGCGCAGTACTTTGCCGACGATACCATCCCTGCTGATGACCGCCATGTCGGGCTTGATGCCGTCGCGCTCCCCTTTATCGATGTAGACCGAGCGCGAGAGTTCGCTCCCACTCGATCCGATCACCTGCGCCGCCATCGTCTGCGAGATAAACTGCTCCTTGAAAGCGAGCAGCGACTGCAGACGGCGCGCCTGATCTGCGTCCTGGCTCAGGCGAGCCTGTTCCAGGCGCATGTGCTCAATCTCCTGCTTGAGTTGGCGATTCTCGGCCCGAACCCCGCGCAGATAAAAATAGTTGTGCCAGATTCCACCGGATGAGGTCTGTACCCAGGCCAGCAATTTCTCCAAAGGAGTGACCGCGTCCACCGCCCAGACGCGGATCAGCCGCGTTGGTTCGCTGTCAGTCGTGCGCCGGACCTGAACGGCCAGTCCCAGCACTTGGACGAAGAGCACGCCCACCAGCACGATCAGGTTCCGATAGCGGCCAAGCACGTCCATGACACAGTTCCCAGCGTTTGTCTCTTAAGTTCCTTTTTCTTAGCTTTTGGCTTCTAGCTTTTGGCTTCTAGCTTTTGGCTTCTAGCTTTTGGCTTCGAGCTCTTGGCTTCGAGCTCTCGTACTTGGTCCTTGGGTCTCGGTCGTCACCAATGAAATTGTCATCCTGAGCGAAGCGAAGGACCTGTTTTTCTCTCGCGGCTCGAAGCTCGCAGCTCGGGGCGCGAAGCCCTACTCAATCGAAATCTTGCGCAGCAGCTTGAAGTCCGACAGCATCTTGCCCGTGCCCAGCACCACGCTGCAGAGCGGATCGTCCGCAATCGAAACCGGCAGCCCCGTTTCTTCGCGGATGCGCTTGTCGAGATTCTTGAGCAGCGCGCCGCCCCCCGTAAGCACGATGCCGCGATCGCTGATGTCGGCCGACAACTCAGGCGGCGTGCGCTCGAGCGCGACGCGAATCGCGTTCATGATAGTCGAAACGCACTCGCTGAGCGATTCCCGAATTTCGCTGTCATCCACGGTGATCGTTTTTGGCACGCCTTCAATCAGGTTGCGGCCCTTGATCTCCATCGTGAGCGGCTTGTCGAGCGGATACGCGGAACCGATTTCCATTTTGATCTGCTCGGCCGTGCGCTCGCCTACCAGCAGGTTATATTTCCGCTTGAGGTAGTTCATGATGGCTTCGTCCATCTGGTTGCCGGCCATGCGCACCGAGCGCGAGTAAACGATGCCACTCAGCGAAATGACCGCGATATCGGTAGTGCCGCCGCCAATGTCAACGACCATGTTCCCGCTCGGTTCGGTAATGGGCAAGCCGGCGCCGATTGCCGCCACCATTGCCTGCTCCACCAGGTGCACTTCGCTAGCCTTGGCGCGATACGCCGAGTCCATGACGGCGCGTTTTTCCACTTGCGTAATCTCCGACGGCACGCCGATCACGATCCGCGGATGCACCAGCATCTTCCGGTTGTGCGCCTTCTGAATGAAGTAATTCAGCATCTTCTCCGTCACCTTGAAGTCGGCGATCACGCCATCCTTCATGGGCTTGATGGCGACGATGTTTCCCGGCGTCCGGCCCAGCATTTCTTTCGCTTCCTTGCCGACGGCCTCGACTTCGTTCGTGTTCTTGTTCAGCGCAACGATCGAAGGCTCGTTGACAACAATGCCCTTCCCGCGCGCGTACACCAGGGTATTAGCAGTCCCGAGGTCGATGGCAAGATCGCTCGAAAACATACTGAACAGCGAACGAAAATTATGGGAACGCGAGGATCCGTTATGAAAACCGTTGTTTGACATGGCAATACTTCTTTCTTTTTTCGGGAATTCTCACCGCCCATGGACCTGGGCCTGCTTCCTTTTAAGCGGAGTCTTTTCTCGGTACTCCTATTCTACTTGGATATGCCGACAAAGTTGCCACTTCGCCAATCATTTGTACGCATATCGGTAACCCCACATCGTTCCGCACAGGCCTTGGGCCGTGAACTTCAATCGATCGTCACTTTCGACTGGCGAGTCTTGATCCCACCCTTGGAATTCTGGGCCGTGACCGTGACTACGCTTTCCCCGAACGGCAGCGGCGGCGTGAAATAACGGAACGACCCGTCGTCGGCCACCAGCGGCACTTCCATGCCATTCACCAGCACGCGCGCTCCGGCCTCGGTTTTGCCCAGCACTTCGACTACGTGCCCGTGTTTGACAATGGGTTCCAGTTCCAGAGGCATCTCGACCTTTTCGGCCGTTCTGGGAATGATCGTAAATCGGTTCTTTTCACTTTCCACCGATTCCTTCCCTGCCGCATCAAAGGACTGGATCGACCAGTAGTAGGCCCCCATGGGCAGGCCCGTGACTACGACACTGGCCGTTTCGACCTTGCGGTCGAGCAATGCCGATGTGAAGTAAGGCGTATGGGAAATTCGCAGCCGGTACCCGGCGGCGTGCGGCATTGCGGTCCATGTGAACTCGACTTCCTTCAGCTTCTCGCCCGCATTCACAAAAACCGGCATCATGTTTCCCGGCGAAATCGGCGTGGGCGGACCAACCTCGGTCGCGCGCTCCATGGTCTTCGAAGTGCTCTGGAAGCTGACCTTCTCCCAACTCGCGAGGCGAACCACCTGGCCGTTGCGCTCGATATTGCCGCTGCCCTTCTTGACCAGGATTTCGTGCTGGTCGTCCTTCGGGTTATTGTTCACCATGGCCGCCGAATCGGGAGCCAGCGACGCCTTCGCTCCCGCCACGATCACCTGTGATTTAGATCCCTGCACATAGGTCGCCGTCGTCAGATCGACGGTTCCAGTAGTAACCGCCACCGCCACGTTGGTCTGCTGTTGATCGTTCGCCGAGTTCTCTTCAATCACGATCAGCGAATCCTGCTTGACCGTATAGTTCGTCCCGTCATTAAAAACGATCTTGGCCATGCCTTCGCCGGCCGTCTGCACCACGTCGCCTTTTTCCAGCGGGACGTTATAGTCGGCGGTAATCCAGCTCGTGCCGTTTCCCCGCCGCACCCGGACCGTTCCATCCAGCGCGGTAAAGTGCGCCTGCTGCGCGATTGGAGTCGAAGGCGCCTTCAGCGGTGGCGCCAGACCCGCAACTCTTTCCAGCAGTCCGGTCGACAGTTGCGCGGCTGCCCTCACCGTGGACTCCGTAAATTTCGGAAAGATCACCTGCATCAATACGAAGAAAATCAGCGCAGCACCCACCACCGCGACGATGACGCTGCGGTACGTCACGGTCTTCCACGCGACGTAAACACCCGGCTTGGTTCGACTCGCCACGAGCCTGTGCTGACCTCAATCCGAAGTTGCGAGAATACGGGATATTCTCCAGCTAAGAGCATCATATCGCTGGAGTAGGCGTAGCAGACTTGGGTCATGGCAGTAAGGGTTACGAAAGTGACCCGCTGTTCTGACGATTTCCCCATCCCGCGGACGTGGGTTCATGTCTGATCGAACGGCGATTGCACACATTCAACACCGCATCCCGCCGACGCCTTGCCGCTCTCCAGCGCCCGTTGTTAGCATAGATTGTTAGCATAGGTTGTTAGCAAAGATGGCTGGCACTATTCCAGGAGGCTCCTCGTGGCGACCGACACCCTGACCAAGCCCGTAATCGACGGCGGCAACACCAAAACCCGAGTTTTCAAGAACTTCATCGACGGCGAGTGGGTCGAGTCCCAAAGCGGACAGACCTTCGAAGACCGCAACCCCGCCGACACGCGCGAAGTCGTCGCCATTTTCCAGCGCTCCAACAAGGCCGACGTGGACGCCGCCGTCGATGCCGCCAAACGCGCCTACGCCAAGTGGCGCCTCGTTCCCGCACCGCGTCGCGCGGAAATCGTCTTCCGCGCCGCCGAGATCCTGATGGAACGCAAGGAAGAATACTCCCGCGATATGACGCGCGAGATGGGCAAGGTCCTGAAAGAGACCCGCGGCGACGTGCAGGAAGCCATCGATGCCGCCTACTACAACGCAGGAGAAGGCCGGCGTTTGTTTGGCCC
>JBEKOW010000315.1:0-7916 GCA_049521375.1 Terriglobales bacterium
GTGGCGGAATTGCCGGCGGGCACGGAGATGGTGATGCCGGGCGACAACGTGAGCCTGGTGATTGAACTGATCACTCCGGTGGCGATGGAAAAGGGCTTGCGCTTCGCGATTCGCGAAGGCGGCCACACGGTCGGAGCGGGCACGATTGCCGAGATTGTGCAGTAGGGCAACTCGGAAGGCAAGTCAGAAGTTAGAAGTCAGATTGCAGAAGTGAAACCCGCTTCGTAACAGTGGCGGGCTGAGAGTTTGAGCCAGCAGCTAAAAGCTGGCAGCCAGGAGCTGGGTTGTTATGCCCCGAGAAATTATCACGTTGCAGTGCGGTGATTGCAAAGAGCGGAATTATTCGACGACCAAGAACCGGAAGACGACGCCGGATCGGATTGAACTGAAAAAGTTCTGCAACCGTTGCCGCAAGCACACGCCACATAAAGAAGTGAAGTGACGCCGATTAGCAGGCGTGAGCGAAGCGGGAGCCTGCTGGCGTCATCCTGAGCGAAGGCGAAGGATCTGCAGGTAGAGATCCTTTGGCCCAAAAGCAGGGCCTCAGGATGACAAGGGTTTTAGGGGCGTAAGCTCAACGGTTAAACTGTCGGTCTCCAAAACCGAACTTGGGGGTTCGAATCCCTCCGCCCCTGCCAGAGTTTTGAGGGAGCAGTCGAGGAAAGCGGGAGTTATGGCGACAGCGGTCGAACAGAATGCGATTACGAGCTCGATAAGGTCCTGGCCGGAACGGATCAAGACCTTCTACGGCGATGTGCGCACGGAGATGAAGAAGGTCACATCTCCATCGCGGAAGGAAGTGCAGGCGACGACGACGGTGGTGATCATCACCGTGTTCCTGTTCGCGCTGTACTTCTGGCTGGTGGACCTGGCGATCAGCAATACGCTGGAGCGAATGCTGCATTATTTCTCGCGCCACTAAAATTTCTCGCACCACTAATTTCTCGCACACCAGGCTGCGGGCGAAAGAAGCAATTCATGGTGGATGAAGAAAAAAACGAAGGTGTAGAGAGCGGACAGGAGACTCCTCCACCCGCAGCGCCGGCAGAGGTCGAGGCTGGCAGCGGCGAAGCTCCGCGCAATCCGAATATGAAGTGGTACATCATCCACGCGTATTCGGGATTTGAGCGCAAGGTGAAGGAGTCGCTCGAATCGCGCGTGCAGGCTTTCGGACTGCAGGACAAGATCGGCAAGGTGCTGATCCCGACCGAGTCGGTGACGGAAGTTCGCGGGGGCAAGAAATACACCTCGGAGCGCATGTTCTATCCCGGCTACGTGCTGGTCGAAATGGACATGGACGACCAGGTGTGGCACGTCGTGAAGTCGACGCCGCGCGTGACCGGGTTCGTGGGCACGGGGCAGCAGCCGACGCCGCTTTCGGATGAGGAAGTGAATCACATCGTCTATAAAGTGGCCGACAGCCGCGAGAAGCCGAAGCTTAAGGTCAAGTTTGAGAAGAACGAGTCGGTGCGAATCTCGGAAGGCCCGTTTGCGACGTTCACGGGTATTGTCGATGAAGTCAACGAAGATCGGGAGACCTTGAAAGTGATGGTCACCATCTTCGGGCGCTCGACTCCGGTGGAGCTGGAGTTTGGGCAGGTGGAAAAGGTTGCGTAATCGTATTTGAGCAGGGGCAGTTCCGGATTCGCTGAGCCGAAAATCCTAGACTCAGGGCCGGCATAGGAAAGGCATCATGGCAAAGAAGGCTACAGGTTCTGTAAAGCTGCAGATTGCGGCCGGCAAAGCGACTCCAGCGCCTCCGGTAGGTCCGGCGCTTGGTCAGGCGCAGGTCAACATCATGGAGTTCTGCAAGCAGTTCAACGCCCGTACTTCGCAGAAAGAACTCGAAGGGTTGATCGTTCCAGTCGTGATCACGGTCTATAGCGACCGGACGTTCACATTTATTACCAAAACGCCCCCGGCTTCGGTCCTGCTGAAGCGCGCGGCCGGAATCGCCAAGGGATCGGGTACTCCAAATAAAGATAAAGTCGGCAAAGTTACAGCCAAGCAGATCGAGGAGATTGCCAAGCAGAAGATGCCCGATCTGAACGCGGCGTCGGTGGATTCGGCGATCAAGAGCGTGCGCGGGACGGCCCGCTCGATGGGAATTGAAGTAGTCGGGTAAGATCGTCGTTCGTCGACGGTCGGTAGTCGTTCGGAGGGGTTTGCCAGCGACTAACGACAAGCGACCAACGACTTTTAGTTGTTGTCAATATCACCACGGCTCATCAGAATAACGGTGAGCGGTGGGAGACGAGGGAAGAATGAAAAAGTCAGGGAAGAATATTGAAAAGTCGCGCAAGGCAATTGAGGCGCGGCCGTACACGCTGCAGGATGCAGTTCCACTTCTGCAGAAAGTGAAATTCGCCAAGTTCGACGAAACGGTGGAAGTTACGCTGAGGCTGGGCGTGGATCCCAAGCACGCCGATCAGATGGTCCGCGGCACGGTCGTTCTGCCGCACGGGCTGGGCAAGTCGAAAAAAGTTCTGGTGATCGCGAGCGGCGAAAAAGTGCGCGAGGCGGAAGCCGCGGGCGCGGACTTCGTGGGCGGCGAAGATATGGTCGAGAAGATCACGAAAGAAAACTGGACCGACTTCGATGCGCTGATCGCCACGCCCGACATGATGAAATCGGTGGGCCGCCTGGGTAAAGTGCTGGGACCGAAAGGGCTGATGCCGAATCCGAAGACGGGCACGGTCACGATGGACGTCGCCAAAGCTGTGCAGGAAGTGAAGGCCGGCAAGGTGGAATTCCGCACGGACAAGACGGCGCTCGTGCACGTTCCGGTGGGCAAGATTTCGTTCACTCCGGATAAGCTGATTGAGAATGCGACCACGTTGATTTCGAGCGTGATCAAAGCGAAGCCGTCGGTGGCGAAGGGCAAATACATCAAGGGCTGCTACTTGAGTTCGACGATGGGTCCGGGAATTCCGCTGGATACGACGGCGATCGAGACGGCCTCGAAGGCTTAGAAGTTTGTCATTCGGCGTTGGTCGATAGTCGTTCGGCACCCTGGCGGGGCAAAGGGCGCGCAAGACCAGCGACAGACGACCAAGACTTATTCTGAAAGGGTTTGGATATGGCGGTTACCAGAGCGAAAAAGGTTGAGCAGGTTGAGAAACTGGGCGGCGAGCTGAAAAATGTTTCGAGCGTGATTGTCGCCACCTATACGAAACTGACCGTTGCGAAGGACTTCGAACTCCGCAAGGCACTGCGCACCAGTGGCGCGAAGTATCGCGTGGTCAAGAACACGCTGGCCGAACGCGCCGGCAAAGGCACGAAGATCGAGGACGCACTGAAGAAGTTGGAAGGCGTGACCTCGATCGCGTACACCGAGGGCGATCCGGTCGCGATGGCCAAGGCGCTGTCGAAGTATGCCAAAGATAATCCGGAGTTCACCTTCAAGACGGGTGTAGTCGAAGGCCGAGTGATCTCGCTCAAGGAGATTGAAGCGCTCGCCACCATGCCGTCGAAGGAAGAACTGTATTCGAAACTTCTGTTCCTGTTGAACGCCCCAGCGCAGCGTCTGGCGACCACGATGGCTGCCGTTGGGCGGAACCTGGCAGTGGTTGTGAACCAGGGCGTGCAGGAAAAGAAATTCAAAGAAGCATAAACAGCTTCTGGCTTCTAGCTTCTGGCTTCTAGCAATCTTGATTTTGTTTGCTGGAAGCCGGACATAAGTTTCCCGGCGGCTTTGACCGCTGGAAAAAAGATTTGGTTATCTCGAAGCGGGGGTTGCGCGGCTGAGACCTGGCGTTGTCTGGCGCCGGGAGGTAGGCCTGGTCGCACTGGAAACCCGGCGACGCGGTAGCGAAATCGCAAATCTGAAATAAGCGGAGAACAACATGGCAGACCTGCAGCAGTTGGAAGAATCAATCGTGAGTTTGTCGCTGCTCGAAGCGGCGGACCTGGTCAAGAAGTTGGAAGCGCGTCTGGGCGTCTCGGCGGCGGCAGCGGCCCCGGTCATGGTAGCGGGCGGCGGTGCGGCGGCAGGCGGAGCGGCACCGGCGGAAGAAAAGACCGAATTCAGCGTTATTCTGAAGGAAGTCGGCGCCAACAAGATCAACGTAATCAAAGCCGTACGCGAGGTCACGAGCCTGGGTCTGAAGGAAGCCAAGGACCTGGTCGATGGCGCTCCGAAGCCGATCAAGGAAGGCGTTTCGAAGGACGAAGCCGAGACGATCAAGAAGAAATTCACCGAGGCAGGCGCGGTTGTCGAAGTGAAGTAGTCGACTCAGAGCGGGTTTTTGGTGTGGAAGCGGGGCATGGCCCAGGCTGGACGGAGGTGAGCCCCGCCCCCACGTTTGAACCTAAAATATTGCTAGCAATTTTTTGACCGAACACTGGCTGAATCCTTAGCAGGCGTGTTAACATCTTATAAATAACCCGCTTGCTCTGGCCTCAGCGAGGTCGACGGCGACCCGAAATCCTCACGAATTATACCCAGGGAAGCGGAAAAGGGTCGCTGGGATGAAGTATGGCAGCCGGTCCCGCGGGCGGCGGGACGGAACAGGCCTTTTGAACTGGCGCGGAACTTTACAAGTTACTCAAGATTAAGCGTCGCACACGGCGCCTGCGGACACTCATGTCCTTGCAGGTGCCCGCGTCTTTTTACCGCGCATTCCGCCTGAGAAGTGCTTCGGGGCTACTTTTGCGCCCCTCATTCCGCGCTGTATTGCAGCCCCAGGCTGCTTGAAAGTAGGAGTTTCCAAGATTCCAGCAACCATCCAGATTCCGAACCTGATCGAGGTTCAGAAGCGTTCCTACGACCGCTTCCTGCAGATGGATAAGTTGCCGAGCGAGCGGGAAGACGGCGGCCTGCAGGCGGTATTTCAATCGGTGTTTCCGATTACCGACTTCCGCAACGTCTCGCAGCTCGAGTTCGTGGACTATGCGATCGGCAACTGGGAGTGCAAGTGCGGACACCTGAAAGGTCTGCACCACCTGCGTACGACGTGTAAGAACTGCGGATCGACGGTGATCACCGACCCGTTTCATCCCGGTGAAGTGCTCTGCCACAAGTGCGGCACGTACAACGCGAACACTCCCGATTTCTGCAACAAGTGCGGCGACCCGGTTGGACTGCAACTGAAATATGACGTGGCCGAGTGCGAAGAGCGTGGCATGACGTATTCCGCTCCGCTGAAGGTCACCATGCGTTTGACGATCTGGGACAAGGATCCCGAGACGGGCAATCGTTCGATCCGCGACATTAAAGAACAGGAAGTTTTCTTCGGCGACGTTCCGCTGATGACGCAGAATGGCACGTTCATCATCAACGGTACCGAGCGCGTCATCGTCAGCCAGTTGCACCGGTCGCCGGGCGTGTTCTTTGAGACGGCGAACAACCGCACCTACTTCCTCGGCAAGATTATTCCTTATCGCGGATCGTGGGTCGAGTTCGAATACGACCAGAAGAACGTGCTCTACGTCCGCATCGATCGCAAGCGGAAATTCCTGGGCACGATTTTCCTGCGCGCCCTTGGCCTGCGTTCCGGCGAAGATATTCTCAAGACTTTCTACACCACCGACCGGCTGGTGATCCGCGACAAGAAGCTGCTCTGGACGCTCGATCCCGCCAGCGACAAGCCAACGAACCTGCTGGGCATGAAGCTCGCGCACAGCGTCAAGTCGAAGTCGGGCGATGAAGTGGCCCACTCGGGACGCAAGATCAGCACCGCGATCTACAAGGAAATTCAGAAGGCGAAGATCAGCGAAATCGAAGTGGACACCACCGATCTCGAAGGCGCGTGGGCGGCGAGCGACATTGTCGACACCACCACCGGCGAGGTTCTGCTCGAAGCCAACACCGAAATCACCGCCGACAAGCTGGCGAAGATTATTGAGTCCGGCGTCGTCGAAATGTCGGTGTTCTTCCCGGAGCGCGATGACGTAGGCACGGTCATCAGCCAGACCCTGCGGCGCGATTCGGTCACGACTCCCTCGGAAGCGTTGATTGAAATCTACCGTAAGCTGCGCCCCGGCGATCCGCCAACACTTGACACGGCAACCGCTCTGTTCCAGGGCATGTTCTTCGACCCGCGCAAGTATGACTTCTCGCGCGTGGGCCGCTTGAAGTTCAACATCAAGCTCTTCGAGAACCAGGAAGCGACCAGCCTGGAGCAGCGGACGCTGGATCCAAACGATTTCTACGCGACCATCAAATACCTGCTCAAGTTGCGCAAGAACATTGGCGCAGTGGATGACATCGATCACCTTGGCAACCGCCGCGTGCGCGCGGTCGGCGAACTGCTTGAGAACCAGTTCCGCATCGGCCTGGTCCGGATGGAACGCGCCATCAAGGAAAAGATGAGCGTGTACCAGGAAATGTCCACGGCCATGCCGCACGACTTGGTGAACGCCAAGCCGGTGATGG
The DNA here is from genome assembly GCA_049521375.1 of Terriglobales bacterium. Classification (GTDB taxonomy): domain Bacteria; phylum Acidobacteriota; class Terriglobia; order Terriglobales; family Acidobacteriaceae; genus Acidiflorens. The sequence continues at coordinate 6,377 of JBEKOW010000315.1, forward strand.
CTGCGATCCGCGAATTCTTCGGGTCGTCGCAGTTGTCGCAGTTCATGGATCAGACCAACCCGCTGTCAGAGATTACGCACAAGCGCCGTCTGTCGGCCCTTGGGCCGGGCGGTCTGTCGCGTGAGCGCGCCGGATTCGAAGTGCGCGACGTACACCCGACGCACTACGGGCGTATCTGCCCGATTGAAACCCCGGAAGGCCCGAACATCGGACTGATTTCGTCGCTGAGCTGTTTTGCGCGCATCAACGACTACGGCTTCATCGAGTCGCCCTACCGCAAGGTGAAGGGCGCACGCGTCGTCGATTACGTGCAGGTCGTGAACTCGGGCGACGGCGAGTACAAAGTCGGCGATCACGCCGAGAAGAGCGAACTCGAAAAAGTAAATGCTGATCTGAAGGAGCGCCGCAAGAAGGCGGTCGAGATTGAGCCCTTCTCGTTCTACCTTTCAGCGTGGGAAGAAGATCGTCACACCATCGCGCAGGCCAACGTTGAGTTGGACGACAAGGGCCGCATCGCGACGGAACTGGTCAATGCCCGTAAGGCCGGCAACTTTGTGTTGGTGAATCGGGATGAAGTCGATTACGTCGACGTCAGCCCGAAGCAACTCGTTTCCGTGGCCGCTTCGCTGGTGCCTTTCCTTGAGCACGACGACGCGAACCGCGCGTTGATGGGCGCGAACATGCAAAGGCAGTCGGTGCCGCTGCTTCGCGCGCAGGCTCCGATCGTGGGAACCGGCATGGAAGGAGTGACGGCGCGCGATTCCGGCGCGGTCATCCTCGCCAAGCGGAATGGCATCATCGATTCGGTTGACTCCGAGCGCATCATTGTGCGCGTGGAAGGCGAGCATCATCCGATGCAGCTTTCGCGCGAAGTGGGCAGCGACATTTATCAGCTCACCAAGTTCAAGCGCTCGAACCAGAACACTTGCATCAACCAGAAGCCGATCGTGAAGAAAGGCCAGCGCGTGATCAAAGGTCAGGTCATTGCCGACGGTCCGTGCACGGATTTCGGCGAGCTTGCTCTGGGACGCAACGTGCTCGTCGCCTTCATGCCGTGGCGCGGCTACAACTTCGAGGACGCGATCCTGGTTTCCGAAAAGATGGTGAAAGAGGATTACTACACCTCCGTTCACATCGAGGAGTTCGAACTCGAAGCCCGCGACACCAAACTTGGTCCCGAGGAAGTGACGCGCGATATTCCCAACGTGAGCGAGACCACGCTGCGCAATCTTGACGAGGCGGGCGTCATCCGCATCGGCGCCAGCATCAAGCAGGGAGACATCATCGTCGGCAAAGTTACGCCGAAGGGTGAAACGCAGCTTACGCCGGAAGAGAAGTTGTTGCGCGCGATCTTCGGCGAAAAAGCCGGCGACGTACGCGACGCTTCGCTCTACTGCCCGCCCGGAATCGAAGGCGTAGTGGTCGATGTGAAGATATTCTCGCGCAAGGGGCAGGAAAAGGACGAACGCGCGAAGGCAATCGAAGGCAACCAGATTGCCAAGCTCGAAAAGAACCTGTCGGACGAAATTCGAATTCTGAC
>JBEKOW010000316.1:0-4667 GCA_049521375.1 Terriglobales bacterium
GAGGTTCTTCCCGACAAAGTGACCATTCTCGCCGAGACGGCTGAGCGTCCTCAGGAGATCGATGTAGCACGCGCTGAAAAGGCCAAGGCACGTGCCGAAGAGCGGTTGAAGAGCAACAACCCGGATGTTGATTACGACCGCGCCGAAGACGCGCTCCAACGCGCCCAGTCGCGTATCAAGGTCGCATCGGAGAAGTAGATCGCGATTTTTGTGGCCCGCTCAAACGCAGTAGTGGCGCAGTATGAAAATTGCCATCCCTTCCGCGAAAAAGCATGGGGAAATTTCGCTGGTTTCCAGTTTTTTTCATCACATTTTTCCCGTGCGCCCGTCACAGACGTACACCTCCGTCGCTGAGAAGATTCCACGGACAGCGCTTCGTCGAACCCTGTGCCCGTCTCCAGAGACGAAGCCATTTTCCGGTCGTAAAAAATTCCCCGCGTTATTTGACAATTTATGGTCCGGACCCACCTCGGCAAGTTCGTGCCAAAGGGGGAAATTAGAGGTTAAGTCTAATAGTTGGGGTACTCTGCGCCTAACTATCCTTTTATCAATAACGTAACTCATTTTGAGGTAAGGGGAAGTACCCCCCCAATTTTCTGAGTTCAGCCCCTAGCCCGCGGAAATAATGTGGTGTAGAGACCGAACTGGTCCCCGCCTCGCAACCGCCCAAACGCTGAACTCGTTTGACGAGTGCTCTAAATGTAGGTAATATAACTACTTCGGAGTTGTGATGGAAAAGGCAATTTCGGCCGCGGACGCGAATCGGAATTTCTCGCAATTGCTGCGCGAAGTCCGGGAAGGACAAAGCTTTGTCGTAACCAACCACGGTCGGCCGGTGGCCCGTCTGGCGCCGATACCAAAAGGGCTGACGAACGGAGTCGACCCGCGCACCAGGCTTCTGAAGCGTCTCCGGGCGCAACCAATCGTGAAGATCGGACGCTGGAAACGCGACGAACTGTACGAGTAGCTCACTTGCGAATTGCCCTCGATACCAACGTACTGGTCTATGCGGAGGGAGTGAATGGCGCTCCGCGAAGAAGGACCGCACTCAAGATAATCGAACTCCTTCCTCCAGAGACCACTTTTGTGCCCGTTCAAGTGCTGGGCGAACTCTTGCACGTCTTGGTTCGCAAAGCTCGATGGGAGCCCAAGGAAGCGCTCAAGGGCATTCTGTCCTGGCAAGACACATTTACACTGATCGAGACCTCGTCTTCTGTTCTGTTCATGGCCTATGAACTTTCAGTGCGCCATGACATACATATTTGGGATGCGATCGTGCTCTCCGCCGCCGCCTCCGCGAACTGCCGCCTGCTGCTCTCCGAAGATCTGCAGACCGGTTTCACATGGAGCGGAGTCACAGTTGCCAACCCGTTCGCCGAACCTAAGCACGCACTACTAGCCGGACTGTTCGGCGCCTGAGAAATCTCGGAGAGCTTTCTTCTTGCCCCTCTAAGTTCTTTGCGAATCTCATCTTTCCTCATCAGAGCGGCAATCTTCCGTGCATGTAGCGGAGTGAGGTTTCACGGTGCTGGCCTGTCGCCGGTGCCCCATCCGACGACCCAGGATGTCCTCGATTTTGCCAAGCGGCAGTGCTGCCCGCTTTGCTGCTTCACGACTCTGTTAGACTTTTGGTTTTCCCTCTTCAAAAGCGAGGCAATCATGGCCATCCAGCAGGTAGGGGTAGTCGGGGCGGGCACGATGGGCAACGGCATTGCGCACGTGTTCGCGCGCGGTGGACTTAAGGTTGTGTTGTGCGACGTGGAGCCGCGCTTCATCGATCGCGGATTGGCCACAATCGGCAAGAACCTTGACCGCGAAGTGGCGAAGAACAAAATTGCTGAGGCCGATAAAACCGCCACTTTGGGCCGCATCTCGTCGACGACCGAGCGCGCGAGGCTCGCGGATTGCGATCTGGTCGTTGAAGCGGCAACCGAAAAATTTGAAATCAAGGCCGAGATTTTTCGCGACCTCGACCGCATCATGAAACCGGACGTGATTCTTGCGTCCAACACCTCCTCGATTTCGATCACGAAAATTGGCGCGCTCACCAAGCGTCCCGACAAAGTCATCGGGATGCACTTCTTCAATCCCGTTCCGGTGATGAAACTGGTCGAAGTCATTCGCGGGCTGGCCACGTCGCAAGCGACTTACGAAACAGTTCGCGACTTGGCCGTCAAGCTCGAGAAGACGCCGGTTGAAGTGAATGACGCGCCCGGTTTTGTCTCCAATCGCGTGCTCATGCCCCTGCTGAACGAGGCGATGTTCGCGGTGATGGAAGGCGTCGCGACGGCCGAGGCGGTCGATGAAGTCTTCAAACTCGGTATGGCGCACCCGATGGGTCCGCTGACGCTGGCCGATTTTATCGGCCTCGATGTCTGTCTCGACATCATGCGCGTGCTGCAGGACGGATTAGGCGATCCCAAGTATCGTCCATGCCCATTGCTGATCAAGATGGTGGATGCAGGTTGGCTCGGCCGCAAGAGCGGGCGCGGCTTTTATTCGTACGCTTAGTGAAGACAGGATGGGCCAATGACGAGTTCAGCGGGTGGAATTCTTCCCGAGCGCAAGCCCGGAGGCGATGCTCTCTGCTACGCGCTGGCCGTCATCTCCGGAGCGGCGGCGGCGTGGGTCGACATCAAAGTCGGCGACCTGCTATTGACCGCGATGATCGTGGTGGCCGCGTGCATACTCCTGGGATTTCTCAGCCCGCGCAAGCCGTGGCGCTGGGTGCTGCTGATCGGTATCTGCCTTCCGGTCGTCGAGTGGCTGGCCTATTTCTTTCTTACCGAGAAGCCGACGCGAGCGCAGGTCTACGAATCCTTTCTCGGATTCGTACCCGGCATCGCCGGCGCGTACGGCGGGGCGATTGGCAGAGGCGTGGTCGACAACCTCTCGGCGAATAAATAAGTGACCACCGCTGCCCGACAATCCTCATCGCAAGATCACGAACTTCAGCCATCCTTCCCAAATATCGGTCGCTGCGTGCGCGACGATATTGATGCGCAGATTTCGCCGCCAGGCGGCAAGAACTCCATAGAGCGCTCCCAGCGCGCTGATCACGATCACTGCCTTCCACCCCTGGTACCCATGAGCCAGGCCGAAGACCAGCGCCTGCGCGAGCACGGCCAAGGCGATACTGCCGCTGGCGGCGTGAAACTGCTTCTGCAAATATCCGCGAAAGGCCAGCTCTTCGCAGAATCCAGCCGTGATTGAGACGGCAATCCAAAGAACAATTTCGAGCACGCTTTGAGGTAAGAGGCTGTCGACGGTCTTGCCACTTCGCGGCCCGAGCAGCCAGTTGACCGCGTAAGCGGTGCCTTCCCAGAGCGCCCAGAACGGCACCGCAATCGCCACGTCCGTCGCCAGGCTACCCCACGACGTCCATCGTCCGCCCGAGAGGGTGCGGAGATTGCCGCCACGCTTATGCACACCAACCCAGCAGTAGTACAGAAGCGCCCAGTCCATGAAGCCGGCAACCAGGTAAATGCGAATGGCGTTGCCGTGGCTTGCGAGCTGTCCGGCGGTGGCGGCGTCGCCACTGCCAGTCGCTTGCTGGGCGCGAAAGCCGAAGTAGGCCGTTCCAGCCATAATGAGGAGGAAGCCCAGCATGTGGCCCCACGAGGCGATTGGGCCGGGCTTTTCCGGAGCTTGCGAGACGTTGGCCGTCACGATTTCACTTGCTTGCATATTTCCTCCCTTTGCGGGGCTGCGAGGATTCCTTCGGCTTCCCTAGTCGCTTGCGCAATTCGTGTAAGGTCTCCTCCGCCCATTTCAAGTGCGCTTCCATTTCGATTTGCCCGTAGCGCGCCGCCATCTTCCAAAAAGGTGCGTCGGGATACTGCGGGTTTTTGTCGATGTCGTCCCGCTCCGTCCGCTGGAACTTCTCAAGCAGCGCGCGGTGTTCTTCCACCATGCGTTCCACATTTCGAATCAGGATGGGGATGGGTACTTTCGAACCAAAAAATAGTTTGAGCAGCATTTCATTGCGTGGGATCTCGGGTTGCGGCGGAATCGAGAGCCATTGCGCCAACTGCTCGCGCCCCTTCTTCGTAATCGAGTAGACCCGGCGCTCGGGCCTGCCTTTATGTTTCTCCGTTTTGCAGGCGACGAGTCCGTCGGCTGCCAGCCGCTTCAGGTTGGGATAAATCTGGCCGTAGCTTTCGCTCCAGATGTGACCGACCGAGCCGCGGACCACGCTCCCCAGGTCGTAACCCGACATGGGCTCAATGGTGAGGAGCCCGAGAAGGGCTTGGGCGGCGGAACTGGTGCGGCGTGCCATATATCTAATGAATATATATCTATTAGATATATAGTCAAGAACAAACTCCGCCAGCGCGTTCCAGGACCTGACGCCACCACGTATCCAGAATTTCCCGTTTGATCCCGGGCAATTGACCCTCTCAACTCCGATCTCCGCAGTCGATTTCCATCAAAGGTACCGGCTAGCTAGAATCTGCTCCGTTTCCACAGACAAAAAGCGTAAGCTACGCGCATATGGCAGTGACGGTGTCTGTGCTGGCGAGCGGCAGTCGTGGGAACTGTGCGCTGGTGGCCAGCAGTTCCACGCGCATTCTGGTCGATGCCGGCCTCTCCGGCCGCGAAACCTTCAAGAGGCTCAAAGGGCTGGGCGAGCGTCCCGAGGATATTTCCGCGATCCTGATTACGCA
>JBEKOW010000317.1:0-4662 GCA_049521375.1 Terriglobales bacterium
TGAATTGTTAACATCGGCTCCGTTGGCTGCCCAGTCAACCTCCTGGGCGAACAATGGCTCGATGCTGAATGCGCAACAGAGCAATGCAATAGCGCACTTCCCTATCGAGAAACTAAACTGAGTTGACCTCGCCGACAATTGGCTTCGCATTAGATTCTCCCCTTCGTTACGTCATTCGTTCGAACGATTGGCTTACCAGCCCCTTCACGAAAACTCGATGCCAGCGCAATTTACACCTTTTTTCCGGCAATTACTCCTTATTCGGGGCAATGGCCGCGCGCTGCAGAGGGGACTGTGCTGCACCGCACCTCACCATCGCACTAGTGCCAAACCTCGGAAGCGACGCGCAGAAAATTTCCCCCGATCAGCTTTGCCGCATCCGCTTCCGTGTAGCCACCCGCCAGCAGCCACTCGATGATCGAGCTCAAGCGTTCAGGCTCCACGAATTTTATGCCGGGACGGTATCCGAACTCAACCGGAAAAATATGTGTGCGGGCAGCGAGGTGAGCGTCCATATCGGCGGTGTCGAACACGAAGTCGAGACCGAGCCCCACATGGTCGACGCCCATCACCTGGACGGCCCGATCGATGCTGCGCAGGACGGCGTCCGTGCTGACATCGTTGTCTCCTAGAAAGATGCCGACGCCACTGATGCCGAGCACGCCGCCGGTTGCGGCGCACGCATGCATCAGTGAGTCTGGCACGCAGCGCGGGTGATCGCGCAGCGAGCGTGGATTGGAATGCGAAATGTTGACTGGACGCCGGGCGATCTCGCAGACTTCGAGCGCGGTTCGATAGCCGGTATGCGCGACGTCGACGATCATGCCCACGGCCTCCATCTCCGCGATCCAGCGGCGGCCGAACTCGCTCAACCCCTCGTCGCGCGCATCATGGCAGCCGCCGCCGACTTGGTTTCTCTGATTGTAGGCCACGAGCATCCAGCGCACGCCGAGGTCGTAGAGCAGCGACACCATCTCGAGATTCGATTCCAGGCCGTGAGCGCCCTCCAGATCGAAGCAGATGGCGAGCTTCCCCTCGCGCTTGGCCTGCGCGATGTCAGCCACCGAGGAGGCCAGCGCGAATTCGTCCGCATGAGCGCGGATCGTGCGCCGAGCGAACGCGAGCTGCCTCAAGGTCTCGGCAATCGGGATATCCGAATCTCCCACGTTTGCATGGACGAGCGAGAAGCCGGCGGTGTGGTAGCGGCGCAGCGCCGCGAGGCAGCGCGATTCATCGGTGAAGGGCACGCAAGCATGGTTGTCCCACGCAATCGTGCGCTCGAGCAGTCCCTGCACCCTGGGGTTATTGATGTCCGGTGCCTGCACCTGCTGCGTTCTGCTGTCCATCCGAACGACCCCCTACGCAACTGACCGCTATCGGAGCACTCGCCCACTATGCTAGTGAAATTTGGGGCCGGGGTCACGCGGCGGCGGTGAGAGCCTGTCGGTACGGCACCCGCGAAGATGTTGCGGGAATCGATTTGGGGGGATACCAACGCCAGGGGTCGAGCGAGATCGCCGCTCCTGGAGCTTTATACACGGCCGATTTTCTGCGGACTGAATCAAAAAATCCCCTTGGAGCTTACTAAGGAACCGCGGCATCCACGGGTTGCTCCTGAGGGCGGCTGCCAGAGAATGCCCTGGCAGCCGCGGATGGCGGCACGCTGCACATACCCGGAGAAACACCGGTCCACCCAATCTCCAATTATGGTACGGTGACGGTCCAGGCGTGGCCCGCCGGCGAAACTGCTACCTCCGTCCCCGCGTCGATCTGCTTTTCGACCCATTTGCCACCAGTCTGCATCTGGTAGACGCTAAAACTTCCGTCACCCCACGCGTGGCATCCGGTCGTCCACGGGGTTCCGCGGGTCAGTCCGAAAGCACTCGGTCCGACGCCAATGGACCTCGCACACCCGCCGGCCGCGTTCTGCACGAATTCGCTCCCGTTCCAGTAGAGAATCTCCCCGGCTTTGTTGATCGCCCAAGCATTCCCCTCCGGTGAGACGGCGACCGTTACAGCGGCATCGGCCTGCATCCGCACCCATTTGCCGCCGGTTTGCATCTGGTAGACGTCGATATTCCCGTCAGAGTGCGCGTGGCAACCGGTCGTCCACGGGGTTCCGCGGGTCAGTCCGAAAGCACTCGGTCCCACGCCAATGGATGTCGCACACCCGCCGGCCGCGTTCTGCACGAATTCGCTCCCGTTCCAGTAGAGAATCTCCCCGGCTCTGTTGATCGCCCACGCATTCCCCTCCGGTGAGACGGCGACCTTTACGGCGGCATCGCCCTGCATGCGCACCCATTTGCCGCCGGTTTGCATCTGGTAGACGTTAAAATTCCCGTCAGGCAGTGCGTTGCAGCCCGTGCTCCAGGGCGTCCCGTTGGTCAGCCCGAAAGCACTCGGTCCCACGCCAATCGACGTCGCGCACGCGTAGATCACGCCCGGCTGTGCATTCGATGAGCCCTGCGGCGTTAGGTAGTCGTAAAAGGTGCTGCCGTTCCAGTAATGGATGTTGTTCACCAACGGGTTCCAGGCAACTCCCCCGGACGGCAGGGTGATGAGAAAATGCAGTTCGCTGTTGTACGGCGGGGTGCTGCCAGTGGTATCGGTCAACAATTGAACGCTGGGATCGGAGGCGGTGTTTACCAATTTTTGGTCGCTGTTGGCGCCTTGAACGACCAATGCCTGAGTGGTCATCGTCACCGACGACATATCCACCCACTGCTGGAAGCAGTCCGTCTTCGTGTTCGGGCAGTTGCCTTGGATTTCCCCGGTATCGTTTTCAATGATGGATTCCGCCGTCTGGCCTAGAGCGCCGTTGACGAGAAATTGCTGGGCGATCTGGTAGGACTGGCAGTTCGAGCCATTGCTCAGGTCGCACTCCCACTGGACGTTTTGGGTGTAGTCGATGACGACCGTGCATCCATAGCCGCCCGCCATGTGGACGGCTCCTTTGACGTCGCAATACCACTCCGCGACCCGGATCTGGTCGCCCGCATGGGGCGTAAAGTCCACGCCCTGCCCGTCCAACCCGCTCTCTCCTTTGGTGCCATAGAAGTTCTGTCGGTGAATGAAATAACTCCCGACGGTATTGGTCCCTTCCGCCCACACCTCGGTCTGAAAGACATTGTCGAGCCCGCTCCAGATCGACAGCTGCGTCTGGCCTGACCCGGGATAAATCGTGGGAACGTAGAAAGTGTCCCAGTTGTACACGTAACCCACAGTCTTGACCGCAGTCGGTCCCTTCTTGTAAGACCCTGAGAGGATCGCCCCTGTCCAGTTGCTGTTGCTCGGCGCCACAGAGACACTCCCCGGCTCGGGCACCTCGGCTGACTCGCCGCTCTCCCCCGGGACAGAGACACGCACCGCGTCCTTTCGATGCTGCGCCCCTGGCACCGAATGGTCAGAGGTGCGCAGCTGGTACATCGGGACGGTCGCCACGGCGAGCCATTGCTCGTATCCCTCCGGATCCTCAATGGGATCGGGACGCAGTCCGTACCCTCGTTCCAGAAGCTCTTGCACGGTAACTCGAAGCGGATCGCCGGTGAGGGCCGGGCGAAGCTCCAGACCGGCGCGGACAGGGTCGAACGGGTTGGGAGCGAAAGTCAGCTCCGAGCGGAGATCTACGGTGTAGGTGCTGTCGATTCCGCCGTCGTCGGTGCATTCGAGCGTCAGGAGCTCGACACTGCCTGGAAGAGTCGGGCGCACGGCCAGGAACCGGATCACCCCGTCGGCGTCTGCCCGCACGGTGAGAGTCGCGGCCGGATCCGCGTTGCCTTCCGGATGAAGCGCACAGGTATTGCCGGCGGGAACCGCAAACGATGCCGGCTCGAACTGACGGCGATTGGCAGTATCGATGGCCTGCGAGTACGCGCCAGCCATCAAGAGCAGGTATGACACAGCCACGGAGAAGCCAAAGTGTATGACGCCCGCGAAGCCATTGCGCGAGGACGAAGTAGTGAATCGGGTGCTAAGGTCAATCGTGGTCATTTCAATCTCTCCGTGCGCCGGTTAAACCGGCAAAGTGTTGTAGATGAAGGTTTTATAAATTGAAGGGATCGTTGCCTGCGTAACCGACAATCAGCGCTGCGCGACGAGTTCACCCCTGGACTGCAGTTGATGAATTGCGGCATCCAGTTCCTCCGCGCCGCCGGAGGTCTGATAACAAATCCGTCCGTGGGCCACTTGTGCGACGGCGGATAGCGCCGTGATCACAACACTGCTCTGATGTTGAAGCGCGTCATGGTTTCCTGGCCCCTTCTGTTGGTGTCGCCTATGCAACGGTCAATCGAAGTCGCAGCTCATCCGCCCGGTTGCCAAAGAGGCATCCCGAGGGGTGATCGATCGAGATTCCCGTCTTATGGAGGTATGTGCAAAGTGCGAGGAAATCCCCGCATCGATTTGTAAATAATTTCTGCGGCGACGCGGGAGGCCACGGCGTGTTTGCCCCGCACAGTCAGTATCGGTCGGCGGTGACGCCGTCACAGCGGGGCCGTGGTGCAGTGACGCCGCCGGTGTCTGGCGCGGATCCGACCAAGCTATCGACGCCGCGGCATGTGGCGATGAGCTGGGCACGACGGCTCAAGCGTGTGTTCGGTGTTGAGATCGAGTGCTGCACGCGCTGCGGCGGGGAGCTGAAGATCATCGCCAGCATCGAGGAGC
>JBEKOW010000318.1:0-4642 GCA_049521375.1 Terriglobales bacterium
CAGACCATGGGCTTCCTCGACCATCTTGAGGAGCTCCGCAAGCGCATCGTCTATTCCATCATCGCGGTAGCGATCGGATTTTTCGGCTGCTGGTTCGCCGCCTCGCGCCTGGTCGGCATCATGCAGCGTCCGATCGTCGATGTGCTGCACAAATACGGTCTGCCGGAAAAACTCGTGTATCTCAATCCCGTCGACCCCTTCAATCTCTATCTGAAAGTTGCGGGAGTAGCAGGTCTCTTCGTCAGCTCGCCCTTTGTGCTCTACCAGCTCTGGCTGTTCATCGCGCCCGGACTCTATCGCCATGAAAAGCGCTACGTGATGCCCTTCATGGCTTCGAGCGTCGGCCTCTTCATGGCCGGAGGATATTTCGGCTACCGCATCGTCTATCCGCAGGCGCTGGCCTTCCTCATCGATTTCGGCAAACAGTTCCAGCCAATGATCACAATCGAGGAATACACCTCTCTGTTTGTGACCATCATCCTCGGCATGGGCGCGATCTTCGAGATGCCCATCCTGGTCTTTTTTCTCGCCCTCATGGGCATCGTCAGCGCAGGCTGGATGTGGCATAACATCCGTTATTCGATCCTCGGCATCTTCATCGTCGCCGCCATCATCACGCCCACCCCCGATGTTGTGAACATGTGCATCTTCGCGGCTCCCATGGTCGGCTTATATCTTTTGAGTATCGGGATCGCGTGGCTCGTGCATCCCACGCAGCGCAAGAAGCGGGCGGATAAAAAGGGCTCCTGACAACGAGGCACACGGGAAACATGGAGGAAGGCTTGAACCCGAGATCGGCTACAAGAAACATGGACGAACCGCACGAGATCTCCCAGCGCCGGGCTGCCCCCTGTGCTCCTCTATGCCACCTTTGGTTAAGGCTCGCGCTGGCGCTGTTGATGTTTGCGCAGTTGGGTACACTGGCGTGCAGCAAGGGTAATCCCTCGGTTGTGGTCACGCCCTCGAGTGCCGCCGCAGCCGCCATTGCGAAATCCGAAACTGCGAGCATGGCGGAAGCAGCGCCCCCGGATACCAGTCCGCTCCCGCAAATCGACGCCAAGCGCGCCTTCGAATATACCCGCGAAGTTACGGCTTTCGGCGCACGCTACATGGGGAACGAAAACCACAAAAAGCTGGAGCGCTATATTGTCGATCACCTCAAAGGCGACCAGGTCGAAGACGACGCTTTTACCGCCGACACCGTGGAAGGCAAGTTTCCGGTGCGCAACATCATCGCGAAATTTCCCGGCAAAAAAGACGGCATCATCGTCATCATGGGGCACTACGACACCAACTATCCGCTCCGCAATACCGGATACGTGGGCGCCAATGACGGCGGCTCGTCGACCGCGATCCTGCTCGAGTTTGCCAATCAGCTGCGCGGCAAAACCCGCGATGGCTACAGCGTCTGGCTGGTCTGGACCGACGGCGAGGAGGCGGTAAAAAGCTGGTCGGACACGGACAGCCTCTACGGCACGCGTCATCTTGCCGAAAAATGGGAGAAAGATGGCACGCTGAAAAAAATCAAAGCGCTCATGGTGCTGGATATGATCGGCGATGCCGATCTGGACATTCAGCGCGATCTCAACTCGACTCCGTGGTTGCTCGACCTTATCTACGCAGCGGCGCAGCGCGAAGGCTACCAATCACACTTCTACGCGTTTCAGGGTCCGATGGAGGACGACCATCTGCCGTTTGTGAAACGCGGCGTGCCGTCCGCGGATGTCATCGACCTCGACTACGGGTACAACAACGTTTTTCACCACACTCCGCAGGATACGATGGACAAGCTCAGCCCACGAAGCCTGGAGATTACGGGCAACACAATTCTGGAAACGGTTCGAATGCTTGATCAGCGTTAGCGTTGTCCACCGCGGTCCTTTCCCATGGCCTAAATGCCTGACGAGTGATCACGAGGAGTCAACCCGAGCCGAGCCGAGCCGAGCCACCAGCGAACAGAGGAAGCAAAAGGGGTTGTAGTCAACGGCCTTAATCCCAACGGCGTAGTTACCGCAAGAAATGCTTCTTATTGACCGATCGCTCCACCAAAACACCGCAATCTTCTAACGCCCTGCCGATTTTTCTTGATACAAGAAACGTTACCCATATACTTGGGTTTCGGAAGTGATGTACCTTCCCCACTCGCCCACAGGAGAACTCAAATGACACTCCCGGAGCCTGCCCAGCCCTCACGACCATGGCATCCGCCTGATTTCGATCTAAGAAAGCGCGACGTATTCGACCTTGTTGAGGTTCTTCTGCGCCCGCCCCAACTTTCGGGAAGAGAAAGCGCGCCTTCCGAGCCTGGCAGCGCCGAGTCGCATGGCCTCGATGGCCCTGCAAAGCGTTAGGCGCACCTATCCCCGTCGTGTCGCGTGAAAGATTTCTGCGATTAGGGGTCAGAAAACCGACTCGGTAACCTTGCTAATTCTGGTGCTCGGCTATTGCTGACTGCATCCAAAAAACTTAGGATTTAACCTGCATGTTCAAAGAAATCTTTTTGTGCACTGCGCTGGCAGCTTCCACTTCTTTCACGTTTGCCCAGGCTCCCGAGGCACCGGGCAAGCCGCTTCCTCCCGGCCCGATGCAGGCAAAAATTAAGGCCGCCTGCACGCAATGCCACAATGCGAGTCGCATCACGGAGCATCACTTTTCCCGCGCGCAGTGGTCGGATGAACTCGACAAGATGGCAGGACTGGGCGCCAACGTGCCCGATTCTGAGCGCAAAGCCTTTCTCGATTATCTGACCAGGAATTTCGGACCGCAGAAAGCGGGCGTACGTACCACGCCGAAATCCGGCGCGAACTAGCAAGTCGCGGGCTAATAATTCCCAGTCATCTCGAGCACTGCGCCGCCGTCAGTCGCCATCTCCGACTCGTCGACTCCACGCAATTTTAATCGCAACCGCGCCGTCGCGCGGCTGTTATTCGAGACCTCGAACGTGCCCGAGCAATCCGTCTTGACGTAAGGCAGCCGGTGCAGCGAAACCCCGCCGCCATCCACATCCAACTCCAAGCTGCCAGCCGATGATGTTGCTATGAAGGCCAAGCGCATCTCGTCACGAACGCGACACGATTCGCGCACCTTGCGGAAGAAATGCGCGTGTCCCTTGTGCCAGAAAATCACTTTGCGGAAGCGCAGCCCAAACGGCATCTCATAAACCAGCGCCTCCAGCGTGCTGAGGCGGCCATCCGGCTGCGGGAAACTGGCATGCATCCAGGTCCAGTAATGACGATGCCGGAATCCGCAATTGTGCCCTTGCACGCCCACGCCCAGGGGCTCGCCGCGAAACACTCGATCTCCAAATCGGATCTCCCCGCTGAATACCGCATCGGAATGCGGTGTGCGCGAAAAACCGATCCATCCTTTATTGCTAAGCGTAATGCCGAAATGTGAGCGATAGTGCAGATCCCAGCCAATCTTCTGGCCTCGAGCTTCGATGGCTCCGTGGCAGCTGTTTTCATCGATGCGATTCGGCCCAATCTCCAGCGCGAAGGACAACGCCCCATCCCCACGCCGCGAGTCCAAGATAAGCAGGCTGAGCGGGAACTCCTGAATGAACGTCTCAGGTTGTCCATCAAGCGGAAACCACGTCGCCCAGACCTGTGCGGGCGCGCCTCCCGCAATACCGGAACATCCCTGACGGCCCAGGTTCGTCAATAGATAACGGAACCACCAGGCTCCGGAACCATCCGCCAGGCCAAACCGCAAGAACCAGGCCTCGTAGCGCCGGGCCATGCTCAACCGCGAATAGATTTGGTTCAAGGATCTCATCGCGAAAGCCTCGGACGGGAACTCTTAGGAAAAGGACATGGGATAGGGACCCGGGTCGAGATCACCAGAAGGACTTTAGATTCTATGGGCAAGTGGAAGGCAAGAGCAAAGCGCTACCGACCAAGCGTCGGAAGACCACTACGGTAGCGCTGCCCAAGCAATTACTGGCCCAAGCATGCGCGAACCGCCATCATCTTTAAAGTGTTTGTTTAGGTTCAAGCGCACGGCGATCCGGCCTTCAGACCGGTGCTGGAAGCAAAACAAGGGGCGCTCATTTCGGATCCGCCTTCCCCTCGTCCTCGACTGTCGAGTGTTTTTCCGGCCGCAGCAGCGGGAAAAGAATCACGTCGCGAATCGTGTGCGAGTCCGTGAACAGCATGGCCAGCCGATCGAGCCCGACACCCACGCCTCCCGCGGGAGGCATGCCATACGACAGGGCGCGGATGTAATCTTCATCCATCTGGTGCGCCTCGTCGTCGCCGCGCTCGCGTTCTTTCAACTGTCCTTCAAAGCGCCGCCGTTGATCCTGGGGATCGTTCAGCTCGCTGAAGCCATTGGCAATCTCCATCTTCCCGGCAAACATTTCGAAGCGCTCGGTCCAGTCGGGCTCATCGGGCTTCTGTTTCGACAGCGGAGAAACCGCCGTTGGGAACTCATAAATGATTGTCGGCTGCAGTAGATGTTCCTCGGCAATGGCCTCAAAAAGATTGGCAATCGTCTTGCCGACCGGCTCGGCGGAGTCATAAGCCAGTTGCATCCCGGCGCCGCGAACCCGCATTACGAGCGCCTCCACTGACTCATGTGTCGAGAAGTCCTCCCGCGTCGGTGCCGCACCCGCTTTTTCCGGCCAGAATTTTGCGATCGCCTC
>JBEKOW010000319.1:0-4533 GCA_049521375.1 Terriglobales bacterium
GGGGAATGTGATCAGTCCGCTGCCTGCAGGGAGAACGTAACGGAGACCTTCCCAGTCAGCGAAGAAGAAGACCTTGTCCTTGATGATCGGTCCGCCGGCGTTCACGGCCCATTCATTGGAGACGGCGTGAGGCACGACGTTCGGTTGGCCGTTTTCCACTTCGTCATGCTCGTTGAACCAGCCGTTGGCGTTCAGAGCACTGCCGTTCCAGTTGTAGTCGGCTTCTCCGTGAATCCTGTTACTACCTGATTTGGTGGTGTATTGGATGATGGCGCCGGCAGCGCGGCCGTACTGAGAGTTGTAGGCGTTTTGGATGACAGTGGCATCGGCGAGCTCACCCTGGCCGAGGGTCAGGTTGGAGCTGCCCGAGTTGTTCAGGTTGAGGAACGGATCCTGGTTGTCAAAACCATTCAGCACGAAGAGGTTCGAGATGCCGGGAAGGCCGTCGGAGCTGAAGTTGCCGTAGGAGCCGCCGGCATTGACCACGACGCCGGGTGCGGTGAAGGCGATTGTGGTGACGTCGCCACCAGGGGTGGGAAGGTCCTGTATCTGCTCCTCGCTGAAAGTCGTGGCGAGTGCGATGTTCTGGGTGTCAACGAGTGGGAGGCTGGTGGAGGTAACCTCAACCACCGTGTTGCTACCGGTCGGTGTCACTTTAATGTCGGCAGGAATTGTGGTGCCAAGAATGACTGAAACTTCCAAAGTATCTGATTTCAGGCTCTCGGCTGCGGCAGTAATCTTGTATTGGCCAGGCTTCAGAAGGCCGACGGTGTAGCGACCTTCCGCATTCGTCTTGACGACCTGCTTCGAGTCAGTCGCGGTGTCAATTACCGTAACCGTGGCACCTGGAACGACCGCTCCTGTTGCATCCGAAACAGTACCGCTCACTGCACCTGTGACTGCGGATTGACCGTGCGCGAGCGGCGCCACGGTGTTCGTCACAAAACCAGCGACCGCGAGAAGAGAAGCCGCCAAAACCGCATTCCTTAACCGAGTAAACTGCATTGAAACTCCTCCATGTAAGTGAGGGACGAAAAGGCGACGTACTGCAGCATGCCTTCTCGATCCGCTTTTTGTGCATCCGCATTTCGGTGGGGTGGGGTATACCGGTCCGCAGTCGAAATACCGAGTAACTGAATTTCGTTAAAAAGAAGAGATCTTGTCGGACAGCATCCCAGCGGATATTCGAGCAATGAATCTAATCCAGGAGAGCCGGGAATAACTTGCCGAACCCTTACTTGCATGGCGAGGGCCATACTCGGAGAAGGGTAAAAATAACGGTCTAGTAACAGAAAATACACGAGTTAGTTATCTTGCCGCCGGCAGGCCAAGTGGACTCGGCTATGAAATTCAGGATATTGAAGAGTCAATATCCCAAATTTGGCATGAAGCTCATACTTTTGTGGAAGATGGAGGTGATCCAGATGCGGGCGGTATGGCTGGGTTATTCTCGTTGCCATGGAGTTGACGCTTGCTTCAATTGGACCGGCGGCGGCGGCTAACGACCCCTATGCCGAACTGACCCGCCGGTATTTGAAGCGGCTATCGGCCTTTGGCGAGTGCCGGGACCAGGCGTTTCGGTCGGAGGAGCTGATGTTCGAGTGGATGGCGCGGCGGAAGACCCGAGTGACGCCAACGCTTGTGCTGCTGGATTCGCGTGGGCGGACGTTTACGTCGGAGACTTTCGCGGCCTGGGTAGGAGGGCGGCGGGACGCGGGGGCGCAGCACCTGATTTTTGGGGTGGGGCCGGCGAATGGGTGGTCTGCAGAGGGGCTGAGCCGGGCGCAACTGCAGCTTTCGCTGGGACCCATGACGATGGCGCACGCGTTGGCGCAGCTGGTTTTGGCGGAGCAGCTCTACCGGGCATTTACAATTCTGTCTGGCCATCCGTACCACACGGGGCACTAATCCCGTGACCATGTGGTTTTATGCTTTCCCGCCCATGAATCAGAACGCGATTCATGGATGGGGCATCCGGCTGACGGGCACCACTTATCCAAGAAAATGACTGACTCGCGACGCGGATTGATCTTGATCAACACGGGCCCCGGCAAGGGGAAGACCACGGCAGCGATGGGAACGGCGTTGCGGGCCGTAGGGAACGGCATGAAGGTGCTGATGCTGCAGTTCCTGAAGGGCTCGTGGCATTATGGCGAGCTGGATGCGGTGAAGGCATTTGGCGCGAATTTCGTGCTGAAGCAGATGGGCCGGGGATTTGTGAAGGTTGGCGGGGCGGAGACCGACGCTGAAGATGTTCGGCTTGTGGAGACTGCCTGGGCGGAAGCGCGGGCGGCAATCGAGTCAGGGGACTGGGATATGGTGATTCTGGACGAGATCAACTATGCGATCGGCTACGGAATGCTGGATGCGGCCCAGGTTGCCGAGGTGCTGCGGGGAAAACCGGAGATGGTGCATGTAATTCTGACGGGAAGAAATGCGCATCCTCTGCTGGTGGAACTGGCCGACACGGTGACGGAGATGCGTGAGGTGAAACATGCCTACCAGAAGGGCATTCTTGCGCAGCGCGGCATAGAATATTGAAGCGATGTGAATCCTCAGGGCGACCTGGGGCGATTTCGGCCGAGCGAGCGGCTGGGGTCTTGAGTTAAGAGAGGTTGCATGTCCTGGTTCAAGCGCGAGAGCGGCGAATATGAGTCCGACCCCGGAGTCAACGGCGACCGTGATTCCGGGGAACGGAAGGTTCGTACCGAGGGCCTGTGGACCAAGTGTCTCGGTTGCCGGCAGACGATCTGGAAGGCGGAACTGGAGGCAAACCAGAATGTTTGCCCGAAGTGCCGGCACCACTTCAAGATAGGGGCACGACAGCGGATTGACCTGTTGCTGGAGCCGGGGTATGAACTGGTGGATATGGGGCTGCGGTCGACGGATCCGCTGAACTTCAGCGATGTGAAGCCCTATAAGAAACGGCTGCGGGCGGCGCAGGAAGCGACGGGCCTGGATGACGCGATTCTGAATGCCGTGGGACAGATGGGGCATCACCAAGTGGTCGTAAGCGCCATGGAGTATGCGTTCATTGGCGGCTCGATGGGTGCGGTGGTAGGAGAGACGATTGCACGGGCGGTTGACCGGGCGCGCTTAGGAAAGATGCCGCTGATTGTTGTGGCTGCTTCAGGCGGCGCCCGCATGATGGAAGGCGTGGTGAGCCTGATGCAGATGGCCAAGATCTCGACGGCGCTGGCACAACTGGACGACGCCAAGGTGCCGTACATCTGCGTGCTGACGGATCCGACTACCGGAGGGGTCACGGCAAGCTTCGCGATGCTGGGTGACCTGAATATTGCCGAGCCGGGAGCGCTGATTGGATTTGCGGGGCCGCGGGTGATTGAGCAGACGATCCGGCAGAAGCTGCCTGAGGGGTTTCAGCGCGCGGAGTTCCTGCTGCAGAAGGGATTTCTAGATGCGGTGGTACATCGCGGAGAACTGAAGACGTACCTGGTTCGGGCGCTGGACTTCATGACGGTTCCGGCGATTTCAGCGTAGGATTCTGCCTGCCCTTGGGCGGGGTGGCGACGATCGGGTTTCCGCAATTTCTTGCGTGATGACTTAGACTGTTGGCCGAGTGCAGAAACTCAAAGGACAACCAATGCGCGATCGGTCCGCTTTGTTCAGCATGGCGACAGCCGCCCTGCTTTTTGCCGTAACTGCCGCAACACAAGCACAGACGTTTACTTCGATTCCAGCGATTCCCTTCGGGCTTGATGGGCCTGTGATTCGCGCCCACGCCGAGGCGCTGAAGCCTTTTACTGTGGCTGGGGAGCGGGGCGTTGTGCTGGGGCAGCAGGATGGAACATTCGAGGCCTGGGCGCTGCCGGTGAAGCTGCTGTCGCACCTGACGATTGAAGCCGATGTTGAGGGGTATACGGTTCCGATTGATGTGAATCAGCAGGCAGCCGAGATTGAGGTGCGGCCGGACCGGACGACAATTACTTACTCTCATACGGCATTCACGGTGCGGCAGATCATGTTTGCGCCGGATGCGAGTGCGCAGGGCGAAGGCCCGATGGTGCTGTTCGAGTTCGATTGCCTGCATCCGACGGAGTTTACATTTCGGTTTACGCCGGAGCTGCGCTGGATGTGGCCGGAACGCAACGAGGGCGTGCCGGGGGCGGAGTGGGTGAGCCATGCGGGAGAGGCAGGCGGGTTTTATGTGCTGCACGCGGATTATCCGAACATGGCGGGGGCGATTACGATTCCGGGGGCGGAGCCGGGGATTTTGGCGCCGTATCAGGAGCGGCCGCAGGTGCATCCGGTGGAGTTGCGCCTGCACGTGGACCCGGTGCGGGACCATGGTCGGCTTTTTCCGCTACTGATGGCGGTGGGGACAAACCCGGCGGCGGCAGCGACACAGGCTCTGGGCGCGACACTTTCGGAGATGAATCGGGAAATTGCCGCGAGTTATGCGGCGCATGCGGAGGGGTACAAGAATCTGCTGGCAAAGTTGACGACGATTGAGACACCGAACAAGGCACTGGATGAGGCCTTTCAATGGGCGACTGTGTCGATTGAGCAACT
>JBEKOW010000320.1:0-7686 GCA_049521375.1 Terriglobales bacterium
ATCTCGGGTGTAATGGCAGAAATCGCTGCAGTGGTCATGGTGGGAACTTCTATTGTCGCATCTTGAGGGGATTTTTACATGGGGAACCTTGCCTGGTTGGCGGACGTATATGTTCCATGCTTCGTGTGGGGGCGGACCTGTGGCGCGCAAGGCCCCACCTCTGTTACGGCATGAAAATCCTGACAACACAAGTCTAATATTATGAACAACACCATGATTGAGTCGGCAATCGCCCGGCCGGTGCCGGCAGCAGAACGCTCCCAAAGCAGCGGCATGATTGCCGTCTGGGGAATCGCACTCGCCGGTTTCGTGCTGCACATGATCTGCAACGGCCGATACGGGTATTTCCGGGACGAATTCGACTACATCATATGCGGCCGTCATCTCGCATGGGGTTATGTGGACCAGCCGCCACTGCTTCCCGTACTCAGCAGGATATTTCTTGCGATCTTCGGGAACTCCCTCCGCAGCGTGCGGCTTTTGCCCGCGCTCTCCAGTGTCGCGCTCATTGTGCTGGCCGGCGTGATCGCCCGCGAACTGGGCGGCAAACGTTTTTCCATGGCCCTGACCGCGATCACCGTCCTGATCGCACCCATCTACTTGTCGGGAGGCAGCCTGCTCACCTCCAATTGTGATCTTGAAGTGCTGCTCTGGACGGGTTGCATTTACTTCGCAATTCTGGCCGCTAAATACGACGAGCCGCGGTATTGGCTCTGGTTTGGAGTTGTGGCCGGAATCGGAATGCAGGAAAAGTATTCCATCCTCGTGCTCGGTTTCGCCATTGTGGTCGGCCTCCTGCTGACCGGCGAGCGCCGGTTCTTGCTCAGCAAGTGGATGTGGCTCGGTGGCCTGGCCGCGCTTCTCATCATCTTGCCGAACCTTCTATGGAATATCTCCAACGACTGGCCCTTTGTCCAGTTGATGCACAACATCAAGGCTGAAGGACGCGATGTTGTCCTTTCGCCCTGGCAATATTTCTCCCAGCAGATTCTGCTCCTCTATCCTGGCTCATCGCCGATCTGGATCGCAGGCGTCATCTCGTTCTTCGTTGCCCGGCGCTTCCGGCAATATCGTTTCCTGGGATGGGCATATCTGATTGGCTTCGCGGTTTTCGTTGTGCTCAAAGGAAAAAATTACTATTTCGCTCCGATTTATCCCGTCTACCTGGCCGCTGGGTGTGTGCTGGTCGATGATGGCATCAATCGTATCCGTCAAGGTTGGCTGAAGCCCGCGCTGGTTGGCCTGTTGCTGATCGGAGGGGCTATCTTCGCACCTTTGGCAATCCCCATTCTGCCAGTCGACCAATTCATCCCCTATATGAACCGGTTGCCGATTAAAGTGCCGCGCAGTGAGCACAGTCACGAACGCGTGACGCTTCCGCAACACTACGCCGACCAGTTCGGATGGAATGAGATTGTGCAGAAGACTGCCGATGTCTGGAACAGCATCCCGGCCAGCGCTCGCAAAGACTGCGGGATTTTCGCGCAGGATTACGGCCAAGCCGGAGCTATCGATTTTCTGGGGCCCAGATACGGCTTGCCACCCGCGCTGAGCGGGCACCAGTCCTGGTGGCTGTGGGGGCCTCGCGGATATTCCGGCAACTGCCTGATCGTGCTCGACGATGAGCGCGAACGCCTCGAGACTCTTTTCCAGAGTGTCGAATATGTGGGTGACTCGCCCCATAATCCTTACGCGCTGGAGGATGGCCTCTCGTTCTATATTTGCCGCGGCGCGAAATTCGGAACACTGTCGGACCTGTGGCCAAAACTCAAGCGTTGGCGATAAGCGGGTCCGAGCTCGCCCCGTCTATACTGTTTGCGCGTGAAATCCGTAATCGTAGGCACAGCCGGCCACATTGATCACGGCAAAACATCCCTGGTGAAAGCGTTAACCGGCATTGACGCCGATCGCCTGGAAGAAGAAAAACGGCGCGGCATCACCATCGACATCGGATTTGCTCACCTCGAGTTGCCCGCTCCTAACGGCGAATCCTTGCGCCTCGGTTTCGTGGACGTGCCCGGCCACGAGCGTTTTGTGCGCAACATGCTCGCCGGAATCGGCGGCATCGACCTGGTGGTCCTGGTAATTGCCGCTGACGAAGGCATCAAGCCGCAGACCCGTGAACACTTCGAGATTTGCCGTCTGTTGGCCGTCCGCCGCGGCCTCACAGTTCTCACTAAGTCGGATGCGGTCGACGCAGACACCCTCGAAGTAGTGCGCCTCGAAGTCGCGGACTTCTTGCGCGGATCGTTCCTCGACTACGCACACTCACCGATTGTCGCCGCCAGTTCGCTGACCGGCGCGGGGTTGGATGATGTAAGGACAGCGCTCGCGAAAATCGCATCGGAGGTGACCGCTAGAGATTCGGCCGCGCTCACCCGGCTGCCGATCGATCGAGTATTCACCATGAAAGGCTTTGGAACGGTCGTCACCGGGACCCTGGTTGCCGGAACGATAAATAAAGAAGACGAGCTGGAAGTATTTCCGGCAGGCCAGCGTGTGCGGGTCCGAGGGGTACAGGTGCACGGCTCCCAAGCCGAAGCCGCGATTGCGGGACAGCGCACCGCGTTAAATCTCGCCAGCGTTTCCACCGAAGACCTGGCGCGTGGCATGACACTGGCGAGCGCGGACGCGTTTCGTGCTACCGCGCGCATCGACGCGCAGCTTTCGCTGCTGGCGTCCGCGAAGCCGCTGAAAGACGGTGCTCGCGTCCACTTTCATACCTACACCATGGAAACGATCGCCGAAGTCCGCCTGCACGCGACCCGCCAATTGAAGCCGGGCGAGGAAGCGTTCGCGGAGCTCAGGTTGGCAGAGCCGGGTTTGCTGCTCCCAGGCGACCGCTTCATCATCCGCCAATTCTCGCCGGTGATTACGATGGGCGGAGGGGTCGTGCTCGACTCGTCGCCACCGCTCCGCAAGCCAAGCCTTGAACAAGTCACAACATTCTTGAAGACAATGTTGGAAGGCTCACCGGAACAGGCCCTCGTGGCACGTGTGGCGCGAAGCAGAACCGCGGGCCTGGCATTGGACGCCGTGACCGCGCAGATGAACCTGCGGCGTGCAGACGCCGAGAAATTGGCCGCGCGAGCAGGCTTGCTGCATTGCGGAGGCATTTTGGTTGCCCCGGCGGCATTTGCGGACGCGAGCTCCCATCTGGTTCAAGCGGTTCGGAAATTTCATGATGCGAATCCCCTGGTTGCCGGCATGAGCAAGGAAGAGCTGCGCGACCGTGTCGGCCTGGGGCCGGAAGTATTCTCGGCCGCCTTGGCAAAACTGGCGGCCAACAAAACGCTCGAGGTCGCGGGCGAACTCGTCCATGCGCCCGGGCGCGGCGTGTCCATGAGAGATGAGGAGTCTGAGTCGAAAAAAACTATCGAGCAGGCATTTCAGTCAGCCGGGCTGAAAGTTCCGGCGCTCAAAGATGTGCTGGCAGTTTTGAAAGTTGACAAGGTGCGCGCGCAAAAAATCGTCACCCTGCTGTTACGAGAGAGAATCCTGATCAAGATCTCTGATGATCTCGTCTTTCACCAGTCTGCGCTGGCCGACCTGCGGCAGAAAGTTACCACCGTGAAGGCCACAACGCCAAAGATCGACGTGGCCCGCTTCAAAGACATGACCGGAGTCAGCCGCAAATACGCCATCCCGCTGCTCGAATATCTCGATCGCGAACGAGTGACACGACGCGTTGGAGACGAGCGTTTCATTCTGTGACGTCGGGCCGTGGTGGAGGGCTCGTGTGGTGAGGGGTTCTGCCCCGTCGGCCCCGGGTGTGCGACTATCATTCATAGAAATGGATTCCGTGACAGCAGATACGGGGAGCAAAGTCCGCATTATCGGTGCTGGCCTGGCAGGTTCCGAAGCCGCATACCAATGCGCGCGCCGAGGCGTCCCCGTCGACCTTTTCGAGATGCGCCCCGTGCGCGCCACTCCAGCCCATCAGACCGCCGACTTCGGGGAACTCGTCTGCTCCAATTCCCTGAAGTCTGACAGCGAAAACACCGCGCCCTGGCTCCTCAAGGAAGAAATGCGCCGCGCCGGATCGCTGCTGCTCGAAATCGCGCGTGCAACGGCCGTTCCCGCCGGCCACGCGCTGGCGGTGGATCGCGCGGAATTTGCTAAGAAAGTCACCTCTGCCATTGCGAGCGAACCGTTGATAACGATCCGCCGCGAGGAAGCAGTTGAGATCGATCGCAACTGCCTCACGGTAATCGCCACTGGCCCGCTGACCTCGGACGCATTAGCGCGGGAGATCGCGCGGCTTAGCTCGACTCCAGAATTGCAAGCCAGTTCCAGCGGTAGCGATGCGCAGGCCG
The DNA here is from genome assembly GCA_049521375.1 of Terriglobales bacterium. GTDB lineage: Bacteria > Acidobacteriota > Terriglobia > Terriglobales > Acidobacteriaceae > Acidiflorens. The sequence continues at coordinate 4,317 of JBEKOW010000320.1, forward strand.
TGACGCACAATCTCTATTTCTACGATTCCATAAGTCCCATCGTGGAGGCCGATTCAATCGATATGGGCAAGGTGTATATGGCGGCCCGCTACGACAAGGGCTCTGCGGATTACATCAACTGCCCCATGACGAAAGGCGAATATGACGTGTTCTACGATGCCCTGATCGCCGCGCAGTCGGTCGAGCAAAAAGAGTGTCGATCCGCGCAACGGCAGAAGACCCTACGCCGTCGTGCAATTGCGGCAGGAAAATCTGCGCGCCGATTCCTACAACCTCGTCGGCTTTCAGAATCACCTCAAGTTTGGCGAGCAGGCGCGCGTCCTCAGCCTGATTCCCGGCCTCGAACACGCCCGCTTTCTGCGCTACGGACAGATTCATCGCAACACATACATCAATGCCCCAACCCTGCTAACGCCGGTCCTCCAGATGAAGGCCCACCCGCAAGTTCTCTTTGCCGGGCAGATCTGCGGAGTCGAAGGCTACGTCGAATCGATCGCGACTGGCCTGATCGTGGGTATGAACGCGGCTGCGCTGGCCAGCGGGGCGGTGCCGATTCCGCCGCCACGGGCCTCAGCCTTCGGATCGCTCGTTCAGTACATCACCCAGGCGGATACTCGCAATTTTCAGCCGGCGAACATCACCTTCGATCTTCTGCCGGCGCTCGAAAAGCGCGTCGGCGACCGCAAAGAGCGCCATCGCCTGCAGTGCGAGATCGCCCTGCGTGAATTTGACATGTGGTCAAGTCGCATCAACCGCGCGAATGTTCCCGCCGCCGATTAATGCGGCGTGATAAGGTTGGCTTGACCTGAGAAGCGCTCCCCTTTCGGGGTGCAGGTGTCCACCGAGGATTGCGCCGTGCCCAAATCTGCTGTCGATTGTGTCCAGCCCGCCATTCAGCACACCCGCGATCAGCTCTTTCGTCCTTTCCGCTTCGGACAGTGGGCGCGCCTCGCGCTGGTCGGAATTCTGGCCGCGGAACTGAGCTCCGGCGGATGCAGCACGGGCAATTTCCACTTCCCGCTCTCCACTCATCCGCACAAGGGCAACCGGTTCATCGAGACATCTTTCTCACAGATCAACTCGTCACACTTCGATCCCGCCCGCATCGCTCAATTCGCCGGTCTGATTCTTGCCATCGTATTGCTTGCGATCATTCTCTTCTTCATCTTTCTGTATATCAGCAGTGTCTTCCGCTTCATCCTTTTCGACTCCGTTCTCCGGAAGCACTGCTCGATCTCCGAAGGCTGGCACCGCTGGCATCGCGCGGGTCGGAAGTACTTTCTCTGGAAAATCGTCTTTCTGATCGCGCAATTTCTCTTCCTGGGAGTGCTGATTGGCGTGCCATTGGCGGTCGCGGCCGCGCTCGGATGGTTCCACGATCTGCAGCAGCATATAGCCCGCACAATCCTGGGAGCGCTTCTGCTCTTCGGGTTGTTTCTTGTCTTTGCGCTGCTGGCCGGGGCTGTTCAAATACTCGCAAAAGATTTTCTGGTGCCCGTCATGGCGCTGGAGGAAGTCGATTTCGCCGATGGCTGGAGCCGTTTGCTCGCCCTGATCCGCCCCGAGCCCGGGAGATTCGCGGTTTACCTCCTGCTGAAATTCGTACTCGCGATCGCAGCCGCCATTCTTTTTGGCCTTCTCGCGATCATCCCGATCGTCGTCCTGGTAGCGCCGGCTGTGATTGCCGTCATCGCGGCCCATGCTGCGGGCATGGCATGGGACGTGGCCACCGTAAGCCTCACAGTGATTCTTGGCAGCGTGATACTGGTCGTTCTGATTTATGTGATCGCGCTGGTGAACGTGCCCGCAACGGTATTCTTCCCCGCGTTCTCGATTTATTTCTTAGCGGCTAGATATCCCCCGTTGGATGCGCTGTTGAATCCGCCCCCTCCGGCCCCGGAATTGCCCCAGGTCCAAGAAACTCGTGCGCCCGAACCACTCCAGCCCGAGACTATGCCCGGGCCGCCGCTGGACCCCGAACCCATTGGCTAGGAGCGTAGCGCCGCCGACTCGCCGGCAGTCCCGAGCGCGCCTCGCGCTCGGTCGAGTGGCGAATGGAAATGGCAGGAACACGGATTCAAAATTAAAGAAGTTGCGCTATTTTCGCGGATCCCCCGCCGCCCGTCGCTTCCAGTTGAACCGCCGTCCCACAATGCATTTCACGATCAGGTGATCGCTCGAGTTCGTAACATCCACGCCCACGCCAAAATTGAACTCCCAGTCGGGCGAAACGTTGACGTCGATGGTGGGAAAAATCTGCTGCGACTGTTGCGAAACAGGATCAAAATTCGAGACAGGCCCGAGCGCCCCGTAATATTCAATTCCGCCAGCGATCTTCTTCGTGAAATCAAAACTGACTTTCACATTCGGAGAGAACTCCCAACCCTTCCCCACATTCAGCCCGTGCAGCGAGCGATCAAACGTCGGATTGAAGTCGAGATACCACGATCCGATTCTCTTGTCGATGATCGGCCGCAGTTCATAATCCCAACTATCCTCGGCAAACGCGCGCCGCTGGTAGCCAATTTCCTGCGAGACGCTCAGCCCCACCGGCCAGTGCCATGACGCGGGCACGGCAATTCGCGGACGAACGTGATCGCCCACCCACTGCCAGCCCCCGCCACCGGCGCCGCGGGGTTGAATGCTGGAGAATACGTAGAAACCAGTCTCAAACCAGCTCGTCCATCCCTGCGTAATCTCAAGCGTCTCATGCTCGGCATGGTTCGACGGCAGGACGCCATTGACGACTGTCTTCTGCCCGTCGACCGTGAAATTCGAGTGAATCTCCACCATGGTCGTTTTCGGTGGAACCAGGTCGAAGGAATATACCTGGATTTCGTAGTTGTCCTGCGCGTGAGCTGCCGGAATCAACAAAACCGGGGAGAGCGCGCAAACCACCAGGCCCGCCCAGACCCGCGAAATATCATCGACACCGCGCATGAAGATTCGATTTTAGAGCAGGTGAAGAGGCGGCGGGAACTACGCGAGTGTTCGGGGTGTCCAATCCATTCAAGACACGCGCGTGCCGATTCAACGAGGAGAAATTTTAATGGGATTCTCGGCAGGCGGTGGCCCCAACTCGCCTCAAATGAACGTCACGCCTCTGATCGACGTTCTGCTGGTGCTGATCATTATTTTCATGGTCGTGGTGATCGAACAAAGGCCGACGGGCTTGACGGCCGAGGTTCCGCGGCCCGCAGCTGTGACGGCGAAGGACATTCCTCCGCCCGATCGGACAATTGTGATTCATGTCCACCAAGCGAAGCCCGGAGACAAAAGTCCGGGTCATCCGCGGGTAACAGTGAACGAAGAAACGGTGGAATGGGATCGCCTGCGCGAACGCCTGCGGGATATCTTCGCGATCAGGGTC
>JBEKOW010000321.1:0-4463 GCA_049521375.1 Terriglobales bacterium
TGATTGCCATCTTCATGCAGGTCATCTCCGCCCGCCTTGGAGTAGTCACCGGCAAGGATCTCGCCCAATGCTGCCGCGATTGGTATCCCGACTGGACCCGTTGGCCCAACTGGCTGATGAGCGAATTGGCCATCGGAGCCTGCGATCTGGCCGAAGTCCTCGGCAGCGCCGTCGCTCTCAACCTGCTCTTCCACATCCCGCTCCTCTGGGCCGTCATCATCACAGGAGTCGACGTCCTTCTTCTGCTCGCCCTCCAGCGTTTCGGAATGCGCACGATCGAAGCTGTTGTTCTGCTGCTCATCGCGACCATCGCTATCTGCTACTTCATCGAAATTTTTGTTCTGCCGGAGACGCAGCCCAGCTTCCTTGAAATGGCGAAAGCCCTGATTAGCCCGCGCTTCGGTCATACCGGCATGCTCTACATCGCCATCGGCATGATCGGCGCAACCGTGATGCCCCACAATCTCTATCTGCACTCCGCCCTCGTGCAGAGCCGCCAGTTGCAGAAAGACGATCAGTCCATCCGCCGCGCCATCCAGTTCAACACCCTCGATTCCACCGTCGCCCTGACCGTAGCTTTCTTCGTGAACGCCGCCATCCTCGTGCTCGCCGCTACCGTCTTCTTCGGAAAGGACAGCGTAATCGTCCCCGGAGGCCACACTGTTTTGTTCAACGCCAACAGCGACTGGATCCGCGTAGCCTACCTGACGCTGGCCCCTTTGCTGGGCACGGCCGCCGCCAGCACGCTTTTCGCCGTAGCTCTGCTGGCCAGCGGACAAAGCAGCACCATCACCGGCACGCTCGCCGGCCAAGTCGTGATGGAAGGCTTCATGCACTGGCGAATCAAGCCCTGGGTACGGCGTCTCATCACGCGCACTCTGGCGATTCTCCCCGCCGTATTCATCATCGGACTGCGCGGCGACAGCAGCGTCACCGATCTGCTCACTCTGAGCCAGGTAGTGCTCGCTCTCCAACTACCATTCGCCATGTTCCCGCTGCTTCAGTTCACCAGCTCCGGCAAACGCATGGGACGTTGGAAAAATGGCTGGTTCCTGCTGGTCGCGGGATGGGCGAGTGCTATCCTGATCACCGCCATGGACATCTACGGCCTGCCCGACTCAATGAAAGCCGCATGGCAGGTGATCGCCGGCGGATAATTTCCCCGCGACGCCATCGACTGTCGGCAATACCCGACGCACATGAGTGAAGCAATGACTGAGACAATGACCGATTCTGTTACGAGATAGACAACCGACGGTCCAAGTAGAAAGGTGAAGAGCCGAAAGCCGAGAGCCGAAACCATGTACGCCACCATCTTAGTCACCCTCGACGGCACGCCCAGCGACCGCGCCATCATCGAGCACATCAAGAATCTCGCCCGGCTCGCGCACAGCCGGCTCGTGCTCCTGCACGTAGCCGACGGCTGGGCCGCACGAACCTATGGCCCCGACGCCGTCAGCCCCGAGATCTCCGAGGACACCACCTATCTCCAAAAAGTCCGCGCCGAGTTTGAGTCCGCCGGAATTCCCACCGAAGCCGAACTCGCCTACGGCGAGCCCGCCGATCAAATCATCAAATGGGTGCAGCAGAAAGGTTGCGACCTCGTCGCCATGAGCACTCACGGCCATCGCCTGCTCGCCGACATTTTTCTGGGAGCAACTGCCACTCGCGTGCGCCACAATATCAGTACGCCCGTGCTCCTGCTGAAGGCGAAATAATCCGTGTGACGTCGATCACACCCAAATGTTTACGACGCACCGCCACTTACAAAATCCCCCGCCAAAGTAATAAACTAGATGCTTGCGGTGCGGCCATTGCCGCAGCGTCCGCGTCCCCAATCAGGAACCGGTTAACAGGCAGCATCATCGATTCATCAGGAAGGCATTCATGTCCGCAAACAGCTTCGGAGCACGCGCCACCTTCAAAGTCGGCAACAAGGATTACGAACTTTATCGCATCGACGCCCTCGACCAGCAGGGAATCTCGACCAAGCATCTCCCCTTCTCCCTGCGCATTCTGCTCGAGAACCTGCTCCGCACCGAAGATGGACGCAACGTCACGCCCCAGGAAATTCGCGCGCTCGCCGCCTGGAACAAAAGCTCGAAGCCCGAAAAGGAAATTGCCTTCACCCCCAGCCGCGTCCTGCTGCAGGATTTCACCGGAGTCCCCGCCGTAGTCGATCTCGCCGCCATGCGCGACGCCATGCGCACCCTAGGCGGCGATCCCGCGCTCATCAACCCGTTGCAGCCCGCCGAACTGGTCATCGATCACTCTGTGCAGGTCGATGAATTCGGTTCCCCCGGAGCCTTCGATATCAACGCGCTGCTCGAATTCCAGCGCAATAAAGAGCGTTACGCATTTCTCCGCTGGGGGCAGACCGGCTTCCGCAATCTCGCCATCGTCCCGCCCGATACCGGCATCGTCCATCAGGTCAACCTCGAATATCTCGCTCGCGTCGTCTTCGTCAACGAAGAAGGCGGCAAGCGCACCGCCTATCCGGACACGCTCGTAGGCACCGATTCCCACACCACCATGATCAACGGGCTCGGCGTGCTCGGTTGGGGCGTCGGCGGCATCGAAGCCGAGGCCGCTATGCTGGGCCAACCCGTTTCCATGCTGATCCCGCTAGTCGTCGGCGTGAAACTTACCGGCCGACTGCACGAAGGCGCGACCGCAACCGACCTCGTCCTCACCATCACCGAAATGCTCCGCAACCACGGAGTCGTCGGCAAGTTCGTCGAGTACTTCGGCCCCGGACTCCAGGATCTTCCCCTCGCCGATCGCGCCACCATCGCCAACATGTCGCCCGAATACGGCGCCACCTGCGGCATCTTCCCCATCGACAAGGAAACTTTGCGCTATCTCCGCCTCACCGGGCGCAGCGAAGAACTGATCGCTCTCGTCGAGTCCTACGCCCGCGAACAGGGCCTCTTCCACGACGCGCGCACGCCCGAAGCCGAATACTCCGAACTCCTCAGCCTCGATCTTTCCACCGTCGAGCCTTGCCTAGCCGGCCCGAAGCGTCCGCAGGATCGCGTGGTTCTATCGCAAGCGGGCGAGTCGTTCACCAAAGCTCTGCCCTCGCTGGTCAAGCCGAAGAACGGAGCGAAAGCGCCCGCGACTACTCGCTGGGAGCAGGAAGGCGGCAATCCCGCCTCCATCGGCGTGGAAGACCCTAACGTGCACGAACATGTTGCGCAGGACGTGCAGAAATCGCTCCAGCACGGCAGCGTGGTCATCGCCGCCATCACTTCCTGCACCAACACTTCGAATCCCTCCGTGCTCATCGCCGCCGGATTAGTGGCAAAGAAAGCGGTAGAAAAAGGACTGTCGGTCCCGCCCTGGGTCAAGACCTCGCTCGCGCCCGGCTCCAAGGTCGTGAAAGACTACCTCGAAAACGCCGGCCTGATGCCCTATCTCGAGAAACTCAAGTTTCACCTCGTCGGCTACGGTTGCACCACCTGCATAGGAAACTCCGGCCCGCTGCCCGCCGAAGTTTCCCGCGCCATCGACGACAAGAATCTCGTCGTCGCCTCCGTCCTCTCCGGCAATCGCAACTTCGAAGGCCGCATCAATTCCGAAGTCCGCGCCAACTATCTGATGTCGCCGCCGCTGGTCGTCGCCTTCGCGCTCGCCGGTCGCATCGACGTCGACCTCCGCAAGGATTCTCTGGGCAAAGGCAAAGACGGCCAACCCGTTTACCTCGCCGACATCTGGCCCTCGCAGCAGGAAGTAGAACAGTCCATGGCGGGATCGATCACTTCCGAAATGTTCCGCAAGAGCTACGCCGAGGTTTACTCCGGAGACGAAAGATGGCGCGGGCTGCCCGTTCCCAAGGGTGAGACCTATTCGTGGGAGAAAGATTCCACTTACATTCGCCAGGCTCCCTACTTCGAAGGCATGCGACTGAAACCCTCCGCGGTCGAAGACATCAAGTCGGCCCGCGTTCTCGCCGTTCTGGGCGACAGCGTCACCACCGATCACATTTCTCCCGCCGGCTCCATCAAGAAAGACGGCCCCGCCGGAAAATATCTGATCGCCCACGGCGTGCAGCCCGCCGACTTCAACTCCTACGGATCGCGCCGTGGCAACCACGAAGTCATGGTGCGCGGAACCTTCGCCAATGTTCGCCTGCGCAACAAAATGGTTAACACCGAAGGTGGATTCACCCGTCACCTCCCCGGCGGCGCCGAAATGTCCATCTTCGATGCCGCGGAAAAATATCACGCCGAGAAAGTTCCGCTCGTGATTCTCGCCGGAAAGGAATACGGCTCCGGCTCCTCGCGCGATTGGGCGGCCAAAGGCCCGCGTCTGCTGGGAGTGCGCGCCGTGATCGCCGAAAGCTACGAGCGCATTCACCGCTCGAATCTCGTAGGCATGGGCATTCTCCCGCTGCAATTCCTTCCCGGAGAAAACGCCGAATCTCTAAAGCTGACCGGAGAAGAAATTTTCGAAATCGCCGG
>JBEKOW010000322.1:0-4448 GCA_049521375.1 Terriglobales bacterium
GTCGAAGACACTTTCGCCGCCGGACACTACCTCCGCAACTACAAGGGGAAGTGTGAAAATCCGCACGGCCACAACTACAAGATTCGCGTCACTTTGGCCGGCGCGGACCTCGACAAGGCCGGACTCCTCCTGGATTTCAAGGACCTCAAAGAAGTCATGAAGCATGTCATCGACCGCCTCGATCACCAGATGATCAACGACATCGAGCCCTTCACCGTTCTCAACCCCTCCGCCGAAAATTTGTCCAAATATTTCTACGACGAAACCAACGCCCGTCTGAGAAACGTGACGAACGGCCGGGTGCGCGTGAAAGATGTCACTGTTTTCGAGACGGACACGACGACCGCGCGATACTCGGAATAGAGGACCGGTTTTCCTGAAGGCTGACGGCTGAGAGCTGACGGCTGATTCCCATGCAGATTTCAGAAATCTACAAGTCGCTCCAGGGAGAATCCACCTATGCTGGCCTCCCTTGCGTCTTCGTCCGCCTCACTGGCTGTAACCTGCGCTGCTCCTGGTGCGATAGCGAATTCAGCTTCCATGGCGGCCGCAAGATGACGATCGAAGAGGTCATGGAAGAGGTCGCCCGCGTGAGCCCAGGCGCGCGTGCCACAGGCGCCGCCCGCGAAGATCTGGTCGAAATCACCGGCGGCGAACCCATGCTGCAGGAGCGCGAAGTCGTTCCTCTCATGGAACGCCTGATCGCAGCGGGTTACAAAGTGCTGCTCGAAACCAGCGGCGAGCGCGCGTTGGCAAACGTCCCCAGACAAGTCGTCAAAATCGTCGACGTGAAATGTCCGCACTCCGGCGAGCCCGACACGTTTGCCATCGAAAACCTCCAGGCGCTCGAACCGCACGATGAACTCAAGTTCGTCCTGACCGATCGCACCGACTACGAATTCGCCCGCGATTTCGTCGAACAGCATCGTCTCGCCGAGCGCGTGCATGCCATCCTGTTTTCCCCCGCCTTCCGAAAAGAAGCGCACGGCGCGCGTGACACTTCCCATTGCTTGCTCGATCCCGAGCAACTCGCCCAGTGGATCCTCGCCGACAACCTCCCCGCCCGCCTCAGCCTGCAAATCCACAAATTGATCTGGGACCCCGCCGCCAAGGGAGTCTAGGGACCGCCTCGTTGAATCATGAGCCTATTCCGACCAATCCCCGCGCTGCCCGTGCAATGCTATGATAGGCAAACTCCTCGGTTGCCCTGGGGGATTCCCCCGGCACCCGTCGACCTTTGATGCGCATTCGACGCAGCGTTCCGATCATCGTCGCCGTCCTGCTGGTTGTGGCTGCGGTCGCCCTGGTCGTCACCCTTCGCAAGCACGCTCCTCCCGAAGCCGCCCGCTTGCTCCCCGGCGCCGACGGGTTTTTCTACATCAACCTCAAGTGGATTCGCACCTTCAACGCCACCGCGCAACTGCCGCCCGTCTCCCGCGATCCCGAATATCAGAAGTTTGTCGAGCAGACCGGCTTCCAGTTCGAGCGCGATCTCGACGAGGCCGCGTTCGCCATCCACTATCCGCAATTCTGGGGAGACGGCACCGCCGGCGACGCTTCTGAGCCCCGCTTCTCCGAGATTTTCGTCGGCAAGTTCGATTCCGCCCGCGTCCTCCCCTATCTCAAGAAACTGTCTTCCTCAATCGACAACCATCGCGGCTTCGACATCTATAACATCCCGCTCGAAGGCCGCACCGTGCGCGTCGCCGTTCTTTCCTATGACACCATCGCCGTCTCCAACCATCCCAATCCCGATGTGATTCGCGGCATCGTCGACCGCTCCCGCAAGCTGGCCTCGCCCTTCGGCGGACCCTCCCTGCTGCGGCGCTTCTACCACCATGTTCCGATCGCGAGTCTCTCCTTCGCCATCCTGCGCGTCCAGCCGGCGGCCGTGCGCTCTCTCGGCGAATTCGGCGGTTGGAGCTTCCTCTTTCAGAATCCGGCGACGGTCGTCGTCTCCGCGCGCTACCTTCGCGCCCTCCACCTGAAGGCCGAGGCCTTCACCGGCAGCGACTCCGAAGCCCAGTCCCTGGTCGACAAGGTCGGCGCATTTCTCAGCCTGTTTCACGCCGCCGAAGGCAGCGTAGGAGCTCACGGCACTGACGCCGACGTGAAGGCCTTTTTCGACAGCCTGAAAGTAGAGCGCTCCCATCAGAACGCCATCCTGACCGCCACCATCCCCCAGGGATTCATAAAGAAGGTTCTGTCGGACGCCACGCCCGATCAAGAAACATCTCCCAAGCAGCCAGCCCAACCCTAGCCCTCATCCTGACTAATTAAGATGAACGGGCAGCGGAGCGTAGCGCGGCGTAATGCCCCCGCGCGCCGGGTGTCATCCTGTGAGTCTGTGACTTTTTCCCTCCCCCACCCTCATTCCGGAAATGAAGTCATCATTCTGGAAATGAAGTCCTGAGCGTAGTGGCTGCTACGCGAAGCGTAGCAGCCACGAAGTCGAAGGATCCCTAAACACTCCCCGCCGAGTCAAAGCGCAGGGCACTTTTTCACTTGACCTCAATTTCATCTCTGGTCACCATTGGGATGTATGCCAACAATCGGGCAGTAAGGGTTGAAATAGGCGGAGAAATCAAAACTTCGAGTATAACTCACATAGAATGAATACTTTACCTCTAAGTGGCTGGCGCTCAATACTTTGAAAGGATTTTCTAGCTAAGTCCAAGATTACAATAGACCGAGGGGGAGGGGGGGTATCCTCCGGATAAGACTAGTTTCAAACCACCGGCGACACTTTACTCCCACATCCGCGTCCAATCTGGGGTGCAGCGACGAGTGGTAAACCCAGGAACTCTCCGCCGCCCTTACAATGGATCACCGCTGCCCATAGGAATTGAATGACAAGTCTGCCATTACCGCTCGCCGCCTTCGTCGCCGGATTGATATCTTTCCTCTCGCCCTGCGTGCTTCCGCTCGTTCCCGGATACGTTTCCTTGATTTCTGGCGCCGGCATAGAAGAACTGAAGTCCACCGAAGGGCATCTGCTGCGCAAGGTGATGCTCAACTCCGCCGCCTTTATCATCGGCTTCAGCCTCGTCTTCATTACTCTTGGCGCCATCTCCACCGAAGTCGGCCAGGTTCTCGCGCAATACAAGTCACTGCTGGCGCGGATCGCTGGAGTCATCATCATTCTCTTCGGCCTTCACCTTACGGGCATCTTCCAGATCAAGGCTCTGCTCGCGGATACGCGCCTGCACCAACTCAAAGGCGGCGCTTCCCCCTGGGGAGCATTCGTCATCGGATTCGCCTTCGCCTTCGGCTGGACGCCCTGCGTAGGGCCGATTCTGGCGGTCGTGCTCGGCTTTGCCGCCACCCAGGACACGGTTTGGAAAGGCATCTTCTTGCTGGCCATCTACTCCGCCGGGCTCGCGGTGCCGTTCCTCATCACCTCCCTCGGAATCGAGCGCTTTCTCAAGTTCTACAACCGCTTCAAATTCCACATGCACGCCGTGGAAGTTGCCAGCGGAGGCCTGCTCATCGTCCTGGGTATTTTGCTGGTTATGGGCCGATTTGCCATTATTTCCGGCTATTTTTCCTTCTTGAACCGGTTTGCTCTCTGACGGCCGCTGGAGCAAATCATTAACCTCCTGACGGACCGGAAGTCCGCTTCCGGCCCTCTTACTAGCTGGTTACTCTCGGTCGGAGTCGAGACCTTGAGGCTGAATTCGACCTGTGGGAGACTAGGCCCATGAACATGCCGCGCCTGATAATTATCGAGAAAGTCGCCGGAAACCCGGTAAAGGGCGGCTGCTCGGCCTGCGAAGGCGTGATATTTACCCCTTGCAGCAAGGGCTTTACGAGCGGCAAACAAATGCTCGAGATCCAGTTCCGGGAGCATTTCAGAACCGTCCACGAGGGTGAGGCCGCAACCTGCGCTGCCGCTGGGCGCACCGGCAATTGACTCGACGGGAAGTGTAGCTGGAGGTACCGGGCCGCACGCATTGCCATTTTCGGCGATCCGGGCGCCAAAAGTCATAAGACCCTGGTCAGCGCGCACGCGCTGGCCGAGGATGTAAAATCGAGATAAGTGGAGCTTTATCTCCGGGGAATTTTGAGGTCACGGTGCAAAGAAATCCTTTAATTCTGTTCTTCGTCGGCGCCCTGGTCGCCGTCATGTTATTCGCCGGTATTCGCATCGCTCGCAACAGCCGCGCCAATGGTCCTGCCGACGGGCAACTCATGGGCGCGATCGCTCCCGACTTCGAACTGGCCAACCTCCAGGGCGGCAACCTCAGGCTCTCCAGCCTGCGCGGCAAGGCCGTTCTCCTCAATTTCTGGGCGACTTATTGCGGCCCCTGCAAGGTCGAGATGCCCTGGTTCGTCGAACTCCAAAAGCAATATGGTCCGCAGGGTTTTCAGATCGTCGGCGTCGCCATGGATGATGCCAGCACCGATGACATCACCAGGTTCGCGAAAGATATGGACGTCAATTACCC
>JBEKOW010000323.1:0-4435 GCA_049521375.1 Terriglobales bacterium
CTGAGGCGGCCTCCGCTGCCGTGGCCGAGAACGATGGTGTCGTTCGCAGGATGGGGCGCGGGGCAGGTCAGTTGCGCCAGCGAGTTGGGATTGTTGGGCAAGGTCTTAGCTCTCAGCTCTCAGTTGCGACTTCTCAGTTGCCAGTTCTCAGTTCTCAGTCGCAAGTTCCCAGTTCTCAGTTCTCCAGCCGGCTGCTGAAGGACTGGGAACTGGGAACTGGCAACTGCTTTTGATGTCTCCTATAGTTGTAATACGCAGCGCAGGCTCCTTCCGATGACACCATGGGGGCGCCCAGCGGATTCTGCGGCGTGCAACGGATCCCGAAAGCTGTGCAATCGGTCGGTTTTTTCAGACCCTGCAGGACCTGCGCGCTGATACACTCGGCGGGCTCATCTACCGTGATCGAAGCCAGTCCGAAGAGGCGCGAAGCATCGTAATCTCCATATTCATCGCGCACTCGCAAACCGCTGGCGGGAATCGTGCCGATGCCGCGCCACTTCTGGTCGGCGATCTCGAAGACCTGTTTCATTACTCGCTGCGCAGGCAGGTTGCCTTGATAATTCACGGAACGCACATATTGGTTTTCCGCGCGGGCTTCGCCTTTTTCCAGTTGACGAACCAGCATCAGAATGGCCTCGAGAATATCGATGGGTTCGAAGCCTCCCACTACGATGGGGACGCGGAAATCCTGCACCAGCGTTTCGTAATCTTTGTAGCCCACCACGGCGCAGACATGGCCCGGGGCGATGAATCCGTTGACGCGGCAGTCGGGGGAAGTCATGAGCGCGCGGATGGCGGGCGGCACCAGCACGTGCGAGACGAGCACCGAGAAATTGCCAATCTTCTCTTGCTTCGCCTGCCAGACGGACATGGCATTGGCGGGAGCGGTGGTTTCGAATCCGATGGCCAGGAAAACAACTTTGCGATCGGGATTCTGGCGAGCGATCTTCAACGCTTCAGTCGGCGAATACACCACGCGCACGTCCCCACCCTGGGCTTTTACGGTGAGGAGGTCGGTGCTGGAACCGGGGACGCGCAACATATCTCCGTAGGAGACGAGAATCACTTCAGGGCGGGCGGCAAGTTCGAGCGCCTTGTCGACGGTCTCGAGCGGGGTGACGCAGACGGGACAGCCGGGGCCGTGGACAAGCTCTATGTTCGCCGGGAGAAGTTCGTCCAGACCGTAGCGCATGATGGTATGGGTCTGGCCGCCACAGATTTCCATGAGCACCCAGTGGCCGCGCACGGCGCGCGCGATCTCGGCCAGCAGGCGGCGGGCCAGGGCTGCGTCGCGGTATTCGTCGATGAACTTCATTGCGGACCTGGGCAGCGGGGAGGGCTGCGAGAATGACTTTAAGCCGGGATGAACACCCACTCGGTGATGGACATCACAAGCCTGCGTGAGTAGAGTACGCCCGGTTGTTGCTGGCGCAAAGAATACACTGCACACAGAGTACACCCAGGGCACAGGGGAAATCGAGCTAGTTCGAGGGCTCGGCAGCGCCGTCTTCGGGTGGCAGTTCGTCTTGCAATGCGCCCATCTCTCCCAGCAACTGGTACGTGCGATGGGCTTCTTCTTCGTCGATTTTGCTGATCGCGAAGCCTACGTGGACGAGGACGTAGTCTCCGGTAACGGCCTCCGGAACGAAGTCGAGGCGCACCTGGCGAACGATGCCGCCGAACTGCACGCGTCCGGTGCGCGCGAAGCCGAGATCTTCTTCGCTCAGAATTTTGCCCGGGATGGCCAGACACATGGCGGGTGCTCCAGCACCTATTCTACGACCCTGGAATGGTTATCTCGCCCGAATCGTACATCCGGCTGTGATTTACATCACCTCACGCGGTGACTTGGAGAGAATCCAGCGAAAAGAAAAGCCACCCCAAGGTGGCCTTTCCTGCAATCGATGCTTTTCCCGCGATCCTTCCTGCTCGCGCTTCGCGCCCTACCGCTGAGGAGGAGGCGTGGAGCTGCCCGGGGCGCTCGATGGCGGAGTCGTGCCGGACGGATTGCTGGTTGATGGATTGGTGCTGTTGGGCGCAGTATCCGACGGATTGGTTGTGCCGGGGGTCTGATTCGGCGCGGTTTCAGGCGTTCCCGGATTGTTTGGGCTTCCCGGCTGTGTGTTGGGAACGGTGCTGGGCGTGGGGGTGGTATCCGGTGGCGGCGTCATGCCCGGCGTCGGGCTTGTGCTTCCCGGAGTCTGACTCTGCGCGCCAGGCTGACTCGGAGAGCTGCCCGGACTGGTGCTGCTGCCCGTGCCGCTTTGACCGGACGCGGAGCCCGAACTCCCGCTGCCTCCGCTGCCGGCACTTTGCGCGAGGGCCCAGGCGCCACAGGCCAATACGACTGCCAAGAGAGTGAGCTTCATCTTCATGCTGTCTTTCATGTTGAAACACCTCCGATTTCAAATCGATTTCAAAATCATCGACTGCGAATCTTTACTTGCCTCGATAGTGCAAGAGAGGTGGGGAGGCCGGCATCAGGCATCGACCCTAGATTCGAGACGGAGTTGTGGTAGCGTGCGGAGTGCCTCTACTCGGCAATCACCATTTTGCCGGGAGGGCTGGAAGTCGAAAATGGCGAGTTCAGCACCGTCGAGGGCGCGCCGGTATTGGAATCATACGTGTACGCTTCGATTCCATGGTCGGCCTGGCTCCCGATATATAGGAAGCTGCCGATGTTGTCGGTCAGCACGAACAGGCCGCCGGAAGCAACGCTGAAGGGCGAACCTTGCGAAGGGGTAAGCTGTCCGGTAGAGGGATCGATGGTGAAACACCAGATGCTGTAAGCGGTCCCGGGAGTGGTGGCGAAGATGAACCGGCCGCTGGGGTCGGCGATCAGCGTGCTCGGACCCGAGCCTACTGCCGACGTAAACGGCGAGTTGGCAAGCCGGGTAAGAGTGCCAGTTGTGCTGTCGATAGTGAAGCCCGAAATATTTCCAACAGTATTCGATCCGGGATTCAGCGCAGTGCTATTGGCGACGTAGAGATACTGTCCGTTGTTGGAGACGGCGACGCCGCTGGCTCCTGGTCCGGAGACGAAGGGCGAACCCGGAGCGGGGGTGAGAACTCCGGTAGAACTGGAAAACGTGAACGCAGTCACCGTGCCGATGCGAGAGTTAGTGACGTAAACGAAATTAGTGCCTGGAGGAATCAGAATCTCGCCGGGACTATCGTTGGCATAAAAGGGCGAGCCGGGGACGGCAGTCAGGGCCCCGCTGCCGGAATCGACGGAGAAGACCGAGATGTTCGCGGAAAAGCTGTTGGTGACGAACAGATATTGGCCGGAGGAATCCAGGACGGCATTGTCAGGTCCCGTACCGCCGACAGGAGTGGGAGTAGCACTCAGGTTCAAACTCCCGTCGCCGGCGATGGAATAAACCGCGATGGTATTGGACTGCGAGTTGGCCACGAACAGGAATTTACCCGGAAGCAGTGCGAGGCCGTGGGGCGCGGTCCCGCTGACTTGCGGGGTCTGCGAGCCGGGAGTGACAACGCCCGTCAGCCCGTTGATATGGAGCATCAGGACGGAGTTCGAGGTGGGCAGAGTCACGTAGGCGGTTTGGCCGGACGTGAACGCCGGGAGCTTTCCACTGCCGCAGGAAACAAAGAATACCACCCCCGTGACGACCACAAGGGCGAAGGCCATCCTGCAAAGACCTTCCCGATCCAGCCACCCGGCGCAAGCCGTCCTCAGAAAGCTCATGGGCAAAGCAACTCCTCAAATATTGGATGTGAGTCGAATCTACTATCGTGCATGAGAAAGCGCGAACTGGCAACTCTGCCCAGGCCGGGAAACGGCTCGGGGCGCCACTATAAAGTTTGGATGCGTCCACACAGGCCGGGAGGAGTTCGAACCGCAAAAATCGGCGGAGCACTTGCGGAAGCAGATGGGCAAAGCGGATTACACTATTGTGTTCTAATTGTTAATGGTTGGCGCACATTCCGTGATCGATATCCACTGCCACATTTTGCCGGAGGTTGACGACGGCCCGAAGTCCTGGGAGGTCGCCGTGGAAATGTGCCGCATGGCGGCGGCCGACGGGATTACCCATACGGTGGCCACTCCGCATGCCAATGATCGCTACGTTTATGACCGCCAATATCTTTCGGATCTGCTGGATCAGTTGCGCTCGCGGGTGGGTTCGGCGCCTGCCTTGATGCTGGGCTGCGACTTTCATCTTTCTTTCGATAACCTGGAACGGGTCCTCCAAGACCCGCACAACTTCACGATCGGAGAGACGAACTATCTTCTGATCGAGTTGAGCAATTACAGCATTCCGGCGCAACTGCCGGACTGCTTCCGGCGGCTGGGCGATTGCGGACTGACACCGATCCTGACGCATCCCGAGCGGAACCCGATCCTGCAGCAGAGTCCGCAGCGCGTGCTGGAGTATGCCGAGCAGGGCTGCCTGGTGCAGGTCACGGCATCGTC
>JBEKOW010000324.1:0-4423 GCA_049521375.1 Terriglobales bacterium
CACAGAAGGTGGTAGGGCGCAGGTTCCACGAAGTGCTGATCACGAATTTCTGACTTCTCTAGAACTCGCGTCAAGGGAAATAGAAAAAAAAGATTTGCAGCGTAACTTATTGAATCCTCATGTTCCGCTGAGTTCTGCCCCACCATCTTGTTACCGATATTGTCGACCCCATCCCAATACTCATCCCATGTGGAAATTCCTCGAACAATTGGTTGCGCTCGCGTGGAACCGGCTCCGGTTTCCCGCTCAGCGCAAAGAGAAGGATTCGCCGAGTGCAATCTCGCTTGGACTCCGCGTCGTCGAAGGCGCAGAGACAAGCCGGCGCATCACGGTGAGCCAGGCGCGGAGGGCGACCCATACGGGTGCATTCGGAAAAACGGGGAGCGGAAAGAGCTTCTGGGTCAAGCACTGCGCAGCGCAGGATGTGGCGGCAAACCGCGGGGGCCTCTTCATCGATTTTCATGGCGACCTCACGCCGTTTCTCCTGAGCGCGATCGCCGAAAAGGAATGGCGCGACAACGAAGACCTGAGCGACCGCGTAATTCTGATCTCCCCGTCCGACCCCGATACTTCTGTGGGTCTGAATCCCTTGGAAGGACTTGCCACCGATTTTGTCCGTAGCACCGAGTTCACGGAGATTTTGAAGCAACGTTACAACCTTGACGCTTTGGGAGCACGGACCGATGAGCTGCTCCGCAACTCGATTGTCGTCCTTGCCGCGAACGGGCTCACGCTCCTCGAACTCGCGCTCCTTTTGAGTGATGACCGATTCCGCGCGCAGTGCCTTGAGCATACGCCCAATACCGAGGTTCGCGACTACTTTGAATTCCGCTTCGGAAAAGTGAGCGAGCCAATGAAGGCCACGATGAGGGAGCCGATCCTGAACAAGACTTCGGCCTTCACCGCTGACCCGCGGTTCCGGCATATTGTCGGCCAAGCGAAGTCAAGCTTCTCTATGAAGGACGCGATGGATCGCAATTGCTGGATCCTCGCGTACTTGCCCAAGGGCGAACTCGGAGCCCAAGCGCTCACCTTCGCAAGCCTGCTCTTTACGGTCTTCAAGAACGCCATCTTTACGCGCGAGCGCAAAAACTTCTTCCCGGCCTACTTCGACGAGTTTCAGAACCTTATTTCGCAATCGACAGACATTGAGACGGTGCTTTCCGAGGCGCGCAAATTCGGCGTCGGAATCGTGGCCGTCAATCAATTTCTAGGTCAGTTCCCTTCCTCGATGCGTGAGGCGATGCTCTCGGTCGGCACGCATGTGTGTTTCCAGCTTTCGAGTGCGGATGCAGGAGCCGTTTCGCAGATGTTCGATGGGGGCAAAGCTTTAGCCGAGCAGCTCAAGAACCTTCCTCCCCGGCATTTCATCGTGAAGAGCGGCTCGGATCACTGGACCGAGGGCATTGTTCCGAACGTGGAAGCGAAGAAGACGAGCTACCGCGATCTCGTGGACCGTGCGCGCAAGATCTATGCCCGCCCGCGTGCCGATATCGAGAGGGAAATTATTGAACGGCGCAACAACAAAGGAAGCAAGCCAAATGAGGATCTCCATAACTGGGACTAAAGCAAAGCGAAGGGCGCTCATGATTCAGATCCGCGATCGCGAACTGCTCGCGCAGCTCCATTTGATGCGCTTCGCAGATCGCAATCAGATCATGGCCGCTGCAGGCTTCAATTCCCTCACACGGATCAATACGAGACTCCTCGCCCTCCATCGCGCGGGCCTTCTGCGGAGATTCTTCGTCGGACTCGGACCCGGGAAGAAAGCCATTTACTCGTTGTCGCCGAAGGGTGCGCAGCTTATCGGATTGCAAGCACGCGGACCCCGCCGCAGGCAGAACTCGTTCCTTGTCGACTTCTCCGTTCTCCATCAGCTTGCAGTCAACGACGTCTATTGCAACCTGCGTTTCAAGCCGATTGCCGTTCCAGGCGTTCGATGCACACATTGGATCGCATTCACAGAGCCCATCGCAAAGGAACAGTCGCTCATTCCCGATGGCTACGCTGAGTTTTCAACTCCTCGTGGCATTGACGGCGCATTTCTCGAGATCGACCTCGGGACCGAAGAGCTCAAAGTCTGGAAGGAGAAAGCTCGCAACTACGTTCACCTTGCTGCTTCTGGCGAGTTCGCCCGACAGTTCAGTCCCATGCGCTTCCGTGTCCTTGTTCTTGCAGATTCCGCGCGACGACTCGAGTACATCCGTTCAGCGGTCGCCGAAGTCACCGAGAAGATTTTCTGGTTCGCAACGCTCGAAGAAACGCACGGAGACAAGTTCTACAGTCGCGTGTGGCTTCGTCCGAAAGGTTCCGATAAACAACCACTTTTTGAGCAATCACGATGAAATATTGCAACCAGTGCGGAAAGATGACTGCCGGGGACGCGCTCTACTGCTCCCACTGCGGGCGCACGTACGATGTCCGCCTTTGCCCGCGCCAGCATGTGAACCCACGCGGAGCCGAGGTGTGCTCGAAGTGCGGGAGCCGCGAACTCTCGACGCCCCAGCCTGCGATTCCCATCGTGCTCCAATTTCTCGTCCTCATGGCACGGATCGTTCTTGGGCTCGCGCTCTTCTACGCCACGCTAGAGCTCGTGATTGTGCTTGCACGGTCGGCCCAGGTCCAGCAGTTCTTCCTCGCCTGTGGTGGCCTCCTTGCCGTGCTTTGGGTTCTTTGGTCAAAGCTCCCCAACTGGTCAAGGGATGCGCTGCGCGACTTCTGGATCAAGCAAAGGAACAACGATGACGAATGAACACTTCAGCACGGAGGAACTACGCAAGGCAGATTTCGGCAATGGCGAGAAGCCCTTAGATTTATTGGGCTTCGGGGTCGAACAGCCAGGGCAGAGCTACCCGCGTCACTACCCGCAGCCTAACGATGCCCTTGGGGAACCGCTCGCCATCCGCGACGCAGCCAGACTTCTCGGCTGCTCGCCGTGGACGGTACGCCATTCGTACATTCCGCGCGGGCTGCCGTACTTACGGTCAGGACCGCTCGGCAAATTGATCTTCTACCGTGCCCAGCTCATTCGCTGGATTCTCGAACACCAAAGGAAAGGAGGAAGGTAGTCTATGTCGCTCTACAAGCGCAATTCGATTTGGTGGTCCGCTATCTATATAGATGGCGTACGCCATTGCCAGTCCACCGGTACGTCGAATCGGCGCAAAGCAGAAGCGATCGAACGGCAGTACCAGGAAGAACTCAACGACGCGCGGTATCGGTTGCCGCAGCGAAACCCCGATCTCACCTTTGGTTTGCTCGCCGCCCGATTCATCGCCGCCGGGATGGCGCGGCCTCACGCGCTCGACCGGCTGAATCATCTTCTGCCCTTCTTCGCCGATCATCTCGTCCGCGACATCAGAACGGCGACGATCCGGCAGTACCGGCAGGAGCGCCACCGGCAGAAGACACTTAAAGAAGCCACGGTGAATCGCGACCTCTCCGTCTTGCGTCGCGTGCTCAACTGGGGCGTCGAGGAGGGGTTGCTCCCCACAAACCCGCTCGGCAGGCTCCACATGGAACGGGAGCGTCGTGTGAAACGTCCCGTGCTCTCCGTCCGAGAGGAGCAGCTGCTTCTTGAGGCAGCGCCCGAACACCTCAGAAGGATCGTCCGCTGCGCGCTCGATACCGGAATGCGCAGAGGAGAGATTCTTTCCGAACGTTGGGAAGACATCGATTTCGACAACCGCATCATTTACGTCAGCCACTCGAAAACGCCCGAAGGCGAAGCGCGTGAAATTCCGCTCACGCGCCGCCTGTACGACATGCTCGCGTCAATGCGTCGCACCCAGGGATTCGTCTTCACCTACCACGGCGATCCCATCAAGATCGTGAAGACTACCTGGGCATCGAGCCTTCGCCGGGCCGGCATCCGTCGCATTCGCGTCCATGATCTCAGGCACACTGCGAACACGCGAATGATGCTTGCAGGTGTGCTCCAAGAGGTCCGCCGGGAGATTATCGGGCACACCTCGCGGCGATCGCGCGATGTGAACGACCGCTACACCCAGATCGAGTTGCCGGAGAAGCGCGAAGCCATTCGCAAGCTCGAAGTTTGGTTGGAGGGCCAGGAAGCCCTGCTCCGCGCGGAACAAGCAAAACCCCCGTTCCTTCCTTTCGCTCAACCATCAACCCCCATCATGGAGAACCCAGATCATGGCAGAACCGAACCGCAATCCACAACCTCCTGAACTCGACGAGGCGCTCCGTCGACTCGTACTCACCCGAGCAAGCGCAATCAACGGAAGGGTACTCGCCAGGCTAAGTACTGTCTCCGACGATCTTGACTCGAGAAACCATCTTGCCGCTCTCGGCGGTCTCGACTCGATCGAGCGCGAGATCGACCAGATGCGCAGTTTCCTGCTCCTGCTCTCGTAGCCGAAGCACACCGCACTTTCACAACTCAACCATCACGCACAAGGAG
>JBEKOW010000325.1:0-4404 GCA_049521375.1 Terriglobales bacterium
CCGCCATCGTCGGATCGGTACAGTCCGCTCTCCTTCGACTCGATGAGCGCATACACCCGGTTGGAGTCGCCGCCCGAGACGCTCACGCCGATGCGTCCCAGAATGCCTTCCGGCAGGCCGTTGCCTTCGAGATGCTTCCAGGTATTTCCGCCGTCCGTCGAGCGATAAAGACCGCTGCCCGGCCCGCCGCTTTCCAGACTCCACGGCGTGCGCTGAATCTGATAAAGAGCGGCAAACATCACATTCGGATTGTGCGGATCGACGCTCAGGTCGATCGCTCCCGTCTTATCGTCTTTATAGAGGATCTTGTCCCACGTCTTGCCACCGTCGGTCGTGCGATAAACTCCACGCTCGGGATTAGGACCATAAGCATGGCCAAGAGCCGCGACCAGCACGTGATCCGGATTGCGCGGATCGATCCACACGCGCGCGATATGCTGCGTGTCTTTTAGCCCGACGTGTTGCCAGGTCTTGCCGGCGTCGGTGGTTTTATAAACGCCGTCGCCGTAGGAAATATTTCCGCGCAGGCACGACTCGCCGGTGCCCACATAGATCAAGTTCGGATTCGATTCCGATACCGCGATCGCCCCAATCGATGAGATGACGCTGCCATCGGAAATCGGCTGCCAGTCCACTCCTCCATCGGTCGTGCGCCACACTCCGCCCGAGACCGCGCCAAAATAGTAGGTATACGGATTGCCGGCAACTCCCGTCACGGCCAGCACGCGGCCGCCGCGATAGGGCCCAATGCTGCGCCACTGCATCCCCTTGAATTGGGATTCGCTATATGGCTGCGCCACCGCACAGGCCGCAGCGGCCAGCACCACCACACACCCCACCCACAAACGCACTGCTTTCATGAACGCCCCCTGTAATGAAGAGAACCATAGTAAACCCAGCAACCCCATGCAGGCGATGCCGCGTGCGCCAGGCCGCTAATCGGCATCGCCATTTAAATGTCGGAAAAAAGAAACTCCAGGGCCTCGGGAAAGCGCGCAGCCCAGGCCGCCTCGGAGTGAGACGCGCCTTCCTCAATTCGCACTTTCAACCAGCTTTCGCCCAACTCGGCCTGCCGCAGAATGCTGGCCAGTTGGCGCGCGTCGTTAGTGATCTTCTCGTCCTTCACTGGATCGCCAACCTCACGCGTTCCCATGCCGAGATACAAGCGCAGCGGCCATTCCTCGAACTTGCGGCATTCGGCGAGAATTCTTCGATTCGCCACGAATAGCGACGGGCTTTCGATCAGCAGCCGTCCAAAAGTGTTGGGTATCGACAGTTGCGTATACAAAGTGATCAGCCCTCCCAGCGAGGAGCCGCCCAGCCCGGTATTCCGTGAACCTGTGAGCACCGGATACTGCCCTTCAACCAGGGGCATAACCTCGCGCTTCAGGAACTTCGGATAGTGTTTCCCTTCCACAACCGGCACTCTGGGATCGCGAGACTTGTAGGGTAGATACTCGCGCACCCGATTCTTTCCCGTATTGTCGATTCCGACGATGATGAGCGGCGAAATCTTTTTCTCGGCGATCAGGCGGCCGGCCGTCTCGCCCACCTGCCAGTGAACTCCGGCAAACGCGGTCGACGCTTCGAACAAATTCTGCCCATCGTTTAAATACAGCACCGGATAGCGCGTCCCGCCGACCTGGTCATAGCCCGGCGGCAGCCATACTCGCAGCAGGCGGGTATTCCTGAAAATCCGGCTGCTGAGTTCGTGGATGCGCAACGTGCCGCCGGCAATGGGCACCACAGCTTCGGGAGAACGCCTGGTCTTCTTTATAGGTATCAGTCGGGCCATGAAGTGGGAGATTATCGGAGCATGATTGAAAGATTGTCAGCTTGGATCAGGAATTGCGTCTCGCGTCCACCAGATCAGCCCCGCCAGCATCGTGATGATCGAGATCAAAGCCAGCGAACCTAGACACAGAATGCACCACACTCCCAGAACGTGCCCTTCGATATAGGTCAGGTATAAAGCAAAAGCTAAACCCAGTGCGGCCGCGCCGAACAACATTGCCGGAGTGTCGCGGATTTCACGGTAGACGGTCGCCAATCCCGCCAGCGCCCCGTAGCCGAGCATTCCAATCAGGGCTACCGGCACGCCGAGGATCGCCGAATACTGGCTGCGGTTGACGATGTCACAACTGAATGTCGCCCCGATGTCGCAGTACGCGGTCTTGGAGGGCGCGTAATGACGCTGCAACGAGATCGACGACACCGCGATTCCGCAGACCGCCAGGACTGCCACCATGCTCAGCAATCTTTGGGAAAATCCGCTCCTCAGGTTAACGTTCATGGCAGTGAACATCCTGTGCGGTCACTCAACTCCTCGAGGGTAAAAATGCGTTCCACCCTTTCACCCGTGGGCGGAAACTCCCATGTGGGGTAGTGGTGCACATTCTGCTCTTTGCAAACCTCCGAAGTCGCGTGAATATCGCCTTTCACGCCGCACTCCACGTAGGGGACATACTCGAACGAGGCGGCGAATTTTTCTTTTTGCTCCTCGCAATGAGGACACCAGTAGGCTCCGTACATCTTCACGCCACGATCGCCCAGGCAGTGCGCGAAGCCGTCGTACCGGTGCTGAGTGCGGTTGCCCAGATAGTAGGCCAGCGCGAATGCGGCCACAATACCCATCCCATAGATCACGCGCCGCTTCCACTTGCCAGGCGCTGGTGCCGCCTCCGTGCTTTCATCCCGGCGCTCTGTGCTTCCATCCCGGCGCTCCTGATTTCGTCGCGACATGGAGTTTTTATATCACGAGTCGAGACGGAGCTAGTGGACTGTCGCAGAGATGCGTCACCACGCGCAACCGAAAACCTTGTCATCGCAACCGGAAACCTTGTCATCCTGAGCGGAGCCATCGCTTCGCGCAGCGAAGCGATTGCGCAGTCGAAGGACCCCTATTTGATTAAAGTCCTGCCATTACGCGTCCCGGAATCTCCCGTCCTCGCGCTAACAAATTCTCCGCGACAGTCCACTAGTCCCCGCATTGCGGACTAGCGCTCCGTCACACAGCCACACGCAGCGCCGAGTGTAATACCTCAATCCTCTGGCATTCCAGTGTCATCACCTCGCCATCGACCATCACATCGACCGGACCGTCCAATTGAAACTCGACTTGCCTCACCGCCTGGCGCTCGGCCAGCGGATGCCTGGTGTGCGTGCCATCATAAAGAGTCGCAAGATTCCGGATCAATCCCAGGCGTCCAATCGGCCCCCATCGAACGTACTCGATCAGTCCATCATCGGTGACAGCATCGGGCGCAATCATCATCGTTCCTCCCGTAAATTTGCTGTTATTGAAAGTCAGGAACAGGCAGGGGCGTGAATCGAACTCGCCCTCGCCGTTCACGCGAACGGGAAACGGCCGGCGCTTCAACCGCGCGAGGCAGAGAAAGATCGACAGCAGATACCCAGCCTGCCCCAAACCGCGAAAGCGCCGGTGCCGCAACGCGGCTACATCGGCCGCAAATCCCATGCTCAACAGGTTTGTGTAGTAAATCGTGCCCGTTTTGTGTGTCAGACGCAAAACATCACAAGGCCGTGCGCGTCGCAACTCCAATGCTCGCACAGCGTGCTGAAGACCAGTGGCATCGGCCCCTGAACCCGGCTCTTCAAAGTCGCGCAGAAACGAATTCCCCGTTCCCAGCGGAAGAAAGCCGAGCGTAGGACTTTCGTCCGCCTGCGGCCCGCCTGCCAGTTGCGATTCCGGAAACAGCCCGTTGACGATCTCGAACGAAGTGCCGTCTCCTCCGACAGCAATAAACTTGCGATAGCCGCGACCGTAGGCGTCGCGAGCAATCTGCGTTGCTTCCCCGGGGGCGCCCGTCTCCGCCGTCTCAATCGCAAGCCCGCTCTGGCGCAGCCGTTCCAACGCGGAGGCTATGCGCTCGCGGCCGCGCCCTCCGCCCGCCGCCGGATTGATGATGGCTAGAAGCGTTTCGTTCATAGCGCGGACTTCAACCGGGACTGAGAACTAGATCTCTACAACCTGCTCGCGCCTGGCGGTCGCTCCGATTTCCGCCGCCAGTTCTCCCCGCTTGATTTTCATCGATGCGGTGCGCGGAAAATCCTTTTCCCATATCATGTATCCGCCGACGCGCTTAAAGTCCGGAAGGGTCCGGTTGCGGCGTACGATCTCTTCGCGCAGTTCGTCGTCCCATTTCTGGTTCTGCTCAAGCCGCACCACCAGAACCAGCATCTCGTTCCCAAGCGTCCTCTGCGGCCATAGATAGTTCGCCGCGAAAATGCAAAATTCCTTGATGGCGATCCCATCGAACGTCGACTCGATATCCTCGGGATAAATATTCTTTCCACCCTCGGTCACGATCATGTTCTTCTTGCGCCCGAACAGTTGCAGGTGCCGGTGTTTGTCGAAGCGTCCCTGATCGCCGGTCAGCAACC
>JBEKOW010000326.1:0-6033 GCA_049521375.1 Terriglobales bacterium
CCTTCGGAGCCGATATTGATTACGCGCAATTACAGAAAATCTACGGGGCTCCAGCCGAGAACGACACTCGATATTCCCCTGCTACCTGCATTGGCTGCGACATGAAGATTGTGAGCGGAGACCCGGACCCGAAGCACGTCAGCACCAGTTTTGTAGAGCGCCAGAACTTAACCATGAGGATGCAGATGCGGCGCTTTACTCGATTAACGAATGGATTCAGCAAGAAAGTGGACAACCACCGTCACTCTGTAGCGCTGCATTATATGCACTACAACTTTTGCCGCGTGCATCAGACGTTGCGCGTGACCCCGGCTATGCAAGCGGGATTGACTGATCATGTCTGGAGTATCGAAGAATTATGCGCTCTGATGCCTAAGCCAAGCGTGGGAATATCAAAGGTCGAGAAAAGGTTATTACAGAGCGCCCTTCAACGCTTTGTGTAGATCAATACTGACATCCTTTTCCTTCTCGCGCATAAGTCTTGCTCGTTTGGACGGACTAAGCCCCCGCAGACGCGAGAATAGTTTCCTCAGCGACCGTTGTCTTTCAGCTAGCGACAACCCTTGGCCCCGCTTGAGCGGAGGCTGGCAACTTCCTTGGCGCGGATTTCTGTTTCGGAGTCCGCTGCCTAGAAGTCGGTCGTCTTGATTTCTGCGACTGAGGCATCGTGAATCCAAGGAACGGTAATTCATATTCCGCCAATCCGAACAGTGCATTTATAAGGCTCTTTTCTTGCGCTACTGGGAAACGTTCCACCGGGAGTCCGATGGAGAGCGCCTCTGTAGAGTCAATTACAAAATCGTGGGCTGGGTAATCCCATACTAACTTTTCCGCAAGTTCTTCAGCATCATCTCCGTCCATCCGCGTCGAAAGCAATCGCTTAGCGTACTCCTCTCCCTCAGCCAATGCGCGGCGATATGAACCTAGCTTGCTTGGATCGACTTGACCATAGAGGGGCCGCATCATCCCGACGACTCCAGGTATTGCTTCGTGAAGCGCCTGTTTTACGCTCATCCCGCGCTCTTCCAAAGTGAAACTAAGATAATCCAGTAATTCGGCTGCATGTTCTCGCAAAAATCCAACAGAACGAAATTCATCAAGCGGGGAAAAGTAGCCGCCTCCCTTGTCCAAGTCGTCTTTCAGTTGCGTGTCCAATGGACCAAGCTCCGCAAATTCGCCCATAAAAATCTGATCGGCATTCAACGAAAGCAGCGTAGCTGCACTCTTCGCCATAATCGGAACCAGAATGTTCAATTGCTTGCAATGGCGCCGGAAATACTGAGCAAGCCGGAACGACACGCTAGAATGACCGCCGGTCGAGTGGATCAATATTTCAAGGGTCTTAATGCCCCTGAATTTCTCACGCAAAGCCAAAGCCATCGAAAACTCTGGTCTACAAATATGCTGGTTCCCGCCAGTGTGGACAATAGAGTAAATCCTTGATTTGCGCTGCTTTTCAAGAGCGAGGATCGTGTTGCGGAAGTTTCTTAACGCCGCTGCTGGACCAGCCATAACGTGGGATATTCTACCACTTGGGATGTCACCTTTAGGCAAGGGGGTTCACCATTTTCCCGAAGCGGCGTTCATAAAGGCTAGTTGTGGACATTGAAACTGACCCACTACCGCATTTACCGAATGCTTGCGTTCTGAGGTACGCCGGTCTATCGTGGGCAGTTCAAGCGATGGCCACTTCGGAACAACTCGACCAGAAGCTGCAACAATGGGTTGCGGCAAGCGTGATTGACTATTGACTTGCCGGCGGCGGAGCGCATTCGCGTCTTCGAGGCGGCGCATGATACCGGACGCATGCGCTGGCCGGTCGTGTTGGCCATCGCGTTCGGCGCGATCATGGTCGCGGCGGGTGTGCTGCTTTTTGTCGCCGCGCACTGGGACCAGCTTTCACCGGCGCAGCGCTTCCTGCTCGTGCTCGCAATGATTGCTGTTTTTCACCTCGCGGCCGGCGCCCTGATGCCGCGCCTGCAGGCGCTCGGCATCGCGCTCCATGGGGTGGGCACGGTTGCGCTGGGCGCGGGTATTTTCCTCGCGGGGCAGATCTTCAATCTGGAGGAGCATTGGCCTTCTGGAATCCTGATGTGGGCGATTGGCGCGCTGATCTCTTGGGTTGTGCTGCGCGATTGGGTGCAGGCCGCGCTCACGGCGCTTCTGATTCCGGCATGGATTGCTTCGGAGTGGGACTTTCGCACGCAGCACTTTCACGGTGGCGAGCATCGGCTGATTCAGTTCCTGGCACTGTTGGCCTTTACTTACCTGGGTGCCCGCCACGCGGAAACCGGTTCCAATTTTCGGCGTGCGCTTTGTTGGATTGGCGGCATCGCCCTGCTTCCGATGTGCGCGGCGGCGGCCTGGGAACGGGAGGCGATCTGGGAATGGCGCGCGCTGCCGCATATGCCGGTATCGTTTCAGGTCACGGGCTGGATCATGGCTTTCATCCTGCCGCTTGCATTGGCTGCCAGTCTGCGCGGCCGCGGCGCGATATGGAACGCCGGGTTCGGGGTATGGTTACTTGCGCTGGCGCCGCTTGACACTCACGACGTGCTGCAAAATCTTGCGGTGTATGGTCTCTGTGCGGCCGCCTGTGTCGCGCTGGTGACCTGGGGAATACAGGAACAGCGGCGGGAACGCATCAACCTTGGGGTCGCGGGTTTTGCCATCACCATCATCGCATTTTATTTTTCCACGTTCATGGACAAGCTCGGGCGCTCTGCGTCACTCGTGGCTTTCGGTCTTCTGTTTCTGCTGGGTGGATGGAAACTCGAGCAGCTTCGGCGCAAGCTGGTGGCACGTGCCAGGGGGAGCGCATCGTGAAGCCGATGACCAAGGCCGTGGCGGTGGCTGTGATTCAGATGCTGATCGTCAGCCTGCTGGGCGCCAAGTTGCTTTACGACCGGCGGACTCGGCCGCAGGCCTGGTTCAAGACGGAACGCTTTGAACCCAACTTGCCGATTCGAGGGCGCTACGTGAGCCTGCAGATCGAAGTTACCGATCCGCGCTCGCCGGAAGAAGTGGAAAACAAGTTCAAGAACGAAATCGACAATTATGAGAAGCAGCCCTATCGCAGCTTCTACCAGTTCGGAAACGAATGTGGCGAGATTGAATTGCGCGGCGGGGCTCCGGCGGCGAGATTCGACGCCCGCCCGGGGGCCGGCGAGTGGGGCTGCGATAACCTGTCGTTCTCGCGTCGTCGCGTGGGCGATCACACCGTACTGCAGTTGAACTCGCAAATCCTGTTCTTTATTCCGGATACCGCAAAGGATCCGACCAGTCTTCGGAGAGGCGAAGAATTGTGGGTGCTGGCGACCATTCCGCGTCAGGGTCCGCCGCGGCCGATCGCGCTGGGAATCAGGAAATCGGGAGAGACGGCGATTACACCGCTTAAATTGAATTGAGAAAGACTTGAGGTGAGAGGGGCGGGCCGAGATGCCTACTACGCTTTCGCTCCGCGCGGGCGCAGTACGAAGACTTCTTTCGGAGGAGCTATCTGCAGCAGGGACTTGCTCCCCAGGCGCACATAGCTGAATTCGCGGGCCGCGAGCAGGGCCTTGATCGCATCGCGGACTTTTGAGCGAGGCACAAAATTCGAGAAGAACATCTCGACATCTTCTTGCTCCGCCGCGATCACGCATTCCATATATTTCGAAAGCAGCGCCGAGAGCGCTTCCCCGATCGAAACGCCGACGCCCTCCCAGACTTTGTCGGGGGCCCAGCGCGACAGTTCATCCCACACCGAACCTTCGTCCTCGGAGTAATCCACGCGCGTAATACGGAGCTTGGCCCAAAGTTCGGCGAGGGCACGGTCTGAGCCCGCATTCGAAAGGCCTCCGCCCAGCAACTCGCCCAACTTTCTTTTTGAGATCGGCCCGTTCTTTCGAATGATGGTAAACGCATCACATGCCAGTTGCGAATATCCTGAGCGTGACCCGGCCCTGGGCGCGAGATTCGGATTGCGCTCCCCGACCAGCGCGTAGAAATATGGAAAAGCCGCGGGCGATACGAGGAAGGCATTGTTCTCGTCGATCAGTGGAGCCTCATAAGCGGCCTTGGCGCGCAGCATGCGGACCATCAAGTCGGTCGCTTCTTTCGCGCGCGCATCGGCAAACGCGTGCTGCTGCAGGGGCAGGCGGTCATCCTCGCCCACCCACGCTCCCACAAAAGTCGGCACCAGCACGGGCGGGCGCGTGGGATACATCAGGCAAAATCCCACCGACTCGAGGAATGCGCGGCCCTCTTCGAGCGTGCGGATCGCGTGGCCATCGAGATGCCACTTCGCGGCCCGGGCCTGCTGGAGCTCCTGTTCGGTCATTGCTGTCGATTAGAACACAGGATGGGCCGCTTTCAGCAGAAGTTGTAGCCGCGCTGCCTATGGTGGGATACCCAAGTGCGAAGGTTTTTGCCTTCAGGATTTTTTCACAACCCCAATGCCCAGCTCTCGTAACTGGCCCTCGGCCACCGGCGTCGGCGCCTCCATCATCAGATCTTTTGCGGCGGCGGTCTTGGGGAAGGGGATTACTTCGCGCAGGCTGTCGGCGCCGGCCAGGATCATTACAATGCGGTCTAATCCCAGCGCGATGCCTCCGTGGGGAGGCGTGCCGTACTCCAGGGCTTCGAGGAAAAATCCGAAGCGGTTGCGAGCTTCTTCTTCCGTCATGCCTAGCGCATGGAAGATTCGACTCTGAATGTCCTGCCGGTGAATACGGATTGAGCCCGAGCCCAGCTCCGTGCCGTTGAGCACGACGTCGTAGGCCAAGGCGCGCACCATGGCCGGATCGCTTTCGAGTTTGTCCATGTCTTCTTCGTGCGGGGATGTAAACGGATGGTGCGCGGCCATCCAGCGCCGCTCGCCTTCGTCGTACTCGAACATGGGGAAGTTCGTCACCCACAGGAAGCGGTAGTCGTTCGCCGGGTTGCCTGTTTTTTTGAAGATGCCATGGCGCTCGGCATACTTCTGCGCGAGCGCTACGCGCAGGATGCCTGCCGAGGCGTAGATGGCCATTTCCGCGGGCGTGACTTTGCGCTTGCTGGCGGGATGCGCCTCGGAGTCTGATTTCCCGGATTGCGCGGAGCCCACCACCAGCACGATCAGGTCGTCCGGCTGCGCTCCTGACTTCTCGCGAACGTTCTTTCCCGCCTCGGGGTGCTTGTTTTCGATGCGCTTGAAATCTTCAAAGACGCGGGCTCCGCCCTTGGAGACGAACATCGGCTTAATGTCATCGCGTTCTTTCCTGGACAGCTCGCCCACCTTCGGAATGCGGATGGCGATCACGGGGAGATCTTTGTGGACGGCCAGCGTATCGAGATCGGCGGGTGTGAAGCAGTCGCGCACGTCGGTGAAGGCAGGCATGCGCAGGTCGGGCTTGTCGATGCCGTACTGGCGGATGGCGTCATCGTAGTTCATGCGCGCGAACGGCGTCTTGATATCGTGGCCGGCCGCTTTGAAGGCTGCGGTCAGAAAACCTTCGACCACTTCCCAGACGCGCTCGGGTTGCGGGTATGACATTTCCAGGTCGATCTGCGTGAATTCGGGCTGGCGGTCGGCGCGCAGGTCTTCGTCGCGGAAGCAGCGCACGATCTGGAAATAGCGGTCGAAACCGGAGATCATGAGGATCTGCTTGAACAGTTGCGGCGATTGCGGAAGAGCGTAGAACATGCCTGGCTGGACACGGCTGGGGACGAGGTAATCCCTTGCGCCTTCGGGTGTCGAGCGCGTCATGAAGGGCGTTTCGATTTCGAAGAAGCCCTGCGATGACAGGTAGTCGCGGATCGCAATCGAGACCTTGTGGCGCAACTCAATGTTGAACTGCATCACGTCGCGCCGCAGATCGATGTAGCGATACTTCAGACGCATTTCTTCATTGGCGAGAACCGTGTCGCTGGGCAAAAAGGGAAGCTGCTTCGACACATTCAGAATGCGCAGTTCTTCCACCACGAGTTCGACTTCGCCGGTGGGAATGTTGGGGTTAATGGTATCGGGGTCGCGCTTTTTAACGGTGCCGATGGCGGCGATCACATACTCAT
>JBEKOW010000327.1:0-4399 GCA_049521375.1 Terriglobales bacterium
ATCAAACATCCAGAGATTATTTCAGGCCTCAAGACGCGCATCATGGGGTTCAATCTTCCGGAAAAGAGAGGTCAGACGGCGGCCACCATTATTCCTTCCGTGGGTTGTCCCATGGGATGCAATTTCTGCACGACCGCGGCATTTTTTGGCGGCAAGGGAAAGTTCGTGAACTTCTATGAGACCGGGGACGAGCTTTACAAAGTCATGTGCCATGCCGAGTCGGCGCTCGGCGTCCAGACCTTTTTCATGATGGACGAAAATTTTCTCCTTCATCGCACGCGAGCCATGCGCCTGCTCGAACTTATGAAGGCCGACAACAAAGCGTGGGGGATGGCCGTCTTCGCCTCGGCGAACGCGATCCGCCAATATAAGGTTGAGGAACTCGTGGAATTGGGAGTCTCCTGGATATGGATGGGCCTGGAATCTCCGCGCTCGAACTACGCGAAGCTCAAGGACACCGACTCGCACGAACTGACCCACATGCTGCGCGAGCACGGAATTCGGGTGCAGGGTTCGACCATCATCGGGCTCGAGCATCACACGCCCGACAACATTCGCGAGGACGTGGAATACGCGGTCGCGCACAACACGGATTTTCATCAGTTCATGCTGTACACTCCGGTGCCAGGCACGCCCCTGTTCCAGGAAATGTCGGCGCAGGGACGCATGCTCGACGGTATTGACGTTGCCGATATTCACGGGCAGGACAAGTTCAACTTCCGGCATGCGGCGATTTCGCGCAACGACTCCAAGCGTTTTCTGGACTGGGCATTCTGGCGCGACTTTGAGCGTAACGGTCCGAGTCTCTGTCGCATGTGCGAGACGATGCTGCAGGGATGGCGGCGGTACAAGAACTATCCCGATCTCCGGGTGCGCGAACGATTCGCACGCGAGAATTCGAAACTGAGTACGGTCTACAGCGCGGCTCTGTGGGCGGCGGAACGCTATTTCCAAAGCGTAAATGCCGACGTGAGCGTCCAGATCCGCGAACTGCGGCGCGAGATCGGCAAGCAATTCGGTGCGATGTCACGTGTGGTGTCCGCCGTGCTTGGCCCTGTGCTGCTGTGGAGTACACGACGCGAAGACCAGCGTCTGGCGCGCGGCGTGACCTACGAGCCGCCTACAATTCTCGAGCGGCGCAATTGGGAGTTCCCGGCTCCGAGAATCGTCCAGCGGCGGCCCGAAACGATTCTCACGACTGCGGACGCGACGGCTACGCTTCAATCGTAACTCGCGATACGGGCTGCGTGGTCGTGGGGATAACCGTGCTTACGCGCGCGAAGCCGTCACCTTCCTACCCTGAATCATGCTACTGCGGCAACTGGTATTTGCCGTTCCCGCCTTCTGTGACTGCGGTCACATTGCGTGCTTTTCTTGAGGTATAGAGTTCTGAACATACCCTGGTTGCGCATTTGTAATCACGAAAACAGGGTAGTCCTCCTCGTGATCTAATGGAGAAGGAGTCGTCATTTGCTGCATTCATACGGTGGCGGCTTCCAGGCTTGAGACGTAGGAGGGTTGGTTTGCATCAAATAGTTGAAGATCCTCTTTTGAGGGTCGAAAACTTAAGCAAGATCTTTCGCTCAGGCGAATCGGATCTAGTGCTCTTTGAGAACCTGTCGTTTGAGGTGAATAAAGGGACGATGCTTGCCATCGTGGGAGAATCAGGTGCCGGCAAAAGTACTTTATTGCACATCCTGGGGGCGCTTGATCGTCCTTCGGCGGGTGCCGTATACTTCGCGGAATCCCGGGTGAACAAGCTGTCCGAAGATGCCGCTGCCGAATTTCGTAACCGCGAAATTGGCTACGTCTGGCAATTCCACTATCTGTTGCCGGAATTCACCGCGCTGGAAAATGTTGCCATGCCTTTGCTAACCCGCGGGCGGGCGCTTTCTTCAGCCCAAGAGGAAGCTTCGGGGTGGTTACGCGAGGTGGGCCTGGAAGCGCGCAGCCAGCACCGTTCCGGAGAGCTTTCGGGCGGGGAGCAGCAGCGGCTTGCCCTGGCGCGGGCTTTGATCACCCAGCCCCGGATCCTGCTGGCCGATGAGCCGACAGGCGATCTGGATGGGCGAACGGCTGAAGTGGTCTTTGAACTGGTAGCGCGCCTGCACCGCGAGCACCAATTGACCTCTTTAATCGCCACTCACAACCTCGCTTTCGCACGTCGGTGCCATAGAGTATTGAGGTTGAGTCGGGGCAGAATAGAAGAGGTGGCGCCGGAGTCACTTCCGGCGTGAGGATAGGTAACGGAAGTACTGGGCTAACCGGGAAACGCACGAAACTCAGGTCACTAACGGGCGAATATCGCTTAACAGTTTGAGCGATATAAATGCATAATTGATGTCAGGCAGGGTTTGGCGGAGCACGTCTCTCCGCGGGAAACCTTGGGGGGAATGGGCTTATGTTTGAACGCTACACGGAGAAAGCCAGGCGCGTTATCTTTTTTGCCCGGTATGAGGCCAGCCAGTTCGGCTCTCCTTATATTGAAACCGAACACCTGCTGCTCGGGTTGCTGCGAGAAGATAAGGCCCTGACCAACCGGTTCCTGCGCTCCCACGCGTCGGTGGAATCGATCCGCAAGCAGATCGAAGGCCACACGACCATCCGCGAGAAGGTGTCGACTTCCGTCGATCTTCCCCTCAGCAACGAATGTAAACGGGTTCTGGCATACGCGGCCGAAGAGGCCGAACGTCTTTCTCATAAGCATATTGGGACCGAGCACCTGCTGTTGGGCCTGCTGCGCGAGGAAAAATGCTTTGCGGCCGAGATTCTGCATGAACGTGGATTGCGGCTCTCGACTATCCGCGAGGAACTCGCTCGTACCGGTCAGGAAAAAGCACAGCCGCAACGTGGAGGGCAGCGCGAATCCTCACTGTTGAGTGAGTTCTCCCGCGACCTGACCCAGGCCGCGATGGACACGCAACTTGATCCGCTCGTCGGTCGGGAGGGTGAAGTCGAGCGCGTGGTGCAGATCTTGTGCCGTCGCACGAAAAACAATCCCGTGCTGATCGGCGAACCGGGTGTAGGCAAGACCGCCATCGTCGAAGGATTGGCGCAGCGCATCGCTGACGGCGAAGTGCCTTCGTTCCTCGCTGACAAGAGAATTCTCGCGCTTGATCTTTCTCTAATCGTCGCCGGCACAAAATATCGAGGCCAGTTTGAAGAGCGCCTCAAGACCATCATGAAGGAGTTGATGGAGTCGCAGAATTCCATCATCTTCATCGACGAGTTGCACACGCTGGTCGGGGCGGGATCGGCCGAAGGCTCGCTGGACGCCGCCAATATTCTCAAGCCGGCTCTATCGCGCGGCGAGATTCAGTGCATCGGCGCAACTACGCCGGCCGAATATCGCAAGTCGATCGAAAAGGATCGCTCGCTCGAGCGACGCTTCCAGGCGGTCAAGGTTCCGCCGCCCAATGAAACGGACGCGATCAAGATTCTGTTCGGAATCAAGGAGCGTTACGAGAAATTCCACGCCGTCACCTACACCGACGACGCTATCAACTTCTCGGTGTCGCACTCGAATCGTTACATCCCGGATCGTTTCCTTCCAGACAAGGCGATCGATCTGATCGACGAAGCGGGCGCGCGCGTGAAACTGCGCCAGACTTCTTTGCCCGAGGAATTGACCGAAGTCCAGAAGCGGATCAAGTTCATCGTCCACCGTATGGAGAACGCCATCGCGAACCACGAGTTCGAGAAGGCGCGCTTCTACTCGGACGAAGAACGCAAGGAGCGCGAAAACCTGCGCGCTCTTCGCGAAAAATACCACCTCGATGAGTCCTCCACCGGCGTTGTCGGTCGGGAGGACATCGAGGACGTGGTAAGCCGCTGGACCGGCGTTCCCATTACCTCGATCAAAGAGGAAGAAACGCAGAAGCTGCTGCGCATCGAAGAAGAACTGCACAAGCGCATCATCTCGCAGGACAAATCCATCAGCGCTCTGGCGCGGGCTATTCGCCGCAGTCGCGCTGGCCTGAAAAGCCCGAACCGTCCGATCGGATCGTTCCTGTTCCTCGGACCCACGGGTGTTGGAAAGACAGAAGTCGCGCGCACCCTGGCGCACTTCATGTTCGGCAGCGACAAAGCGCTCGTGCGCTTTGATATGTCCGAATTCATGGAGAAGCACTCGGTCTCCAAGCTGATCGGTTCGCCTCCAGGATACGTGGGTTACGAAGAAGGTGGCCAGCTCACCGAACGTGTGAAGCGCGCTCCCTACTCGGTCGTGCTGCTCGACGAAATCGAGAAGGCGCACCCGGATGTCTTCAACATCCTCCTGCAGGTGTTTGAAGACGGCCAGTTGACTGACGGACTGGGCAATACTGTCGATTTCAAGAACACGATCATCATCATGACGTCGAATATCGGCGCCCGGCACCTTATGAAGCGTGAGGGCCTG
>JBEKOW010000328.1:0-4373 GCA_049521375.1 Terriglobales bacterium
CGCAGCCGGGGATGGCTCGAGAGATCGTCGCCGATGATAATCAGCTTCAAATCCCGAAACCGATTTTCTTTCGCCAGTTCACTTTTCAGAGCCGAAAACGCTTCAATGATGCGCACTACATTTTTGTGAGGACGGATCGCGCCCGCATACAAAAGAAACGGATAGTTAACCTGGTAGCGCTGCGCAATCAATTGCCGGTCCACGTCGCCGGCATGGCCATGCAGAAAGCGCTCGTCGATCGCGTTGTACACCACTTCAATTCGGTCGTCCGGAATGGCCAGCAGCTTTTGGATTTCGCTCTTCGTAAACTGGGATACTGCCAGCACGCGAGCCGCTCCACGCAGCACCCGCCGCGTCAGGTAGAAGTGCAGGGTGCGCCGCAAGTTTGAGGAATCCCTCGACCCATACATGTGCTCCAGCAAATCGTGCACCGTCAGCACATAGGGACAACCCAGAGCCCGCGGCATGCAGAACAGGTGCGGAATGTGGACCACATCGCATTCAAGACGCCGCACAATGGCCCGAAAATCGACATACCCTCGGAGTGTATTGTCGGCCGCAGCCAGCGGCACGGCGTGGAAGTTTGCCGGCAGCGAACCGAATTCGGCCACTTTCGCAGGCAATCCAATCAGGAAATACTTGCTCTCCCGGTCCAGACCTGCCAGCGTCTTGACCACATTGCGGATATAGGTACCCACCCCGAATTCCGTCATGCGACGGATGTCGATGGCGACTTTCACGAGGAGAATTTAACCATAGAGATCAGCAAGGACATCGAAGACTCCAGGACAGATGCCGACAGTCAAGCGCCTCAATTCCGCGCAAAGACGGTTATTGCGGCGTCTCCCCGCAATACTCACGCCCTGACTTCCGCCTGCGCCCGTGCCCGCCGCTCCGCATAAAGCGGGAAATCTTCAGCCAACATAAGCACCTGCTTCCGAATCTTCCCCAACGCAGCCGCATCGGAGCGGTTTGTGAGTGCCTCCGCAATCCAGCGCCCGATTTGCCGCATCTCGGGTTCTTTCATTCCGCGCGTCGTTACCGCCGGCGAACCGATACGAATACCGCTTGGCTTCATCGGCGGATTCGTATCGAACGGTATCGCGTTCTTGTTCACGGTGATCGCGGCCTCGCCCAGCGCCTTTTCCGCTTCGCTGCCCAACATGCCCTTGGCAAACACATCGACAAGCATCAGATGTGTATCGGTGCCGCCGGAGATGATGCGGAAACCCTCGGCGGCGAGCGTTTCCGCCAGCACCTTGGCGTTGGCTACAACTTGCCGCGCGTATTCCTTGAAACTCGGTTGCGAGGCTTCCAGAAAGCACACCGCCTTGGCTGCCATGATATGCACCAGCGGACCTCCCTGCATGCCGGGAAAGACCGTCTTATCAATGGGCATAGCGAATTCCTGCCTGCTTAGAATCATTCCGGAGCGCGGTCCGCGTAGCGTCTTGTGGGTGGTCGAAGTCACAATCTGCGCGTGCGGCACAGGCGAAGGATGCGCGCCTCCAGCAACCAGTCCCGCGAAATGGGCCATATCAACGAGATAAATTGCGCCGACCTTGTCGGCAATCTGTCTCATGCGCGCAAAATCAATGATTCGGGAATATGCGCTGCCCCCGCCAATGATGAGCTTCGGCCGTTCCTGCTCGGCGATCTTCTCAAGCGCGTCATAATCGATGGTTTCGGTTTCTTTCGTCACGCCGTACGGGACGATCTTGTACGTCTTGCCGGAAAAATTCAGGTGATGCCCGTGCGTTAAATGCCCACCATGCGCCAGGTTCAAGCCGAGAATCGTGTCTCCCGGCTGGAGGACCGCGGCATACGCTGCCTGATTGGCCTGCGACCCTGAATGCGGTTGCACGTTGGCATGTTCGGCGCCAAACAGCTTCTTCACGCGCTCGCGGGCCAACTCTTCAACGACGTCAGTGAACTCGCATCCCCCGTAGTAGCGCTTTGCGGGATAGCCTTCGGCGTATTTATTGGTAAACACAGAGCCTGCCGCCTCGAGCACCGCCTCGCTCACAAAATTCTCCGACGCGATCAGTTCGAGTCCTTCGTGCTGACGCCGAACCTCATTGTCAATGGCAGCTGCAATCTGCGGGTCAACTTCATAAAGGGGACGGGACATGAAAGAATTTTTCATAAGGATTTACCTTCATGATTGTAACTCGAAGACTTGCGTCCAAGCCTCGGCGGGAGGTACCGAACTATGCTTTCCGCGCACGGGCGCGGGGCGTGGTTCTCGCATTGGAATGTCCACGGAAACCGGCCGAGCACAATCAATTTCGACGCCAAAAAGAGTGCATTCCAAACCGAACTTGAGCCCTTTGTGGGGTAGACGGCGAGTCCTGACAGGGATACAGGAGTGACCTTTTTGCGCAACTGTTTACCTATAGCCAAACTGCCCAGACTGGATATCCCTGATAACTGGAGGTCTAAGTGACCGGGAGTTGGCGTAAAATTGCTCTCAACTGAATGGCACTCGGGTTCCTCCGGTAAATACTTCGTTTTCAGGACTGAGGACGGACTAAATGAAAGCGCCACTTTGCTCACTTCTCCTGCTGGTCTCAGTATGCGCCTTCGCGCGTAGCCCGCAATTCTCACATATCGTGATCGTGGTGCAGGAAAACCGCACACCGGATAACCTGTTCGGCAGCAACCCGAAATTCGAGCCCGGCGTGGATATCGCGACCTCCGGGCCAATCTCGAACGGGCAGACCGTTCCATTAACTGCGGGACCGCTCACGGGCTGCTACGACCTGGGACACACCCACGCATCGTTTCTCCAGGAGTACGCGAACGGGGAGATGAATGCATTCGATCGCGTTGCCATTCACTCCAGCAGCGGGTGTCACCCGGGTAGTGATCCGGCATATCGCTACGTGGACAATTCTTCAGGCGCGGTCCAACCCTATTTTGATCTTGCCACGCAATATGGTTTTGCCAACCGCATGTTCCAGACCAACCAAGGACCAAGTTTCCCGGCTCATCAATTTCTAGTGTCCGGCACCTCGTCGCCAACCGACACCAGCCCGCTGTTCGCTGCCGAGAACCCGCATGACGGATCCAACAATGCAGGCTGCACGGCGCCACCCGGCTCCTGGGTCTACACGATCAACAGCCAGGGACAATATGGAACAACCTTCCCGTGTTTCCAGCGCTCGTCTCTACTGGACTTGCTCGAGGCCGCGCACCTCACGTGGCGCTACTACTCGCCCAATCCGCAAGTGCTCTGGGACGCTCCGGCGGCTCTAAGTTCGTATTACCAATCATCGAACATCAGCCTGAAACCTTCCCAGGTTCTGAAGGACATTGCCGCCTGTAATCTGGCCGACGTGGTTTGGGTGACACCCACTGGCCTCGCGTCGGATCACCCTGTGGGCAACAATGGCACTGGTCCAGCATGGGTTACCTCCATCGTTAATGCGATTGGAGCTAATCCAACCTGCGCGGATGGCGAATCGTACTGGAAGAACACCGCGATTCTGATCACTTGGGACGATTGGGGCGGGTGGTATGACCATGTTGCGCCGCCTCCGAATCCGGCGGGTGGGTGGGGCGAGTCCTACGTGTATGGATTTCGCGTGCCGTTGCTGGTGGTTTCGGCATACACTCCGGCTGGCTACGTGGACGATGGAACCCATGATTTCGGTAGTCTTCTGCGGTTTGCCGAAAACAACTTTGGTCTCGGCCTGATCGGCGCCGGATACTATGCCGATTCCTATGCGGATGACCTGAGCGCGTTCTTTACCTTGAGTACGCCGCGGAGTTTCGTGCAGGTCAAGGCTCCAAAGGTCAATTTCGATAAACAGCCGCTTACGGATCCTGACGACGACTGATTTCTCGCTGGATGAACGAATCTCACGCCTCGATCCTCTGTGTCCATGATCGGGGCGTTGCTTTATGTATCCAAGTCGAGTTGAAGGAGACGGGAAGCAAAGGACAAGCGAGAGCAACTGTATTACATCCCATTAAGATGAGTAGACAACTTTGCCGCCAACAATCGTCGCCATAACTTTCCCCGTGAGTTGCCAGCCATCGAAGGGACAGTTCTTCGATTTCGAACGCGACTTGGAGGCTTCAAACGTCCACTTCTTCTTGGGGTCGAAGACTGTGACATCGGCATAAGAGCCGGGGACCAGCGAGCCACGCCCGCGCAGGTCAAAGCACCGGGCCGGTCCGGCAGTGAACAGCTCTACGATGCGCGCGAGAGAAATTCTCTTTCCCACGTGCAAACGAGTGACAGCGAGCGCGAGCGCGGTTTCGAGTCCCGTGATGCCGAAGGCGGCGCGCTCGAACTCCATTTCCTTCTCATGGGCTGCGTGCGGAGCGTGATCGGTGGCGATTGCATCGACGCTGCCATCCGCCAA
>JBEKOW010000329.1:0-4367 GCA_049521375.1 Terriglobales bacterium
CTCGCCGACCCTGCGATCACAAGCCGGGTGCCGCGCGCAAAGATCGAGCATGCTTTCGACCTGAAGCGGCAACTGAAGAACATCGACAAGATTTTCGCCAGAGTGTTTCCCGCGAGGATTGCCGTTGCGGCACAATCCAAGCCAAAACAATCCGGCGCATCTGCCCGGAAAAAATCTGCTAAGCGCGGCTGATAAAGGTTGAGTTGTTGCAGAATGTTGTTGGACTGGCACGACTCCTTGGCGCCGCGCTATTTCCTCGCTCCATTCCGCACCAGGGCGAGCAAGTCAATCAGTCGCTGTAACTTCTCCTGTGTGACGTGCTTGAGCAAATCGCGCCCGTGCCGTTCAATCGGTCCATCCATCTCGCCGAGAAGTTTCAGTCCCGAAGAAGTGATCTTTCCGTAGATCACTCGCCGGTCCACTTTCGCGCGCATCCGGGTGACGAGACCCCGCTTCTCCAGACGATTGAGGAGGCGGGTAATATCAGGATCACGCGTAATCATGCGCTCGCCGATTTCGCTGCACGGCAAGCCTTCCGGCTCCGCGCCGCGCAAAATCCGCAGCGCGTTATATTGCGTGCCCGTCAGTCCGAAATCCTTGAGTCGCGCTTCCACGCTAGTTTCGAGCGCATCGCTCGTCCGCAGCAGTGAAAGGTATGCTTCCTGCTTGCGGCTGCGGAATGGCACCCTCTGTTTCAGTTCCGCCTGCAGACTTCGCGCCATAAACCGAGATTAGTCGTTATCACAAATAACTGTCAAATCAGGGGTTGGGCGGAATGGCTGGCCCTGCGAAATCCCCTTTTGTAACTCTTTGTAAAACCCGCAGCGGACTGCATCTCCGGCGAGCAGGGGGGCATCTATTTAACTAACCGGTTAAACAGATGTGGACCGGAATTCGAGTGAGGATGGCAACCATGAAAAGGAATTTGTCAGCGGTGACCGTGGTACTGCTCGTCCTGCTGAGTATGTCTGCAATGGCCTCAACACCACCCCAGCAAGCCAACAGCGGGCTTGCTGGGGGCCCCGGGACAGGCCGCTACGATCAACAGATACAGCAGGCCGTCAGCCAGAAGATGCACGATGCGAAGCAACTGCAGAATGTGAACTCCAGCGTGGAGGATGGCATCGTGACCCTGACCGGCACGGTCGGCATTTATCAGGACAAACTGGAAGCGGCCAGGAAGATCCGGAAAGTATCGAACATTGCGGGCGTTCGTAACGACATTACGGTTGCGGGACCGAATGTGCCCGATGACCAGCTTCAGCAGAAACTGGCAAAGAAGCTGGCCTATGACCGTGTCGGGTATTACGACAATACCTTCAACTATCTCGCGATCGATGTGAAAGATGGCGTCGTAACGCTCAGCGGCGACACAGTGTTTGACGTACCCAAGGACGCGGCGATGGACATTGTGGCGCGCACACCCGGCGTGAAAGACGTGGTCAACGACGTGAAGGTGCTGCCAGTTTCGAACTTCGACGATTCGATTCGCATCCGGACAGCGCGCGCGATTTATCGCGACTCCATACTTGGACGTTACGCGACCGATCCGGTTCATCCGATTCGCATCGTGGTCGACAACGGTCATGTGACGCTGTACGGATCAGTGCAAAGCACGATGGACAAGACGATTGCGGGATTGCGCGCCTCGGGCGTTCCCGGAGCGTTTAGCGTGGATAACCGGCTGGTCGTCAACTAAGGTCTTCTTAAGACGTACTCTCCCCAGGCGCGGCGCAAGCCGCGCCTCTTTTTTTGCTCCGGGAGCTCGGCATCGGTCTCGCGAGTATTTCAGATTACTTCGCGCCCGGCTTCCACTTGTTCAGAAACGCAATGAAATCATCCTGTGAGAGTGCCCGTGCGTTCTCAAACTCTCCCTGTTTCTGGCTGTAGAGGAGCTTGCCATCGCTATCCAGCACGGCGAGTCCGGGAATCCCGCGTTTCATTGGAACCTCGTACTGCTTCATCAGGTCCTGATTCTTTTCGCCCTTTCCGATGTCCACGTGCACGACTTCGTAGTTGTTCCGGATGATCGACGCCAATTCTGGCTTATGGAAAGCCTCGTCGAGCACATGGCAGTCGAAACACCAGTTCGCTCCGAACACCACAATCACATTTTTGTGCTCCGTCTTGGCCTTTTCAAGCGCCTCTTTGATTTCCGCATGTGC
This sequence comes from Terriglobales bacterium, assembly GCA_049521375.1. GTDB lineage: Bacteria > Acidobacteriota > Terriglobia > Terriglobales > Acidobacteriaceae > Acidiflorens. The sequence goes on from JBEKOW010000329.1 coordinate 2,166, forward strand.
ATCGGCGGTCTCGGAGTAAATCTGTTTCTGCCGGGGAGCGGCCTGACTGAAGCACACTCCGCTCATGGCTGCTACCGCGAACGCGAGACTGATTAGAGATAGGCGCATAAAAATCTTCATAGTGGGAACTCCTCAAAATGTGAAGGTGAAGACCAAGTGCGAGCGCGCACCAGCTCACAGCGTGAGAATCACGCGGAAGGCCGCAGACACTCTAGTTCGCTTTGCGCGAGTGCACCAGCTTCAAACCGTCGCTTTGCAGAATGCGCTGGATCTGATGTTTGGCGTGCACCGTCCACGGACCGGTAGTGTCGAGCTTCACATAGGCACGCCAGTGCAGAAGTGCCTTGCGCGGCTCGCGAATCTTCTCATAGGCGAGTGCCAGATTGTAGTGCGCATCCGCGTAGGTCGGGGCCAACTGAATCGCCGTCTTGTAGGTGTTGATTGCCTCGTCGATGCGGCCGGTTTCATCGAGCACGTTGCCCAAGTCGAAATAGGCGAGCGCGTAGCGGGGATCAATCAGGATCGCTGAGCGGTAGTGCTTTTCCGCCAGCAAGTATTCCTGCCGGTTGTAGTAGAGGGTTCCCAGGTTGATGTGCGCGGCAGCGTGTTGAGGATCCATGTCGAGAACCTTCCGGTAGACGGCAATCGCTTCGCCCTGTGTCGAGGGACTCTCTTCGAGTTGGATCCCGCGCGCAAACAGGTCGACTACATCGGTGACAACCAGTTCCGGGCCGTTGCGCTTGGGACTGGTCACGATTCTTGCTTCCTCGGCGGCGAAGTCGAACATGAATTGTCCGGCGATGGGTTCGAGCAGCCGCCCGCCGTGCCGGAAAGCCACGCGATGCCTGCTTTCATAGGCACCGGCTTCCAGCAGGGGATTTTGCATTCCGGAAACCTGCTTCAACATGGCATCCAGCGACCGCCGGATTACAGCTGGACGCACGCGTTGACTGCACAGATCGCGGACCTTCTTGACTTGCAGCAGATCGAAGAAGGAATAATCCAAGCTGGTCTTGACCAATCCTGCTTTCTCCCAGGTGTGCAGCTGGCGCGGAGCGATCCGGAGAATGCGCAGCAGGTCGGGGCGGCTGTAACGATACATAAACGTGAACAATAAGTCGTTCTTGATTATCCGTAAGTTGTGGGCGGATCGCAAGTAGCATCGCGGTGGAACCTGTGGAGAAACGGGTTGAAATAGCACGGAGGTGGTATTGCCCCGGGGCGATACCGGCCATCGGGGAGTGATTGCATGATCTGGCTACCGAGCTGCTCCGGAATCCGGGCTGACGGCGTTCAGGACAAATAGGAAGGTTGAGCCGTGGTTGAGTTCACTCTCGGCACGAATCGTTCCCCGGTGGGCCAGAATAATGTGCTTGGCGATCGCTAGTCCCAGGCCGGTTCCGCCGGATTCCCGCGAACGAGCCTTGTCTACCCGGTAGAAGCGTTCAAACAGACGAGGCAGGTGCTCAGAAGAAATTCCGGGGCCGAAATCCTGAACATAGAACTCCACCCCGCTGGCCAGCGGCTCAGAAGCGGGCCTGAATGCGTCGCGCGCCCCCAGAATGATTTTCTTCCCCGATGCCGCATACTTAAGCGCATTTTCGATGAGATTGCTGAAAATCTGGTGGATCGCCTCGCGGTCAGCGTTCACGTGGGCATCAGGAACTGCATTCTCAACCTCAAGTTCGACTCCGTAGGAGCGCGCGACCTCACGAAAACTTTCGTGAGCATCGTGCAGCAGCTCCTCGGCGCTCACATTCTGGATATCGAAACGCTGCTCGCCCGATTCGACGCGAGCCAATGTCAGGAGGTCCTCGGTCAGGCGGGCCATCCGGGCTGCATTCTTCCGGATGATTTCCAGAAACTCGCGAATGTGATTGTCGGCGATCGGACTATCGAGGAGCGTTTCGGTGTATCCCTGAATGGACGTGAGCGGAGTGCGCAGCTCATGGGATACATTAGCGATAAAATCGCGCCGCGTTTTCTCCATGCGCTCGGTTTCAGTCAGGTCGCGGAGCACAGCGACCGCGCCGCCTCCCGGCATGGGCGCCGCCGTAACATCGAAGGTTCGTCCGGCGGCGATGGTGTTGGAGCGCGCGGATGTAACCACATGGTCGCGGGCTGCCTCCTGAATTGCGGCCAGAAAATCGGGATCGCGCACGCTGTCGATCAAAGGCGCATTCAGGCGCGGAGAGTGGTGGA
>JBEKOW010000330.1:0-4337 GCA_049521375.1 Terriglobales bacterium
TACTTTCCTTCCGTGAACGTCGATGACCTGCTGGTCGAGCAGGTCGCGCTCCAGGAGGAAAAGACCCTCGGCGCCGTTGGCTGCGGCCCAGTCGGCGAAATTCGACGAGGCATGAATGTTGGAATCGATAGCGGAAACCGCCGAGAAGGGAAGAACGCGGTTGCCGGTTTTAGTTTTCACGATGTAGGAGGCGATGCGGGTGCGGTCCTCCTGAGGAGCGAGCGTCACCTCGCTCACGCGCCCAATTACCGCGCCGGACGGGTCACAGACCGTGGCGCCGATCAACTCGGAGAGAGGCAGCGTGTTCATCCCGGCTAGAGCATAGCGGAGTTTTGCGGGGGAGAGAAATGAATTTATGGGATGAGAGAAAATATCTTAATGGTTAGGGGTCCGCTCGCCTGCTCGTCCCGTCGAAACTTTCCACACGGAGGTCACGGGGTAACGCTCGGTAAAGCGGAAGAGCCTTCGTTCATTCCACCCGGAGTTTGCCGTATTCTCTTTCGCCGCTCCGGTGGTATATGCTCATTCCAGCTTGGGGAGTCGACTTCGATGAATATGAATCGCAAAGTACCTTCTTTTTTTCTAATGACAGCGGCGTGCCTCGTGCTGACCTTCTCAGCGGCCTGTAATAAAACGCAAACCGCCGACAACAGCGGGCAGGCGCAGCCCGATCAGAGCCAGGATCCTGCGGCCGCGGCCAACTTGGCGCCGGTCAGCGATACCCAGGCGAGCGCTCCTCAACCCAACAGTCCTCAGCCCGACACTTCTGCGCCCCCCGCCGCGGCGTCGCCCAGCGGAAACTCCGATCGGGGTTCCGACCGCTATTCGCGCCGCGACCACGATAACTACGATTCGAACGACGACTACGACGCCGACGACCAGGACGCGAGTTATGGGCAGCCCGTGCTGCAAGCGCCAGATCCGCCGCCTGCGCTGCCCGAGTATGCGCAGCCGGAATGCCCCGAGGAAGGCTACATTTGGACTCCAGGATATTGGAGCTATGCTCCCGAGGGCTATTTCTGGGTGCCGGGCGCGTGGACCCGTCCGCCTGAGGTGGGTTATCTGTGGACTCCGGGCTACTGGGGCTACGTGGACGGCCGCTACCGTTATCGCTACGGATACTGGGGACGGCATATCGGCTACTACGGCGGCATTAACTATGGCTTCGGCTACGTGGGCGTGGGCTACCAGGGCGGGTACTGGAACGGGGACCGCTTCGACTACAACAAAACCGTCAACAACGTGAACGTCACCAACGTCACCGTGTACAACCGCACCATCACCAACACCGTTGTCGTGAACAACACCACGGTGAACATCGTGAATAACCGGACAAGTTATAACGGTCCGGGAGGAGTCACGCGCCAGCCCCTGCCTACAGAAGTGGCCGCGGTGCACGAGCAGCGCATTCCTCCGATGACCACGCAGTTGCAGGCGCGGCAGGTGGCGTCGCAGAACAAGCAGCAGTTTGCGTCGGTGAATCATGGGCGGCCAGCGATGGCGGCAGAGGCCAAGCCGATTGCGGCCGGGAAGCCCATCGCTCCGATTGTTCCTGCGCGTGTGGCTGCAACGCGGCCGGCAGCGATGCAGCCCAATCGTGCTCAACCTGCTCCCGCTCCATCGGCGGGAAGGCCTGCTGCGCCTCGTCCGGCGGAGTCGATGCGGGAGCCTGCGCGTCCCGTAGCCCAACCCGCTTCACCCGCCGCTCGAACACGGCCCGCTCCGGCGCCCGCCGAGCGCCGCGCTCCACCGACCGAATCGGCAGCGCGTCCGCAAGCCGCGAAACCTGCACCACCCATGAACCGGCCTGCTCCGAAACCCGAGGCTCGTCCGGCGGCCAAACCAGCTCCGCAGCCAGCGCCGCATGCGGCTCCCGCTAAACCGAAGGCTGCGCCGCCTCCGGCCAAGAAGGAACCGCCCAAGGAAAGGAAGCCGGAGTAGAGACCGCGCGAGGTGGCGCCTGCATCCTTGCCGGCCGTCCCGGGGGCGTCCTCGCCCCCGGGAACTGCGGCGCTGCGAAAATCCTTTCATTGTTGCAACGGCGACTCGGGTGTAGAGTGGTGTGCCGTTTCAATCAGAAAGGAGACTATCCATGAAGAGCAGCAGAATGTTTGCTAGTGCGGTAGTGGTACTGCTCAACGTCGGCCTCTGCGCGGTTGCGGTCGCGCAGAACGGCGCCACCCCGCAGGAGGTCGTTGCCAAGGTAAAAGAAGCAGCCGGTGCGCTGTCGAAGACCGGCGACTTGTCACAGTTCGATCAGAAGCAAGGTCCATGGGTGTGGAAGGACACTTATGTCTTCATCCAGGACTGCAACAAGAAGGTCATGGCCGCTCATCCCATCAAGCCGGAGATGATCGGCAAAGGGCTGGACACCGTGATGGACGCTAAATCCGGGAAGGCGATTTATGCCGATCCGGGGGCCTGGTGCAAGAAGGTCGAGGCTTCAGCTACTGGTGTTTGGAACGAATATTATTGGCCGAAGCCGGGAGAGAAAGAAGCGTCCCGTAAGGTTACGTATCATCTCGCAGCTAAGGGGACGTCTTACATCGTCTCGGCTGGAATTTATGACGACAAGGCCAGCCTGGCGGAGGTTTCCAAGATGAGCAGCATGAAGTAGGGTTCAGCTCAGCTCAGTTCATTTCGTTGAGTTTAGAAAAGCCTTTCCTTTCGAGGAAGGGCTTTCGTTCTTATGGTGCCGGCGGCGGGATGGAAAAGTCTATCGCCGTACCAGCAGTTCAGAAAATTGGAACACGCGGTCGACGGCGGCGACTCCCGTCGCAATCACGGTAGCCCTCTTGATAGCCAGTCCCTTCAGAACGGTTCTGTTCTTAACGGTTCGCCAGACAATGGGCAGATTTACGGCGGCGCTGGCCAGTGACGTGAGAACGGTGGTGCTGCCGGCTAGCGCGGGCGTGATCTTGCCATGCATGGCCATGGTGGCCGCCGCCGCCGTGGTGCTGGCGCTGCTTAGCAATCCGTCGAAAATACAAATACCCGTGGCCAGCATGCCAACGCAGACGAAGTGTTTAGTGAGCAAAGTCCCGCGATCTGTATGGAAATGAAGAGCGCCCCCGAACCAGAGCCGCTTTGGGACTGAGATGGGGGAGTCGAGAGTAACTGGTCCCGGGAGCTCGTGCTTTATTTCTTGCTCTCGCCAGATCCAAAGCCCCGCCACCAGGGTGATGGCTAAGAGAGGGAGCAGGGTAGCGCTCAAGGAGCCGCGGGAGAAAATGGTGGCGAAGATAAGATTTCTGGCGAACATGGCGACGGTCGTCAGCAAGCAGAACGTGGTGATGCGATTGACCATGCCTGCTTCCTGAAGCCTGGTGCCTAGTTCGGCGATGGTGGCGCTGCTATTCACGAGACGGCCGAAGAGCGCTCCGAGATAGAGGCCGCGAGCGCTGTAGATGCGGAGGAAGACGTAATTCACAAATCCAATGCCGGCGATGGCGATGACGCTCAGCCAGGCGTCGCGGGGATTAATAAGTTGCCAGAGGTCGACGCAGCGATTAGGCAATACTGGGTGATCTACTCGTCGAGCTCTAGGGCATATCTTCACGCCGGTTGCGAGCGCTGTCGTCATGACCATGCTGCTCGCCTGGAAGACCGAACTCAGCCGCTTCGCCGGTGGCCTGCAACCCTCCGAAATTCGCAGCGCCGTCTTGCTGGGACTGATCGGCTTCGTTACGCCGAGGTAGTTCAGCATCAGGGCCGCGGAGGGGGTGATTTCCAGTGAGCGGTCGGAGAGGAGGCTGCGAACGTTCATGGCCGCAACCAGCAGCGATACGCCGACCAAAGCAGCGATGGCGACGCTATGCGATACCAGACATGCGAGCATTCCGAAGCAGGGAAACAATCGCGAAAGTACGGATGCCGACGTCTTTTGTTGGACCACCCTTGCTCCATGCCGGCCAGCATTCCGATGCCCACGGCTACCGCCATTTTCAGAGCGATGGGAGCCGCTGGAAAATGTCCCGGCGCGGTTTGCACGCTTGCCATGTCCCCCGTCTACAAATCCTCAAGCATTTTTTCGCAGATCGTTGGATGCTGATCCTAAGGTTGGCGTCCGGGCTTTCTTAAGGTCAGAGATCCGTCGAGGTTGGATTCGCTCAGTATAATGGCGGGATGCGGCTTCTTTTCGACATCTTCGGGCAAACTTTGCGAACGTTGTGGGGGCACAAGCTGCGCTCGTTTCTCACCATGTTCGGAATCGCCTGGGGAGTATTTTCTCTGTTGTTGCTGGTGGGGCTGGGCGAGGGCTTTCGCTCGGGAAATAAAAAACAGTTCGATACGCTGGGCGAGAACGTGATGTTCATCTGGTCGGGGCGGGCTCCGGC
>JBEKOW010000331.1:0-4335 GCA_049521375.1 Terriglobales bacterium
ATACTCCGCGAGGTAAAGGCTTGAATCGGCGGAAACGACCGGCTCTAGCGCTGCCAGAGCGCGATCCGGCTTAGCCTCGGCAATCAGCCCCGCGCCCGCAGCCTCGATCACCTTGTTCGCGATCGCGATCTTGTCCTTCGGATCAGTCCCCGCCACCGCAGCCGACGAACCAGCGGACTTCTGCAAGCCCACGTATCCCAGCGATGCCAGTTTCTGCATCTCCGACGAGTTCAACTCCGTCGCCGACTTCCCCGCCTCTCCGCTGAAGCGCCGGTCGAAGCTCTCCAACTGCGCAGCCATCGTATCGAGCGTAGCCTTCGAACTCTGGGCCAGGTTGTGCGTGGCGCCCGGATCGGCCGTCATATCGTAAAGCTCCGGCCGGGGCGCCCGAATATAGAGATACTTCCCCCCCCGCCACGCTTCCAGCGGACTCCACCCAAACCCACGCTGCGAAAGATCGGCTCGCGAGTAGACAGGCTGATCCGCGCCGCTCCCAGCCTTGGCAATGCGCAGCAACGATTGCCCCTGCATCTGCGATGGCACAGGGACGCCCGCGATCTCCAGCACCGTGGGCGCAATATCCACCAGCCGGACTTTCGTCGTCACACGCTTTCCGGAAGCCTGCGCCTCGGGCAGCCGGACAAGCAGCGCCACGTGAATCGTCTCATCGTAGAGAAAGATGGCATGCGTCTCCTCGCCATGCGCTCCCAGGCTCTGTCCATGATCGCCCACCACAATCACAGCGGTGGATGAATCCAACTTCTGTTGCTTGAGCGCGGCAACCAGCTTCCCAATTGCGCCGTCGGCAGCCGAAATCGCGGTATTGTATCCAGCGACTGCAGCCTCAGCGTTGCTGATGTGTACCCACAGGAAGAATGGCCCCTGAGCGTTCTGCGCCTGTGCGTTGTGACCCAGCCAGGCGATGGCGCGAGCCACCACCTCGGACGCCGTGCGTTCGGTAACCGGCGGACGGGAATCTCCGGGAATAACGGGCCGAAATCCCGCGTCGTAGCTTTGGAAGCCCCGTTCAAATCCCTGCGCGAGTCCGTTCCGCGGGTCAAGCGCAATCGACCCCACAAACGCCGCCGTGCGATAGCCTTGCCCCTTCAGCAAGTCGGGCAGGGAGGGAAGCGATGACGGCAGCACGCCTCCGATCTCCGTGAATCCTGTGCTCTGCGGGTACGCCCCCGTCAGAATGGTAGCGTGCGAGACCACCATCCCCGGAGCCTGCGCATAGGCGTGTTCAAACACGATGCTCCCCACCGCGAGCCGATCCAGGTTCGGCGTAAGCGAGTTCCTGCCGCCAGTAAACCCCACGCGGTCGGCGCGCGCCGAGTCCACGGTAATGAGCACGATGTTGGGTTTCGCGGCACCAGCGGCCTGAGTCCCGTTGGCTCCCAGCCCGACGGAGAGAACAATCGCGGCCACAATGGTGATGAGTTTCCGAATCATGGGAGTAAGTGTAATGGCAAGCGGTCCTTTGCCAGAAGTGGCGCCGCATCGTCTCCGCCGGCAGCCCGGCGTTGCCCGCCCGGTCTTGACGGACTGGTAACTCCGCGTAGAATCGTATCTATACGCTCTCCGGGCAAGTCTCGTAGTGAAGATGCTCATCCCCATGCACGGTTAGCCTAGGCATGGGTGGCCCGTGCGTCGTTGGCCGGTGCTGGCTCGACGCCGCCTCCGTGAAGCAGGACATACTGAATTGACTCTAACCTCTGGAAAACGTCTTCGGCTCGTGTGCCTGCTGGCGCTTGGCGCCGCCGCAGCGCTGTCTCTGCTCTCATGCCAGCATGCGCATGGGGCCGCCTCGCGGAATAAGAAGATGATCATTCTCGGCGTCGACGGTCTCGACCCAGACCTGCTCACAAAGTTCATGGCCGAAGGCAAGATGCCCAACTTCGCCCGCCTAGCCCAGCAGGGATCGTTCCGCCGCCTGACCACCAGCATCCCCCCGCAAAGCCCCGTAGCGTGGTCGAACCTGATCACGGGAATGAACGGGGGCGGCCACGGTATCTTCGACTTCATCCATCGCGACCCAAAGAATTTTCAGCTCTATTTTTCGACCTCGAAGGTCGAGGGCCCGAAGCATAGTTTCCAGATTGGACGTTGGGTGATCCCACTAGGCAGCGGCTCAGCCGAGCAGTTGCGCCACGGCAAGGCGTTCTGGGAGATTCTGGATGACAACCACGTGCCCAATTACGTCTATCGCATTCCCGCAAACTTCCCTCCGATCGATGCCAAAGGGAAGACTCTCTCCGGCATGGGAACGCCCGACCTGCGCGGCACCTACGGCACCTTCACTTTCTATACCGATGACCCGACTGCTGCCGTGGGAGCCGTAGAAGGCGGAGAAGTTGTCCAGGTGGACGTGAAGAATAATCGCGTCTCGAGCAACCTGATCGGCCCCGATAACACATTTCTGAAAAGCGCGCCGCCATCAACCGAGCCGTTCACTGTCGACGTTGACCCGCTTGAAGCGGTTGCGCGAATCGATTTCCAGGGAAACAAATTCGTTCTCAAAGAGGGCGAGTGGAGCGGTTGGCTGCCCGTAGAGTTCCAGTTGATGCCCGTAATCGGCAACGTCAAGGGTATCTGCCGCTTTTATCTGAAGCAGGCGCACCCTCGTTTTCAGCTCTACGTTTCGCCCATCAATATCGATCCGGAAAATCCCGCCCTGCCCATCTCGACTCCTGCCAGCTACTCGCGCGATCTCGCCACAGAGATTGGCGAATACCACACTCAGGGAATCGCCGAAGACACAAAGGCGCTCACCGCCGGCGTTCTCGACGATAAGGAATATCTGCAGCAGGCCCATACCGTGCTGGCCGAGCATCGCCGGGCCTTCGACGCCGAGTTTCCGAAGTTTCACGATGGTCTGTTCTTCTTTTATTTTTCCAGCCTCGATCTCAACGCCCACATGCTCTGGCGGCTGACGGACCCCCAGAGTCCCGCATACGACGCCGCAGAGGCCGCACAATACGGCGGCGCGCTCGAAGAGTTTTACGAACAGATCGACCAGGTGCTCGGCGAGGCGATGACAAAGGTAGATGACAACACGACGCTCCTCGTATTGTCTGACCACGGTTTCGCCCCTTACCGGCGCTCCTTCAATCTGAACACCTGGCTCTGGAACAACGGCTACATCACACGTAAAGAAGGAGTCAGCGGGGATTCCAGCGAACCCTTCAACGATGTCGATTGGAGCCGCACTAGAGCCTATGGCCTGGGATTGAACGGCCTCTATGTGAATGCGCGCGGACGCGAGCGTGACGGCATAGTCGAACCGGGCGCGCAGTCCGACGCGCTGCTTCGTGAAATTCAGCAGAAGCTGTTGCAGGTTCAGGATCCCAAAGATGGATCGCCCGTGGTCACGCGCGTCGATCTCGCCAGCGAAGTCTATCAGGGCCCCTACGCCCGCACCGGGCCTGACGCGCTCGTAGGCTACAACCGCGGATACCGTTCTGGATGGAAGACAATTCTGGGAGCGATCCCCCCGGAGGTTTTAGAAGACAACACCAATCCATGGAGCGGCGATCATTGCATGGATTACACCAAGGTGCCCGGAGTGCTCCTGAGCAATCGCCAGATCCCGGCCCAGTCGCCCGCGCTCACCGATATAGCGCCCACCATCCTCTCGGAATTCGGAATTGCAAAAACAAAAGATATGATGGGTCAATCGGTTTTTCAGTCGCGCTAGAGCTAACACGACGGGCCCCATAGGCCTGCTGTCCATGAACGTACGCAAGACAGTTTGTTAAAAAAACCGCTTTTGGGCGGCGCAGCGTTTTGGGCGCTGCCATAAAACCTTTCTTTACCACGGAGGCCTAAGAGTGTGCGTGAAAACTAAAATCCTGCGAGACGCGTTGGTACAAAATAGCGGTTGTTCCCGCCCTGGGGAGAGTGTGCGTGAGAACTAGATTCGGCGCGATTCGGTGCGATGCGGCGGAACGAAATATCCAGTGTCCCCGCCCCGGAGGGGCCGAGCGACAATAGCCCGGCGCTTCAGCGCCGGGAAGGTGGTCTGCGAGATTCCAGTCCCGGAGGGACGGCTGAGTTCTCTCGTCAGCCCTGAGGCTGATGAGTCAAGTCAAACTGTTTAGCGCCGGAGCCCTTGCGAGCGCGACCACTAAAGAAACGGAGAATCATGTTCGGTTCACACAAAGTCAAGATTGAAGGCGAACTGCTTGAAAAGGTAAAGCAGTGCTCCGATGCTGCGGGCTACGAATCGATCGACGAATTCGTCATCCACATGCTCGAAAAGGAAACCAACAAAATCCTCCCGCCCGAGGAAAGCAACACCTCGAAAGAAGACATACAGAAGCGCCTGCGCGGCTT
>JBEKOW010000332.1:0-4335 GCA_049521375.1 Terriglobales bacterium
GCCCAACTGGCCCTCGGGGCCGCCCACGAAATCAACAACCCGCTTCTCGGAATCCTCTCGCACCTCGAATTGGAACTCCGAAGTTCGACCGATCCCTCCGACCGTTCCGAGATCGAGCAATGTATCGCCGGCGCCCGGCGCATTTCCTCCACCTTGCGCGGCCTCGTCAATTACGCGCGTCCGTCGCCGCCCGTGCTCAGCAGGATCAGCCTCGCGCGCCTCACCGCCGACACGGTCGCATTCCTCGAAAATCAACCCATATTGCGGGGCAAGGTTCTTACCATTGACGTACCCTCCGACCTGCCCCTGCTCCGCGCCGATGCCAACCAGCTCTCGCAGGTCCTGATGAACCTTCTGCTCAACGCCGCCGAAGCGACTCCGGAATCCGGATGCATCACCGTCTCCGCCTGCAAGCTGGCCTTCGTGGAGAGCATAGAAATCCGCGTCAGCGACACCGGTTGCGGCATGCCGCCCGAAGTTCTGGCGCACGTGTTCGAGCCTTTTTACACCACCAAACGAGGACGAGGCACCGGGCTTGGCCTCAGCATCAGCTATGCCTACGTTCGAAGTCATGGCGGAGACATGCGCGCCGACAGCGTCGTAGAACGAGGAACCACCGTAACCTTCACGCTGCCCCTTAGAGCAGAAGAGCAATTATCGGATGAAGAAAAAGAAAAATCACAGATTGTCGGATAGAGGGCGTTAGGCTCCGAGCGTTAGGCTTCGGGCTCAAGTTTGCGAAGCGTGAAGCTGAGGCCCAAAGCCGAGAGCCGGTAGCCGAAGGCCGATTTTGAAAGGTTTTCATGCCCTACAGCGTGCTCGTCGTAGACGACGAAGAGTTAACCCTGCGCACCATCTTGCGCGGCTTGCGGGCCGAAGGCTATGAAGTATTCACGGCAGGCTCCGGCGAAGATGCCCTTCGCATCTTCGAAGAACAGAACCCCGAGCTGATCCTGCTCGATATCGTTCTTCCCGGCATCGATGGCGTCGAAGTCCTGCGCCGCATGAAGGCGGCCAATCCCGCTTCCATTGTCCTCATGATGAGCGCCTATCACATGGTCGATCGCGCCGTCGAAGCGATGAAGGCCGGAGCCTATGACTATCTGGTCAAACCGTTCCATCTCGCCGACCTCATGACTACGCTGCAGCGCGCCGGAGAAATGCTTTCCCTCCGTGTTCGTGTGCGCGGCGACGTCGAGCGCGCCAAGGGACAGTACGATTTCGGCCGCGTCGTCACCCACAATCCGGCCATGCGTTCCATGCTCGAGATGGCGAAAAAAGCCGCCGAGTCCGATCACACTACGATTCTCATCCTGGGCGAAAGCGGCACCGGCAAGGGAGTCCTCGCCCGCGCCATTCACTATGCCAGCCCGCGCGCCAACATGCCGTTGCTCGAACTGAATTGCGCCGCGCTCCCAGAGAATCTTATGGAGAGCGAACTCTTCGGCTTCGAGCCCGGAGCCTTCACCGACGCCCGACGCCGCAAGGAAGGCCTGCTCGAGCGCGCCCACAGCGGCACGCTCTTTCTCGACGAAATCGGAAACATGGCGGCCGCCGTCCAGGCCAAACTGCTCCGCGTGCTCGAAGAAGGAACGTTCATGCGCCTCGGCGGCACGCGCACCATCACCGTCAACGTCCGCCTGATCGCCGCCACCAACACCGAACTCAAAGAGGCCGTCGCCAAGGGACAGTTTCGCGAGGATCTCTACTACCGCCTCAACGTCGTGCCCCTGCTCATTCCTCCGCTGCGGGAACGCCGCGAAGACATCCTCCCGCTCGCGCTCGAAATGGTCCAGCACTTCAACCAGGAGTTGCATAAATCGTTCACCGGATTTTCACCGTCGGCCGCCGAGTTGCTTCAGAACTACCCGTGGCAGGGCAACATCCGCGAACTGAAGAACGTCATCGAGCGCACTATGATCCTCGCCCCCGACGGCGAGATCGACGCGACATTTCTCCCCGAGGAAATTCGCGAATACCAGCCCGAACACCAGGATCAGCCGGAGTCCGCCGTCGATAGGTCTCCCAACGGAGATGGCTTTGTAAGCCTGCGCGAACACGAAGACGACTACATCCAAAGAGTTCTCGCCGCCACCGGCAACAACAAAACCCACGCCGCGCGGATATTGGAGATTCACCCCACTTCCCTCCTCCGCCGCCTGAAAAAACTGGCCCCAGAGTGAAGCGTAGCGAGGTGGCTAGCTAGAAGCTAGTGGCTAGAGGCTAGAGGCTCGCGGCTCAAGGCTCGCGGCCCGCGGCTCGAAGCACGCGCTATACTGACTCCCAATGTTCCAGATCCTGCGCTTCCTGTGGAACTCCACTCGCGGCCATCGCATCGCGCCCTGGCGTAGCCCCTACTTACTCTGGCGCATTGAAACCTACACCGGAGTCAAAATGACCCAGATCGGCTTTCTGGAATTTTGGGAATTTCTGCTGACCGAGCGCGCCAATCTGTGGCGCTTTCTGAAGTGGACCGCCGAGATGGACCGTTACGTCCATCCAAAAGCCAGAAATCTCTAGATCCCCGCTCGCTAACCTTCCAGCACCACGCTGACTTCGCTTCCCTTGCCCGCGCCCAGAAGCTGATACGCCGATCCCCGGTTGGTCGCGATCTCCAGAAACCCCATGCTGCCGAGTATGCCAAACGCTTCGCCTGGAGAGCCTTCCGCGTAGTTGGCGCAAATCCGCGTCGCCTGTCCCTTGCCGACTGTAATCTTGAATGCCGCTATCTCGGACGCGAACAATTTGGGCATGTCCGCCGGCATTATGTTCGTGACGAGATTGCCGAAACGATCCACCTTGAGAACGATGCCACGCAGCGTCCGTTCATCCACCGGCTTGGGACGCGGCGCTGTGAAGCGCACGTAGTCGGTGATCTCCTCGCCAAACCGGCTGATTTCCACCCCTTTCGCCAGCGCAGCAGCTACCGGCGCAAAAATATCCCGCGCATGAAATGTATTGCTTCGCGGTTGCAGAAAATAATGTTCGGCCGTAACGTGCAGTACCGAAATTCTTTCCTCGCGATCGTAGATCAGCGACATCACCCCGTTGTCGGGCGCCACAAAAAAGTGCCGGTCGCCGCTTACAATGATGGGCCGGCGCGCCGTTCCCACCCCCGGATCGACCACGACCACGTGTACCGTGCCCGACGGAAAGTAGGAATAGGCCTGCGAAATCGTCAGCGCGCCGTCCAGTATGTCGAAGGGTTGCACCGCGTGGCTGATGTCGACAATCTGCGCATCCGGCGCCGTCTCCAGGAGGACCCCTTTCATCGCGCCGACAAAATGATCGTTGAGTCCGAAGTCAGTAGTGAGAGTGATGATAGGCCGCGCCAATCTGTTACCTCGTCAAAAAGTGGTCCAGAGTAGTGAAACGAAGAGAGTCAAACGAAGTATCAGCCGTAGGATGAGGGCACGTCAAGGCAGCCCAGGGTTATCTAGTGGACTGTCGCAGGGACACCGTTACCGCGGCGCAACCAGAAACCTTGTCATCCTGAGAATCTGTGACTTTTTTAATTCTCCACCACTGACTTGGAACCGAAGTCATCCTGAGCGGAGTCAGCGCCTCACAAAGTGAGGCTCTGTCGGAGTCGAAGGACCCCTATTCGATTAAAATTCTCGGATTACGCGTCGGGGAATTCTCCCCCTGCTCGCGCTAACAAATTCTCCGCGACAGTCAACCAGTTGGCGGGTTATTCAGTGCTGGGCTTATGCCGCGTGGGATCGCGCTGCAACCAGCTCGAATAAGAAAAAATTAGATGTTGGAAAAGAGGAGAAAGCCCGCTCAATCCACTCGCACGTCGCCCGACCCGGTGTGCACAGAAATCGTCGGTCCTCCGCCGCGCACCTTGCCCACCACGCTCTTGCGTGACTCCTGCACCCGCCCTTGCACGGTCGTCGTAACCGGATGCCCCATCGTCACCGATCCCGAGGCCGAAGAAATGTCAACGTCAAACGCCGCCTCGGACGGCACCTGCAGCGTTACGTTCCCTGAACCCGTTCGAACACTCCAAAGGTTCTTGGGCAATCCTTGCCCGTGAATGTCGCCGCTCCCCGCTTCCGCGTGAAATCCGCCATTAATCCCTTTCACCGTAATATTTCCCGAGCCCGTGCGAATCTCCACATCCCCCGCGGCCGTCTCGTCGACCACGATGTCTCCACTCCCCGCCTTCGCCCGCAAGGGACCGGCTAGCTCGCGCCCGGTAACATTTCCGGAGCCGGTCTGAAAATGCATGTCGCCCGTCAATCGGGCCAGTTTCATATCGCCCGATCCACTCTCCAGATCGACATTGCCTTTCAGCCCTTCCACGTTCTGGTCGCCGCTCCCAGTGTGCGC
>JBEKOW010000333.1:0-4321 GCA_049521375.1 Terriglobales bacterium
CCCGCTCGTCAGCCTCGTAGGCGGTCCCGTAATCTTCGGCAACCAGCAACTGGGCACTACCAGCGGCCCGGCCACCGTCTCTCTTACCAACCTCGGCGGCGCACCGCTCACCATCACCAATGTAGCTCTCGGTGGCGCGGACCCGCTCGACTTCACTCTCACCCAAACTTGCCCAATAAATCCGACCCAGCTCCCGCAGTACGGCACCTGCTCGGATACCATCACCTTCACGCCGATGGCCGTGGGTACCCGTACCGCGACCCTCACCTTTACCGATAACAATAACGCCATTTCTGGCAGCACGCAGACGGTGACCATCACCGGCACGTCCTCGGCCCCGACGATCGGCTTGTCCACCGGTTCCGTCACCTTCGGCCCCCAACCCGTCACCACCACCAGCCCGCCGATGAGTTTCCAGATCTCGAATACGGGCACGGCGGCGCTCAACATCACCTCAATTGCGATCAATCCCACGGGTGAGTTCGCGCAGACCAACAACTGCATCGGACTCCTCGCGGGCGGCACCAACTGCACGGTCATCGTAACGTTCACGCCGTCAGCGACCGGCACCCGAACCGCCAGCCTCATCATCACCGACAACAGCGGAGGCTGTCCGACCTGTTTCGTGAGTCAGACCGTCAGCCTCAAGGGCACGGGCACGGACTTCTCCATCTCCGTCTCGCCCGGCTCCGAAACCGTCTCGCCCGGCAAAGTCGCGCTGTTCACCGTGACCCTGACTCCATCCACCAGCGGCTTTAGCGGCAACGTAACCCTGGGTTGCAGCGTCTCCCCGGTGGTTGCCGGGGTAACGTGCACCGTCCCCGCCGGAACCGTAACGCTCAGCGGTACTGCGCAAAAGCACGTAGCCGTATCGATCAAGCCGAAGAAGGAAAAGAACCCTTACACTCTAACCTTCTCGGCGACCTATACCGCAACGCCACCCTCAGTAGGCACGTTGACGCACACGACGACGGCCCAAGTGATCAGTAAGTAAGAAACACCGTCGACCGCGGCCAACAAAACGAATGCGATTCATGGTGAGGGAAGGAGCAATGCTCCTTCCCTCGTTCCACATCATTTCCAGAATTCCTCCTGTTCGATCACGACAGCATGCCCGACAATACTCCGGCTGTTAATGGCCAGGAAGAATTTGCGCGGCGCAATCGCGGCCGACAATGGATCACAGGTTGTGCGAGCCAATCGTCCCGCAGTAGAGTATTGAGTTCGGCATAAGGCAATCCATGAAAGCTCTCGTAAAATCCAAGTCCGGCCCGGGCCTCTGGCTCGAGGATGTACCCGAGCCCGAGATCGGCATCAACGACGTTAAAGTCCGCGTCCTTCTCACCGGAATCTGCGGCACCGACCTTCATATCTACGAGTGGGACGCCTGGGCCCAATCGGCCATCAAGGTCCCCCTGGTCATCGGCCACGAATTTGTCGGCAAGATCGTAGCGGTCGGCTCGAACGTTTCCGACTTCCACGTGGGGGAACTCGTCAGCGGCGAAGGTCACGTGGTCTGCGGCCGCTGCCGCAACTGCCTCGCCGGACGCCGCCACCTCTGCGCTCACACCCAGGGCGTCGGCGTGAGCCGTCCCGGAGCCTTCGCCGAATTCATCGTCCTCCCCATGTCGAACATCTGGAAGCACAGCGACAAAATCAAGCTCGATGTCGCCTCCATCTTCGATCCTTTCGGCAACGCCGTTCATACCGCCCTGTCATTCCCCGTTCTAGGAGAAGACGTCCTCGTCACCGGAGCCGGCCCCATAGGAATCATGGCCGCCGCCGTAGCCAAACACGCCGGCGCACGCTACGTGGTAATCACCGACGTGAATCCTTACCGCCTCGACTTGGCCAAAAAAGTTGGCGTCACCCTCGCCGTCGACCCCCGCCAGACCGCCCTTCCGCAAGTCCAGCAGCAGTTAGGCATGCGCGAAGGATTCGACGTTGGCCTCGAAATGTCCGGCAATGCCGCTGCCTTCCGCGACATGCTCTCCAACATGAGCCACGGCGGCAAGATCGCCCTGCTCGGCATTCCCTCCGAACAGATCGCCATCGACTGGAACAAAGTCATCTTCAATATGCTCACCATCAAAGGCATCTACGGACGCGAGATGTACGAAACCTGGTACAAGATGACCGTGATGCTCGAAAGCGGCCTCGATATCGAGCCCGTCATCACGCACCACTTTCCCTGGCGAGACTACGAAAAAGGATTCGCCATCATGCGCACGGGAAACTCGGGGAAAGTAATCCTCGACTGGCGCGACTTGGCTGAAAAAAACCAGTGTTGAGATGGACCGGTAGTTGGCTGGCACAGCGGTTTCAGGAATGCTGGTCCTCGTCTGGCGGCGTGCCTGCGCGTCTTCAATAACGAGAGCACTACCCGGTGCACCCTACCCAGCGAGCCTGCGCCGGGTAGCCGGATTTCATAAATACCGGAGAGCCATCCCGGCGTCCCATTCCCCGCCTCTAATCACCGGTTTCGATCTTCATGATCGTTACTTGGTCTTGACCTTGATGTTGACTGGGAGCCCAACATGAGCCGCGATGAAATTATGAAAGCCGATCTTCTGAGCGAGGTCGTCCTGCTCAGCAGTGGTGTGATCGTTCTGATTTCCCTGTTGATGGTTCTGGCTCTCGCACTCACGCACGCCTCTGCCGTGTAAACGGGCGTGAGAAGCCGGCCCGCCGGGGACACCCTTGGCCAATTTCCAGCTTTCTTTCTCCCCAGTTTTTTCCATCTCTCACAACGCTTCTCGCCCCCGTGCCATCCAAATCGGTTTGAGATCAGACTCGCATCTACGCGAAAACCGAAAGGAAAACTGAAATGGCAGACGAAAAATTAAACAAGTGCGCTCACCTTTCCTGTGTATGCATTGCCCCCGAGGGAGAGAAATATTGCAGCCAATTCTGCAAGGACGCCGGTTCCGACGAAGTTGAAATCGCCTGCGATTGCGGCCATCCAGCCTGCGAAAAATAAGCTCCGTCGGATGGCAGGGTTTGTGCCGCGTCCCCGCAAGAACGATTCCCAACAAATGGAGGAGAAGAATGTTCGGAACATTTCGACAACGCCCATGCGCCTGGAAAGGGCTGGTAGCGGGCCTAGCCGGAGGCGTCGTGGCTACCGTCGTGATGACGCAATTTCTAAAGGCTTGGAGCAAGGCCTCCGAGGCTCTGCAATCCAGAGATCAAGGCGAAAGTAATAACGAGCAGAAAGACAATAGTAATAAGGAAGACGCGACCATGAAGGCTGCGGGCAAAGTCGCCGCAGTCGCCGGGCGTACCCTCTCCCACGGGGAGAAAAAGAAAGCCGGTCCGGTTATTCATTATGGTTTCGGCACCGCCGTGGGCGCGCTTTACGGGCTCGCTTGCGAGTTCACCCCGCTCCCTGTGAAGAACCTGCATCCCGCGCTCGCCGGCAGCGGATACGGCACCGCTCTTTTCCTGGGAGCCGACGAAGTCGCGATTCCGGCCCTAGGGCTCTCCGAAGCGCCGTCCGAGACACCTTGGAGCGGCCACCTGTATGGCTGGGCTTCTCATCTGGTCTACGGCCTGACTTTGGAAATGGTCCGGAAGACGGTCCGGCAGAGTCTGTAGCTTCCGCCGGGCAGGCGCGGGATTACCAGGGGAAGTTTGTCAGGAGGACTACCTTCAATTTCGGGGTAAAACACATCCCTATCTCCTCTACCGACTGTATTGCTGTTCCCGGCCCCTCGCGCGAGACTGATCCCGGAGACAAACGCGCTATGGCCAATACTTTCAAATCCGGGGATCGGGTTCCCGATTCCGGCGTCTACACGGTCCTGCACTCGACGCCGCACAAGTTACTTGACCGTCAGATCTTCGTCGAAGGAGCCCGCTTCCGCGGTTGCCGCATTTGTCCGCTGGGCGTGCTCTACCGTCTGGAGGAGCCCTGCGTGCCAAAAGTTTTCCCGTTGATGGCGACACAGGGTTGGGTGATTTGCTGAAAGGCATTTCACTCGTTTTCACTCACAACGCGATCTGGCCGATCTCGTGTTAGTAAATCGATTCTTGAGGAGGTTCACATGCGACACCTGTTACTGATTTCCGTACTCTTACTGGGCGCGTCCTGGGCCGCGGCGCAAAGCGATTCAACCAACGCGCAAAGCCCGGCCGATCAAACATCCACCCGCGGTCAAAACGACGCCGCGCCCGCGAGTTCCGGCGGCAATACGTCAGTCCAGGGATGCCTGACCCGCTCCAATGGTCAATTCACCTTGACCGGCGACGACGGGAGCGCCTACCTGCTGAGCGGGGACGCCGCGACCCTAAGCCATCACGTCGGCCATGAAATCAAAGT
>JBEKOW010000334.1:0-4947 GCA_049521375.1 Terriglobales bacterium
GCGAGAGAGAACGAGACGGCCGGGATCTCCCTAAAACTATGAATTGATGACAGATAGTTGAATCGTGCGGGGCGGGAATCGGGGAAATATGGGGGTACCCCCCCCTACCCAAAAACAGTTAAGTTATTGATAATAAATATGTTACATGTAAAGTATCAAAAACATTAGACTTAGGGGATGTTTTCCCGCCAGCAGAGCGCTTCCGCCGCTTGCCTTGAATTTCTTTCAATTGTCGAAGAGCTGGACCTGGTTTGGAACAAGTGATGCATTCGTCTCTGGAGACGGGCACACTTCCCGATAGTCTAACGTCGAGAAATCATCGCACCGATTTTGGTGCAGGTCTGTGATGGCGGTTACGGGGAAAATGTGATGAAAAAAATAACGAGCGTAATGTGGTGTCTGCGCTAACAAGCGACCACTCGGTTGTTAGTGTAATGGCGATGTTTCAACAACTAGAACGTGAAAACCTTTTCAGGATGCCCCCGAGCATACTTGATCCAAGCGGCGTAGATGGGACTGCCATCCAGACTGGGCTGCGTTGCTGAAGCTTTGTCCGTGAGTTCGTTGATTCTCTCCATCAAGCCTCGGCTTTCGAGACACCGATAATAGTCGTCGGCTTCCTTAATCTCAGGCTTGAGGGGATTGACAATAGCGTGCGCCTCCGCGAAATATTGTGCGATTTCACCCAACCCCAATTCTCGAAGCCCGACTTCGGTCTCTCGCACGAGACCCGGTTCCCCAAAATTCAGGAAGTGCCAGCCGATGTCATCCATCGTCAAGCTGATGTCTAGGTGATGGGTTGCCGCCATCGCACGGAGGCCGATTGGCAAACTGCCAATAGCTGCGGCATAGGAACCGTCCTCGCTGTACGGGTCTGCGACTGAACCGACAGACTTGCATAATTCCGAGAAAATCGCCTTGAGCAATTCCTCATCACTAAGCGCAAGCATGGGATACCACCCTTTCTGCTCGGTTTCGGCGTTGTCCATGGCACAAACTCTACGCGAAACCGACACCACGGGGAAGGCGATTGGCGTAATCAGGCGATTTCACTAACTGAGAATTGCCGTAGTTGGTGCTATGGCGATATTTCACCAACAGACCAGCGGCACCTGGTTTCCGGGTTGCCGACAATCCGGGACTGACCCGATTCGTTCAACATTCTGCGCGGGACCGACCTGCAACCACCACGGCCACTCTATAATTTTGAATAGGTCGTGATTTTGACAGATTTAGTCATTATGGTTAGCTCCAGTACCGAGGCAGAAACAAAACGGATCAGGCTATTTGTTCGCAAAACCCTGCAACATCCATACGCTGCTCTCCGATTTGACAACCGAATAAGCAAAACTTTTGCCGTCTGGCGCCAGTGAGAAACGAATTCCCGGATCCAGTTCCGACTGCGGCCGCAAGCTGCGGTCCAATCCCTTAATATCGTGTAACTTCCCCGTTTCGATATCGAGCGTAAAAAGAAACCACTTGCCGGCGTCTTGGCGAATGCCATATGCCGTTCGGCCGTCTTTGGAGAAGGCAAGGCTCGCGCTCCGAATAGCCCCGAGGTCGCGGTGTTGTTTGCCGTCGGGAGAGACCAAGTGCCACCGCGAATTTTCGTCGGGATAGGCAATCCAGCGACCGTCCGGCGACCAGGAAATCATTCCGTCATTGCTCGTACCCTCCAGCTTCCGCGCGACAGCCCCTCCGGAAGTCCGCACGATTTTCAAGGGCAGAGTGCCATCCGGCTCAATGCTCGCGAAAACGAATTGCTTGCCATCTGGAGACCAATCTCCTGGTGCCTGTGCCTGGCTTGTGTCGGAGCCCGCCACCAGGCGAACCGGGGCGCCACCCGCAACCGAGACCTCCCACAGCCACGATGCGCCGGTTTTTGTGACTGCTCCAAAGATGACTCGAGTTCCATCCGGAGAAAGGGCCGGTGCCATCATCCATTCAGGCGGGTCGCTCGCAAAACTGGCTTGGGTCACCAACGGACGGTCCGGTCCGTTGCCGCTGTGCAGCCAGATCTCCTCGGTGCCCTGGCGATCAGAAACATAGACCAACGAATCCGCATGGGCGGCCCACGCCGGAGTCTGCTCCGATCGTGCCGTCACAATCAGGCCCTGCGCTGTTCCATCGGTAATTGACATAGACAAGATGTCGAAATCATCTTTGCTTTCGGTGAACAGGATGGAAGACCCGTCCGGAGAAACCGTGGGATTGCTCTCGGAACCCGTTCCTTCCGTGATCTGTTGCAAGCGCTCGGACTGGGTATCGGCAAGAAAAAGGTGGGCGGTTGGGCCAATACCGCTCGCGGTCGCGGCGACGATGTGTCGATTATCTGGCATCCATGCGAATCGCGGCGTGTCCGCGTCCTTTAGCAATTTGCCCAGCACGCGGCGCGGTGTTCCTGAACCGGGCGGCCAGGGAAGCAACCAGGACTCTTCTGTCTTGGAATCGCCCGCCCGAATCAACAGGAGTTGCTTGCCATTGGGTGAGAACCTGAGTTGCGGAATGTTGTAAACATAGTGCGAAGAAACCCGCGAGTCTGGGTAGCGCCGCGGATCGGACCCGATGGGGTCAGAGATGTACAGATCAATAATACTGTCCGCACCTTGGTAGAGTACGGCCGCCGCTTTGCCATTCGGAGATACGGCCACTGCACTTGTACCTTGCATGCGTACCGTCTCTCGCGGCAACGTCCAGAGCACGTCTGGCTCTCCTCCCACAGAACTGGTGGAAAGCACCTTGTCCGGTTCCGAGCCCCGCGATTTCTGACAGTACAGAATGTGCGCAGAGTCCGGCGACCAGGCCAGGGGACGTACGCGCCCAGCGTCGTGCGTCAACTGCTGTGGAATGGCCGAGTCCAGCGTGCGCAAAAAGAGCTCCTGGCCAGCCCCCACATCGCCAGCGTACGCGGCCATTTTGCCGTCAGGCGACCACAGAGGATACCGCGCATTGACCGCGAAAGGTGTGTACTTGTAATCCGAAAGCTGCACGCCGGCCGGGTGTAGCCACCATGCGCACGCACCCGCCAGCGCCGCCGTCAAGGCCGCCAGAGCCAGTGTGGCGCGAATGCTAAATCCTCGCCGGCGTGCGCCCGCTTCTACCGCCGCCTGTTCCGGCAGCACCGCCTGCATGCTGCCGCTGAAGGCCTCGGAAAAATGGTCTCGCAACGTTCGCAACTGCTGATATAAGTCCCGCGACGAATCGAAGCGCCGCGTAGGTTCTTTCTCCAAACAGCGTTCCACAAGCCACTTGAGGGGCGCCGGCATTTTAGTCTTGAGCGGCTCCGCCTCGTCGCGAACGATCGCGGCCATGGTTTCGACCGCCGAGTCGCGGACAAATGCCTGCCTGCCTGAAAGCATCTCGTACAGGATCAGACCGAACGAAAACTGGTCCGAACGGTAATCCGCGTCCTGGCCCCGGGCCTGCTCCGGGCTCATGTATGCGAATGTCCCCAGAACCATGCCGGGCTTGGTCACGTATTCCGCTGGCCTCTCGACGACTGGCAGCGAATCCATGGTTGCCGAAGTGGAGCCCTGAGCGAATTTGCTCGTGACTGGCAAAACTCGCGCTAATCCAAAATCTAAAATCTTCACCCGCCCGTCGCGGGTGATCATCACGTTCTCCGGTTTCAGATCGCGATGCACAATGCCGGCGGCATGAGCCGCAGCCATGCCCTCGGCCAACTGCGTTGCCAATTCCACCACCTGCCGGACAGGGATGGCGCCCTGCCCTATGATTTGCGCCCGCAGCGACTGACCATCCACCAGTTCGCTGACCGTGTATTCCACACCATCGGCATTACCCACCTCATAGAGCGCTACGATGTTGGGATGGCTCAGGGCAGCAACGGTCTTGGCCTCCCGCTCAAACCGCGCTCGCCGCTCGGGGTCAGCGGCAATTTCCGGTCGCAACACTTTGAGCGCCACATCCCGCTCCAGTCGCGCGTCCCTGGCCCGATACACCTCGCCCATGCCGCCTGCGCCCAGCGGTGATTGAATTTCATAAGGGCCCAGTTTGGTGCCAGCGGTCAGCGCCATGAGATCGCAATTATAGACCTCACCAGAAGGCCGGTGGCCCATTCAAGCCATCCTTTGGCTTGAGTGGGGAACCTCGACCGCTGGACACAGTTTTCCCTCCGCTCGTTCACGCTTTCTGCGGTCCATTCCGACTCAATCTCGACGCGCCCTTGAGCTCCCGTTGCGTAGTGGCGGAAGTTGCTCCACTCCCAGTCTTCCGGACGTTGCGCACTGCGTGAGTTCCCCACTCAAGCCAAAAGACGGCTTGAATGGGGCACCGGGCCGCTCAGGATGACACCGTTTTTTAACGCCTCTCCGCGATCCACTCTTTAATTTTTTCTTCCAGCACGTCCAGCGGCAGCGGACCGGAATCGAGCACCGCGTCGTGAAACGCGCGCAGGTCGAATTTCGGCCCCAGTTCGCGCTGTGCCCTTTCCCGCAATTCGAGAATTTTCATCTGTCCCATCTTGTAGGAGAGCGCCTGCGCCGGCCATGCAATATAGCGATCGACTTCCGTGTTGATATTCTCGTCGTCCATGGCGGTGTGCTCGTGGAAGTAAGCGACCATTTGCTGGCGCGTCCAGTGCTGGGAGTGCACTCCGGTGTCGACTACCCAGCGCACGGCGCGCCACATTTCATTCTGCAGGCGGCCATACTCGCTGTAAGGATCCTGGTAAAAGCCGACTTCTTTGCCCAAGCGCTCCGAGTAAAATGCCCAGCCCTCGGTGAACGCGTTCACGTCCAGATCGTACTTGCGGAATGGAGGAAGGTCGGTCAATTCCTGCGCAATCGAAAACTGCAGGTGATGTCCGGGGACGCCTTCGTGGTAGGCAATCGCCTCCACATTCAGCAGCAGTCGCTTTTCGGGAGCGTATTCGTTTACGTTGATGCGCCCCGGACGCGATCCATCGCCGGCGCCCAGCGAATAATC
>JBEKOW010000335.1:0-4282 GCA_049521375.1 Terriglobales bacterium
CAGAGCCCAGACCCCAGACCCCAGACCCCAGACCCCAGACCCAGTTACTAGTTCTCACTCTCGACCGGCGGGGCCTTGGGAGCGGGCATGGCTTTTGAGGGCTTGCCGGGCTTTGGGGGAATTGGCGGAGTTGGCGGTGTGACTGCTACCGTGCCTTTCCGAATCTCGATGGTTCCGTGATCGCAGTTGATCGCCATTTTGGGGCCGTTCGTTCCGATCGTGCCGCTGCCGCTCGACTGCTTGTTGTCGTTTTCGATCTTGATCTCTTCGAAATCGCTCTGGATTTCCCCATCGCGTGTGCGGGCTTCCACTTTGACTGGCGTGTTTGGCGGGATCGTTATCTGCACGTCGCCTTTGCGATTGTCAATCTGAATGTTGCCCGGGTGGTTGAGACCGACGTCGACGCTTCCGTTGGTATCTTCGAGTCGCAGGTCTCCCGAAAGGCCTTCGAGAGAGATGTCTTTCGAGTGCGTGGTGAGGTGCATCGGTCCCGCCAAGGAGTCGGCGCGCAGGTCGCCGGAATCGAGATCGAGGCGGCCGTCGAGATGCGCGAACTCCATATCGGTGCGCGAAGAGTGGAAACTCACCGTGTTTGTTACCCGCACCAGGCGTACACTCTCCTGAAAGTCGCCGTTTAGGTGGACCGCGCCTTCCACGTCTTCAATGGCGATTTCGTTGGCCTTGCCCTGAATGGTGACGTCGCCCTTCACGTGCTGGATGCGCGCCGAACTGCGATCCACGTTGACGGTTGCGTTCCCGGTTAGATCGTTGAGGTTCACTTCTCCGCGCTGGTGATTGATGTCGACGCTGCCCGTCGTGCCGGAGACCGTAATATCGCCGCGGCGCGAGGTGATCGTGACGTCCATGTTGCGGGGGACGTAAATGTCGAGGTCCTCGCTCACGCCCTTGTCGCCTCCGGCCTGCGTATTGGCATTGAGCACCATGACTTTGTCGGCCGGCACAATCGTAATGTCAGTCTTCTTGTTGAGGATGTCTGCCCCTTCCTGATTTTCCGCGTGGACTTTCTTTCGCCATGAGACCCGCAGTTTTTTCTCGTCGCCCACGTTGACCGTCACGGTTCCGCGATCGTCGTTGATGCGCAGGCCAGTTGTCCCAGCCGGCAAGTCGGTATTGACATCGCCGTCGTAATCGAACGACGAGCCACCAAAGATCTCGTCCATATCGCCGTCGTCGATCTGAAGATGATCGCGAATATTTCCCCAATCGAGGCGCGACGCGCCAGTGGCAATCAGGCCGCCCATGATCAGAAACAGCATCAGGAACACACCACCCACTCCGATGCCGCGGCTGGGCAGGCCGGCGCGCTTGTACTGCTCGTGCTCAATGAGCTTGATGATGCCCCACAGGATGAGCAGGGCGGGCCAGTAGCGTCCGAAAAGAACGACCAGCCCGCGCCAGTTAAAAATTCCCATCGTGCCCATGAGGAAGAGCACACCGAGCACGATCAGAACCACGGCTCCAGCGATCGATCGCGAACGCGGCGGCGGAGGTGCATAAGGCGGCGGCATGACCGGGCTAGCCATGGTTCACCTCGGTTGACTTTGCGTCGCTCGAAGCTGCCGGCGGAGTGACAGACGGTGGTGGAAAGGGCCCAGGCGGCGCAGGCGGAGGCACGAAGCCGTCGGGAGGATAGGCCGCGGTTGTCGTCCCGGAGCCGGTGCCTTGAAGAAGCTTGGCGACTCCGACAAAAAGAAGAATCACGGGCCATGTGCGATGGAATCCGGCCACATTCGTGGTATCCAGAAGGCACAATGTCCCGATCACGAATATCATTGCGGGACCCACGAGCTTCCGGTTACAAGTGCGCGGATCGACCGTCCCGGTAGTTCCGAACAAGCCGTAGTTGCGGGCAAAGAGCCAGGCCCCCAGGCCCATCAGAAGCACGGGCCAGAATTTGTCAAAGCCGTTCTCAAACAATCCGGCCGTGTGAAGCAGGAAAAGCGCGCCGAGCAGAATGAGGATGATCGCGCTGGTGGGTATCTTGGATGAAGAGTCGGCCTTGGTTGGGCTTGCGCCGGTAGGGGTTCCTCCTGCAGGGCTCCCTCCGACAGAGACAGCTACTCCAAAGCTCGCTGCCAAGCCGTAGGGGTCCGGAGGCGGCAGACCCGCCTGCAGCGCACGCGCCGAGCGCACCGCGTCGAAGATCTGGTAGACGACGAAGAACGCGATGCCAAAGCCACAAATAATCGGCAGCGCCTCGCTGCCATTCACGCTGCAACCCGCGACAAGCAGGACAAAGATGGCGAGGTGTGCTAAACCTTTGGCGTATTGACCGGTGTAGACCGCTCCCACTCCAAAAGGAAAGACTCCGGCAAGAATTCCGGCGACGGTGGGGTTCGGGCCGCTCGACACGGGCATCGGAATGGGCCGGGACGGCATAACCGGTGGCACGGCTCCCATGGGTGGAATGGCACTGGCGGCGCCGGGTACGAATCCCGCAGCCGGCGCGCCGCCGGGCATGACGCCTTCCATTCGGGTACCCAGGCAATCTTCACAATAGATCACGCCCCGCACGGGACGCGTACAGTTCGCGCACAACGCTTTCCCACATGTGCGGCAATAGGCCACCGCTGACGCATCAGCATGATTGGCGCAATTCATACAAACCTCCGGTTCATGGAAGTACAGCTGCGAGCTTCGAGTTGCGCGCTGCGAGCCAACAGAAGTTCGTTCGTGGCTCGTGGCTCAAGGCTCGCAGCCTGTTGACTGGGAATTGGATCCGAGTGCACCTCCAGTTCAGCCAGCACGCTCTGGCCTTGCTCCTGAGAGTAGTTACGATCCTGTCTCTGGTTCGGTTGTCCACTGGTATCGTTCGTGCGATTTTCTTTTTGTGGCTGGGGCCCGGGCTCGGCGGGGGCGGTCGCCCGCTTCAGTTCGCGCACCTTCGATTCAATCTCATACACGAAACGGATATTGTCGTAGTACTTGACCACTTTAATCTGCGCGTCATTGTACGCGTGGCGCACCGCGGCAGGCCGCAGATCGACTCTGGCCAAGTCCGCAGGCTTGACCCCGGCGATACTCAGGACCATCGAGAATGAAAAGAAGATCATTCCGAATGACATGGCAAAGCGGGGCTGTCGCACAAAGGCCGATACGGGCGCGAACCACGAATCCCACAACTCGCGGGCCCGCTCCCCAAACGGCGTTCTCCGCCTTGCGCCTGCAATCACGGCTGAGCGCGTGCTCACTACGCCGCTGGTCGCGATCAGAATGTTATGCATCAGATAAGCGGGAGGCTCGACGGGTTCGAGCGAACGCAGCCAATCGCGTCCGGCCTTGACATCGGCGAAGAGCGGACCGCAAATCGAGCAAATGCGACGGTGGGCGTCGAAGCTTTCCCTCCGGGCTCCCGTCAACTGGGCCGGGTCGTCCAGGGCGTCCATCAGCAGGGCTTCAAACTCTGCGCAACCAGCCCCGTGTTTTGTTTCCAGTGGCATCAGATCACCTGTTTATATGTACGTTGCAGGAGGCGCGCAAGTTCCGCGCGTCCCCGGTTAATTCTTGACTTGACGGTCCCCTCGGGGACCCTCAAAACGGTGGCAATTTCCTTGTAGTCCATGTCCTGCAGGTCGCGCAGGATGACCGCCTCGCGCAGTTCGGGGGAAAGCTTCTGCAGCGCCTCATGAACCATGGCGCGCGCCTGCAGGCTCTGGACGGCCTGATCGGGCGGCTGGCTGCGATCGGCGATCTGGTCGCTGAGAGGCTGCGCATCCTCGTGCTCGGAGGGCGCGGTGTCGAGCGAATCGGTCAGGCGGTCGCCCTTGGTCTTGCGGAAATGGTCGACGAGCAGGTTGCGGGTGATGGTAGTTACCCACGTCATAAACGCACCCTTACCGGAGTCATAGGTGCTTAGGGTGCGGTACATCTTGATGAAGACTTCCTGGGTGAGGTCCTGCGCGTTTTCGGGGTCGCCGGCGAAACGGTAGCAGACGTTGTAGATGCGGCGGTGGTAGCGCTGAACGATCTCCTCCCAGGCAGCAGCGTCGCCAGCGATGCAGCGACGGACGAGCAATCCGACGACCTGGGCTTCTTCCATTTAGCTATCTTCAGATATTGGACACGGATTGCAAATTCCCGACCGATTCTTCCCCTTCAACAGCACACGATTAATACGTCTATGTGCACAGGGAAGTTCCCTTGAATCATGGAGCTAGCGATTGTAGCAGGAGGGAACGGGGGAGAAGCGTGGGCGCGGAATTGTCGGCCAGCGCCGCGATTGAATGACGGAATGTGTCGCTTCCGGCTTGCTGGCGACGGG
>JBEKOW010000336.1:0-4280 GCA_049521375.1 Terriglobales bacterium
GCAGGAAACGACTTTGAAGATACACATGGAGGCCGAACGGCCTCACATGGGGAGATAGGGAAATGCGAAAGCTAGTGCTGGGTCTCATTGTTCCGCTGCTGGGATTTGTAGTGATCGCAGCCGCGGCTG
The DNA here is from genome assembly GCA_049521375.1 of Terriglobales bacterium. GTDB lineage: Bacteria > Acidobacteriota > Terriglobia > Terriglobales > Acidobacteriaceae > Acidiflorens. The sequence continues at coordinate 130 of JBEKOW010000336.1, forward strand.
ACACGACGGGCAAAGGGGGTGCGGCGAGCGCGCAGTTACAGCGGCTCGAGGTTGCCCACGGTCAGGACGGATTGCGCGTCGAGTTCAGAGCAAAAGGCACATTCGTGCCAAAAATGACGACGCTCGATTCTCCGGCGCGGATCGTCGTCGACCTTCCCAACACGGTGATGGCCACGGCGCAAAGCTCCATCGTGGTCGGTGAGGACGGCGTGAAGGATGTCCGCATCGGCATGGACCGGGAGGGCAATACCCGCGTCGTGGTCGACCTGACGGAGAGCCGCCAGCACGAACTGGTGGCCCGCCCCGACGGCGGCTACACGCTGAAAATTCAGGGCAAGCTGGCGCACAGCGCGCGCGCTGCCGAGCTCAAGCCCGCGGCGGCACCCGCAGAGGCAACCGCTGCGCCGAAGCTGATCCTGGCCTCGGCTCCGGTGGCTTCGACGCCGGCTCCCACTGTGCCTGCTCCGGCTCCGGCCGCGGCGAGCACGGATAAACCGTCGGACTTCGCCTTCGTCGAGCCCAAGTATTCGTCGAAGCCTGCTGTGGCCAATGAACCGGCCGCCAAGGCCGAGGAAGCCGCCAGCCGTTTCGCCGACAAGACCGCCGCGGAACTGGTTTCGACCAGTGCCAACGCCACCATGGGCGGCGGCCAGGCTGTGCAGCCCGCCGTGAACCTCGCTGCCGAGCAGAAGACGCAAATGGAGTCGAAGCCAGCGTCGGCCGGCGCCAAGTATACGGGCGAGCCCATCTCGGTCAACCTGAAAGATGTCGACCTGAAAGACTTCTTCCGCCTGATTCACGAGATCAGCGGACTGAACGTTGTGCTCGATCCGAACGTGCATGGCACGCTGACGATCGTGCTCGATGACGTGCCGTGGGATCAGGCGCTCGACATCGTGCTCAAGAACAACGACCTGTCGCGCCAGCTGGACGGCAACGTCCTGCGCATCGCCACCATCGAGACCCTGAAGAGGGAAGCCGAGAACCGCCGCGGCCAGATCGATGCCGAAGCGTTGGCCGTGGACAAGGTGACCATCACTCGCTTCCTCAGCTACGCACACGCCAAAGACGTGCTGCTGACGCTCAAGAAATTCCTCAGCCAGCGCGGCGACGTAGTGGCCGATGAGCGCACCAACGCGCTGATCGTCTCTGACATTCCCGCGGTGCTGCCGCAGATTGACCGCATCATTCAGCAGATGGATCGCAAGACGCAGGAAGTTGAAATTGAAGCGCGCGTCGTTTCCGCGACTCGCAGCTTCGCCCGCGACATTGGTACCCAGCTGGGCTTTGGCTGGGGCAACGGGACCACATCAGTCGGCGGCATACCGGGCGCGAACGGCCCCGGCTATTCTCCGAACACGGTTGGATCGGCCGCCAGCAATCCTCTGTACCAGGTTCTCGGCACGCCCGGGACCGCGACGCAGATTCCGCTGTTCTCGAACCTGGGTGTACCCGGACCGACCAGCGGCTTCAGCTTCGTAAACGCCAGCAACAATATGCGGATCGACCTTATCCTGTCGATGGCCGAATCGCGCGGTCTGCTGAAGATTTTGTCTCGTCCGCGGGTGGTTACGCAGAACAACATCCAGGCGGTCGTGAAGCAGGGCGTACGCGTACCGGTCGTGACGGCCGCGCAGTTGGGCGGTCCCCCGACGGTCACTTACGTCGACGCTTTCCTTCGTCTGACGGTGACTCCGCAGATCACGTCGGAAGGCACGATCTTCCTGAACGTGGATGTGGAAAATACGCTGCCCGACTTCTCGCAACAGGTGCAGAACAACCCAACCCTGATCACGCAGCAGGCGACCACACAGGTGCTGGTAACCGACGGCGGCACGGTCGTTATCGGCGGAGTGATTCAGACCAACAACTCGCTGGCCATCGCGCAGGTTCCGCTGCTCGGGGACATCCCGTACCTTGGCAACCTGTTCAAGCATCGCACCGTGCAGACTTCCACGCAGGAGCTGATTTTCTTCATCACTCCGCGCATTGTTCAGACATAGAATTTTCGACCTTGAATGTTCAAACCAGGAACGTTCAAACGTAGTTAGCAGCTGTAACAAAGCAACGGCCGCCGCAGCTTCTCGGAAAAACTGCCGAGAGCACGGCGGTTTCGCTTTTTAGAGGTTTAGCAATTTGCTGAAAAACTCTGGAATCGGGCACGAACGGGAAGGGCACGAGTTCCACTCGTGCCGTGAATCGCTGCCCGATCAACAGCGGCTTCCAGCCGCTGCGGGAATTTGTCCGGAGAAAACACGTCTTTCAGCAGACTGTTAGAGCCTGGCCCCGCTGTACTGGGGTCGCGACGGCGCTGCGCGAGACCGCCGCGAAAGGCTGCTAAACTTTTTCTTATGGATCACGTCGCGCGCCTGCGTCGGCTGCAACCACTGCTCTCCAGCAACAAACTTGATTTCCTCCTGGTCACCCATCTTCCGAATGTTCGTTACCTGACCGGATTTACGGGCAGCTCAGGGGTGCTCCTGGTTGCTCGCCGCAGCGCCACGTTTTTTACCGATGGCCGTTACATCGCGCAGGCAAAAGAAGAAGTCAGAAACGCGCGCATCGTGATCCAGAGCAAGCCTCCAATGGTGGCGGCTGCGGAATGGCTGGCGGCGCAGCGCAAGAAATCGGCTGCGGGGCCAACAATACTGGGAATCGAATCCGAGTCGCTGAGCGCGGGCTCACGCGACCGGCTTGCGCACACGCTTCGAGGCAAGGTCCAGGTGCGCTCCGCGCCTCCGCTGGTCGAACGCGCCCGCATGATCAAGGATGCGTCCGAGATTCGCCTGATCCGCGAAGCCATCGAACTGGGAGCGAGCTTGTTTCCGATTGCATGCGAGAAAATCGGGCCCGGAGTGCCCGAAGTCGAGGTTGCCGCGGCGATGGAATACGAGGCGCGCCGCCGGGGTGCCGAGGGAATGTCGTTCCCCACCATCCTCGCATCCGGCAAGCGCTCGGCGGTCGTTCATGGCCGCGCCTCGGGCGCGCCGATCCCGCGGAGTGGATTCGTGGTCTGCGACTTTGGTGTTATACTCGCGGGTTATTGCTCGGATCGCACGCGTACTGTGCACGTGGGGAAGCCTCCGGGAGAAGCCCGGCAGTTGTATGGGGCGGTGCTGGAAGCGCAGAGTGCCGCGATTCACGCTGTTCGGGCCGGGGTAACCTGCGCCGAAGTGGATGAGGCGGCGCGGGCTGTGCTGAGAAAGTCGAAACTGGGAGACTACTTTACCCATTCCACCGGACACGGCTTGGGTCTGGAGATTCACGAAGCGCCGAGAGTGGCGGCCGGGCAGACGCAGAAATTGGAGTCGGGCATGGTGGTGACCATTGAACCCGGCGCGTACATTCCGGGCAAGTGGGGCGTGCGCATCGAAGATGTAGTGGTAGTAACGCCTTCGGGGTGCGAGGTGCTGTGCGAGACGGACAACGATCTAATAGTTATTTAGCGGCAAGGCAAGTCCGGTATAGAGAGATGAGTATCGACACGCCGGATCGAGGCATAAAATCCAGAAACGGAACCCGCCGTCTTCCATGAATCAAAAAGAGCTGAAAGAACTCATTGAATTCCTAATTGAAAAAGACATCGCCGAATTTGAACTGGAGCGCGGCGATGTCAAGGTCAAGGTCAAACGCGGCATGGGCGCGATGGCCGCGGCATATATCGAGCCCCGCTACATGGCCGCGCCTGTTGCGGCGTCAGCGCCGGTTGGGGTGCCATCGCCGGCGATTCATGCGCCCAGCGTCGCCACCCCGGCCCCCGAGCCTGAGGAGACTTTTCATATCGTGCGTTCCCCGATCGTGGGCACGTTTTATGAATCGCCATCGCCCGGCTCTCCTCCGTTCGTCAAAGTGGGAGACATGCTGGAAATCGGCCAAGTGCTCTGCATTGTGGAAGCGATGAAGCTGATGAATGAGATCGAATGCGATGCGGCCGGAGAACTGGTCAAGAAACTCGTCGCCAACGGACAGCCGATCGAATATGGTCAGGAATTGTTCGCGGTGCGTCCGAAGAAATGAGCTCTCAGCTCCAAGCTCCAGGTTCCAGGGAAAATCAGACGCCCTACCGTGGGTTTCCTGAGAGCTGAGAGCTTGGAGCTTGAGGCTGAGAGCTTTCACACCATGTTCAAAAAGATCCTGGTAGCCAATCGCGG
>JBEKOW010000337.1:0-4239 GCA_049521375.1 Terriglobales bacterium
ACGCGACCGTCGTCGCATTGCATGAGGATCGCGGGACCATGACCTGCCGGGTCGACGCGGGACAACCGGGCACGGGGCAGTTGGACCTCGAGACTCCGCTGGTGCGAGCGGAAGCCGGAACGGAGCTGCGAATCGGCGTCCAGGCGGGCGATATCCTGCTGGCAACCGAAAGTCCGCGAGGGCTTAGCGCACGCAATATTCTGCCCGGAACGATCGTCTGGCTGGAACGACGAGATGGAATTGTTTCGGCGGGGGTGGACTGTGGGGGCACACAGTTTGAAGTCCATTTGACTTTGGCCGCTCAGGACGCGCTGGGTTTAGCTACGGGTAAGAATGTCTGGGTAGTCATCAAGACGCACTCCTGTCATCTGCTGCGCGAATGACTGGCGCCATCGCAGGGATAAGTCGCCTGTTCGGCAAACTCATGTGCTACTTCTCTTCGTCAAATGCGATGACGGCGATCCACTGGCCATATTCTTCCTTGTGAAACAGAATTCTTCCGCCGAGGCGCTGCGCGATTTCTTGCGGCGACAGATCGCGATGGTAGCCGAAATACTTCTCCTTGATTCGCTGCCACGCTGCCCAGTCTTCAAGAAGCGGGTGCGGAGGTTCGTACTTGGTGGAAAAAACCAGCGCCGCATCGAATTGGCCGCGGGCAAAGCGAGCCAACTCAATCTGCGGAGCGGTGAAATCTTCGATCCGCAGCACGTGAAATGGGCGCGCGACATAGCCCAGCCAGGGACGCGTGAGTTCATCGGACGCGGGCCACGCGGTGAGCACGCGCGCATTCGGAGAACGCATGGTAAGGAATCGGCTGGCCTCGGAATGCATCACGATGTACTCGCGATAGGCGAGATTGTCTTCGAGGGAAAATCCGTAGGGCGGGTTGACGAATAGCGCGGAGGCAAAGGCGATTGCGACTGCTGCCACGAGCAGCCTCCAATGGCGGGCGCGCCGCCAGAGGGTCGAAACCCACGCAAGAATCACGAGCGGCACCACGGGAAGCAGGTAGCGCGCCAGCACCGCTCCGCCCACCGCCGACATGAACAACAGGTATGCGAGCAACACCGCCGCGAAGGCTGCCTGCTGCCAGATCAAAACTCGTGGGAGAGCTACGCTGTTCACTTTCTGGGCAGGACGCAACATCGCCAGGATTCCTGCAAGAGTGAGCAGGTAGAGTCCGAAATATCCGGTAATCTGCCAAATGCGCATCAGGAGGGCGAGCGGGATGCGCCGAGGATCGAGAGTCGCGGCCAGGTTGTACCGGAGGAATTCGGGATTTCCCAGCACGAAGCCAGTCTCTACGTAGTGAAACGCGTACCAGCAGGCAAGCGGGGCGACCGGAAGCAAGAAATAAAAGGCGTTGGTTCGTCTTCCCCGGGGTGGCGCGAGTTCGGGCCATGACCGACGAATCAAGGGAGCTATCAGTTCCCATCCAAATAAGGCCAGGGGCGCGAGGATGGCAGTCTCTTTGGCCAAGGCCGCCAGCGAGAACCACAGCAGTTGCTTCCAGGGACGATCTTCGAGATATGCAAGCAACGCCCAGAATGTGAGTCCGGCTGCGGGAAGATCCACCTGCGCGAGGGAACTTTGCGTGAAGAATACAGGATAGATTGCGGTTAGGGCAGTCGTTGCCCAGGCCACCGGGAGATTGGTCGCCGCCCTCGAAAGGCGAAACAGTCCCAGCAGCGAGAACGCCGCCAGCGCCAACATGGCAGTGCGCGTGACCAGCGCGGAATATCCAGCGACACGCCAGGCGAGCGCCAGCCAGGCCATGACGAGCGGAGGGTGGGCATTCGAAGGCGTGGAATGTGGAATGAGCGAGCCGGTCAGATACAGATCGCGCGCCGCGGGAACATAGTATCCGGCCTCATCCCAAAAATAAGGGAGACGCAGAAGCGGCGCATGCAAGAGCATCAACCCGGCAAAGAACAATGCGAACAGCAGAAACTGCTGCGGCCACCCCAAAGATTTCGGCTGAGATCGAGTTTTCAGATCGGAAGGCGCAGCCGAAGCCATTAATGAACAGGTCCCACCGGAGCGCGCGGGTCGAGTTTGATCTCGCCAAACGCGGCTTCGTAATTCGCGACGTTCTGTTGCAGGAGTGCCATCAGCGCTTTCGCCTGTTGCGGGCTCAGGTAGATTCCCTGGAAATTATGCAAGTCGACCTGCGTTTCGGAGCTTTGCTGCATGGTTCCGAAGACGAGGAAAAAATCCCACACATTGACCCGAATCTGCACGCTGTTGGAATAGGAATCGCGATAATCGGGGGTCTGGACGAATTTCACATTGGGCTGATTGGCGGTATTCATATCAGGCAGTTTAACGCCGAGCAGAGTTCAGAGCCAAGCTGAGGGGCTTGTTTGCGGCCGACTTTTGGGCAAAGTGAAGCGGGCGCGGGCATCCGGATCGATGGCCATGCCTCGAACTTGTAGAACCGGTCCTTCCTCGCAGCAGGGTTTCCCCGAGCAAATTCACGCTCCTTTAACACTCGCGCAACACTGCTGCAACAAAGCCCTTCTAGTGTTGGTGCGACCCTTTCACTGCAGTTCCTTGATGGCGACTGAGATCTCCATACCGATGAATTCTTTGGAGGCGGAAGACAACCCGCGCCGGACCGATTTGATCTACGTGGTCGAAGATGACATCGATGTTTCCCGCCTGATCGAGCATAATTTGCGGGGCGCGGGCTACGAGGTTTCCGCGTTTTTCTCGGGCGCACCGGTTGTTCCCTCAGCCACGGTGGAACCACCCTCGCTTTTTCTTCTCGACATTATGCTGCCCGGGATGAGCGGGTTCGATCTGTGCCGCCAGATTCGCCAGCACAAGGTGTTGGGGAGAACACCCGTTATTTTTCTCTCCGCGCGCACCCAGGAACCGGATCGACTTCAGGCGTTCGATGCCGGCGGGGATGGCTACATAACCAAGCCATTCAGTCCACGCGAACTGATTGCGAGGGTACGCAACGTTCTGCGCGCCCAGGTCGATGCTCCCAACCGCGAACTGATTGAAGTGGGAGAACTGGAGATTGACATCGCTTCCATGACGGTGCGACTGCAAGGCAGGCCCGTGCCGACGACGGTGCGCGAGTTCCGGCTGCTGGAATATCTGGCACGTCACCGCGGGCGCGTATTTACGCGCGACCAGTTGCTTGACGCGGTGTGGAAAGAAGGCTCCTTCGTCACGCCGCGTTCGATTGACGTGTTCGTACGGCGACTGCGGGAAAAAATCGAAAGCGATCCGCGCCATCCTCGCTACCTCAAGACGCTGCGCGGAATCGGCTACCGCTTCGAAGCCGGGCGCTGAACGTAGCGCGATGATCCCACGACCGCGAGCGCGCTAGAAACTCGAGAGAGCTGTGATTCCATTACCTTCCACGCATTGATAGGCCCGGCCGGCTGACAGATTTTTGTACTCTTCGGTCCTTCCGCTCGGCCACGAGATCAGCAGACGATCAACTTTGTCCCACGGCCCGAGCCCAAAGGTTACGGGCAATTCCGATTGCGACAAATAACTGGAGCCGCCCTTCACCATGCGCGATTGGGCGAATCCTCCGGAAGAGATTTTCAGCACCGCTCCGACGGCATCGCGATTCGATTTCGTTCCTACCAGCCGAAAGCGGATGCTGCGGTTCTTCCCGGGGCCCCGGGCATCGCCACTCAAATCGTTGCGATAGAGATAGGCGGGGCCATTGTTGGTCGTGATCAGCAGATCAAGATCGCCGTCGCGATCGAAATCGCCGTAAGCCAGGCCCCGTCCGACCTTTGGTTGATTGAAGCCGCCACCGATTTCGGCAGCCACGTCCACGAACCTTCCCTTCCCGTTATTGAGAAAAAGCTGGGGAGGCTGCGCGTAGCCGACACCATTCACATTGCGGACGGTGTCGTCGATGTGGCCGTTCACGACCACCAGGTCTAATGCGCCGTCGAGATCGGCGTCGAGAAAAACGCAGCCGAATCCTAATTTGTCTTTCGACGCCAGCCCGATACCGCTGGGCAGCGCCACATCGACAAAACTGCCGGAACCGGAAGACAGGTAAAGGCCCATCATCTCGTTATCGAAATTCGTGATCGCGACGCCGGGGCGTCCCGAATTATCAAAATCGGCGGCGTCAACGCCCATACCCGCGCGTGCTTTGCCCTCGGCTGAAAATGCGATACCGGCATCCACCGCGGCATCTTTGAAGGTCCCATTACGCTGATTCCGATACAGCTTGTTGGGCTGTGTGTCATTGGTCAC
>JBEKOW010000338.1:0-4228 GCA_049521375.1 Terriglobales bacterium
TCGCTCTTTCCCTGCTGCATCCGGTTTTGTCGACGGCGTCAACGACGACACCTCCCACCGGCGAAAACGCCTATTGCGGCAAGGGCGACGTGGCGAAATTCGGCGAGAATGATGGGCCGGCGAAACTCCCCAGATCCTGCTACTACACGGGACTGGATGGTACACCCTCTCCGGGAAAACAGGTGCGGGTCGGAGCGAATGGGGACCTGCAAGGAGCAGTCGAATCATCCAAGTGCGGAGACACGCTGCTGTTGGCGGCGGGCGCGTCCTACGAGGTCACGGACTTCCCGGCCAAGAAGTGCGACGACCGGCACTACATTACGATTCGTACGGATACGCCCGACTCCAAGCTGCCAGCCGAGGGTTCGCGGGTGTCACCTGCCTGGGCGGGAGTCGTCAGCCTGCCGGGCCGTCCCGCATACGCGCAACCTGCAGGCGGAGCGGCCAAACAACTGGCCACGCTGCTCATCAAGAAGCCGCCTGCACTGGGAGACCACTACCGCTTTATCGGCCTGGAGTGGGTCTCCGACCCGGAGTCCAAAGTCTGGGCGTTGGCCACAACCGAAGGCGCCGACCACATCATCTTCGATCGCAACTGGTTCCATCCTGCCGCCGGAGCAGAAGTGGGGAAAGGCATTCTGCTGTTTCATAGCACGCGCTACGTGGCCGTGATCAACTCCTACTTCAGCGGCTTCTATTGCGTGGCGCGCAGCGGCGCGTGCACGGACGCGTCCGCCCTCGGCGGTGGCAACGGAGAACTCCCGATCAACACGCTGAAAATTTACAACAACTTCATCGAGGCCTCCGGAGAGAACATTCTGTTTGGCGGCGCGGGGTCCGAGGTCAACCCGACCGACATCGAGATCCGCCGCAACCATCTTTTCAAGCCGATGACCTGGAAAGAAGGCGAACCGGGATACGCGCCAGCCGGCGGAGGCAACCCGGTGATCGTGAAGAATAATTTCGAATTGAAGAGCGGCATCCGCGTGCTGTTCGAAGGGAACCTGCTCGAAAACAGCTGGGGCGGCTTCACGCAGACGGGGTACTCGATTCTTCTTACGCCCAAGAGCCAGGGCGACCGGTGCCCGAAGTGCATGGTCACCGATGTCACGATCCGATACAACCGGATAAGAAATGTGGCCGGTGTCATTCAGATGGCGAACGGCTTCTCCAAAGCCGGCGGATCGACTGCCGATGGCGGCAGGTACAGCATTCACGATCTGCTCGCCGATTCGATTCACGATCATGACTGGAAGGGACAGGGCACGTTTGCCATCATCGTGTCGCGCGCTCCCGTGCTGCATGACGTTGCCTTCGACCACGTGACGGCGTTCGTCAGCGGCCCCATTTTTTACGTGGGAGATCATCTTGAAGAAGGCGAACGCGCGGAAAAGATCATGAATTTCAGCGTAACTAACAGCCTGTTCATGGGCGGAGACAGACGCCCTGCATTCGCCTCCATCGGCGGCGGTCAAGCGAACTGTGCAGCCAACGCCCAACGAGCCGGTGCGGCAGCCGTGCTGGACGCATGCTTCGTCAACTACCGGTTCGAAAAGAACATGATCATCGGCGATAAAGGGGGTTGGCCGAAAGGAACGATCTCGGTTTCCTCCCCAAAAGCGGCCGGCATACGCGATCTGCAAAATGGAGTAAGCAAGGACGCGCGGCTCTGCCACGCCGGCGTGGCCGGATGCAGCCAGGCTTCTCCGGGGGCGCTCGCGGGAACCGATGGCAAAGACATTGGCGCGGATGTCGAAGCTATCGAGGCGGCCATCGCGGGCGTGGAGTAAGCGCTGTCCGGCGATGAACTGCGCGCGCGGTGTTGGACTGGAAACGTCTAATGACGCGTGGTCGCAGCGAACCAATCTAGAGTGGATAATGCCGTCTGCCGATGCGCAAAGCCCGCAAAGTTTCCTTCAACTGAAATCCCGCCTTCAAAATTCCGCGTTGGGAAGCGACGTTGTCTTCGGTCGTGTAAATGACGCCTTTCTGGCAGCCATTCTTAAAATACTCGCGCAGGATAAACGTCAGCACGTAGGGATAGACGCCCAGGCCGCGCGCCGAAGGGCTGGTTCGACAATCATAAATCCAGAAATCTCCGCTTTCAACGTCGACGCGGCGGCCCGCTTCCGCGATCCGGTGGGATCCGTCGCTCTGCACCCACGAGTGATGCACCAAGTGGCCAGCGAGCCATGCGCCATAACATCGACTTTGCTTGCGCTGCGGTTCGTCGAGTTCCGACATCTCGAACGAACTGTAAACCTCGCTCAGTTGCGGCATTTGATCGGGCAAAAGGCGAGCGACTGTCAGTCTAGTCGGACAGGCCAGGTTTGCGATGGCGTCTTCGCTGACCACCGAATAGAGATGGACGCGCTCGGTTCCCACGCCGACCGTACGATCAAGTTTTCGCAATATCTTCTCGGCTAGGGTGGACATGTCCTCCGCGTACGTCCTTCTTTTTCACCGTGCAATCACGTTTGATTATCGTTATCGTGACACTTTATTGCGAGACTTTATTTCAATGGTTTCCCAGACGATCGGTCGCTCTCTTCAACGCCGCAGAGCACAGCCGTTACCCCACATGACCCAACACCGAGCGGCGAACTTTCGTAACCGGGTAACTTTTCACCGCCGCTAACTGCCCTCCGCCCCAGTGATAAACTTCGACTTGGTGGCCACCGAGAATCCAGCCGATCGCAAGCGCAGTCCTGTCTTTGTGATGGGATGCCACCGTTCCGGAACAAATCTTCTTTATGACATGCTGTTGTCGGCGGGCGGATTTGCCATCTACCGTGGTTCCCTGCCCGTCTTCGAGACGCTGGTCCCGCGCTTTGGGCCGCTCGCCCTCCGCGCGAACCGCGAAAAGCTTCTGCAAACCTGGGTGCGCAGCAAAGGATTTCGACGGACCGGCCTCGATGCCGGGCAGCTCTCGTCGCGCATTCTGAACGACTGCCGCAGCGGCGGGGATTTCATGCGGATTGTGATGGATGCGGTTGCCGAGAGCCAGGGCGTTCCACGCTGGGCCGCGTACGATCCCGACAATGTTCTGCACATGGAGCGGTTGAAGGCGAGTATCCCGAACGCGCTTTTTCTGCATATTATCCGCGACGGGCGCGACATTGCTTTGTCGCTCAAGAAAATGGGCGGCTTCCAGCCTTTGCCCTGGGACCGCAGCGAGAGCAGAAGCCTGGTGGCGACCGCGTTGTATTGGGAGTGGATGGTTCGCAATGGCCGCGACCATGGCCGCATGTTCCCTGCCGACTACCTGGAGGTTCATTACGAAGACCTGATTACCAACCCTCGCGACGTATTGGAGCGGGCAGGCAGTTTTCTGGACCACGATCTCGACTATGACCGGATCAGAAGCGCCGGCCTGGGCCGCGTCTCCGAAACGAATTCCTCATTCCGCGAAGAAGGTGGAGTAGAGAAGATCAAGCCGCTGGGCCGCTGGAAGGAGCGCCTTTCGCGCGGCGATGTCGCCGCGATCGAGGCCGCCGTGGGAAAATGTCTTGAGGAAACTGGATATGCCTTGTCCCTTCCCGAAGCGGAACGAAGACCCGGCGCGCGGGAGTGGGCGAAACGGGGAATCTACAGAGGTTATCTGGGCGCCAAGACGTGGCTGAAACTCAATACTGCCACCGGGCGCATGGTTGATCTGTCGGTGCTCGAACTGGAAGACAAACCGGCCGCCATGGCGCAATCGGCGCGGCTGTGAGCATCATGAGCGCGGCACCATGACTTCGACACCCACATTGCCGGATCAGCAGCAGGCCGCCGCCAGGCAGGGCCGCGGTCCGCGCTCGAAGGCTCCGGTATTTGTGCTGGGCTGTGGACGCTCGGGCACAAAACTCCTCTATCACACGCTTCTATCGGCGGGAGGATTCGCCGTCTACCACGCCGAGAGCAATGCCTTCAACCTGCTTGGGCTGCGCTTCGGCAGCCTGGCCAAACTCGAAAACCGGCGCGCGCTGCTCGATCACTGGCTGAAAAGCAAACTCTTTTACCGTTCGGGCCTGACGCGCGAAGAGATCGAACCAAAGATTCTGAACGACTGCCACAGCGCGGCGGATTTCCTGCGCATCCTGATGGAAACCATTGCGCAGAAACAGGGCGTGGAACGCTGGGCGGAATCGACGCCCCTGCACCTGCTCTATCTTCCGACGATCAAGAAGCTGTTCCCGGACGCCCTGATCGTTCACATCATCCGCGATGGGCGGGATGTGACCAC
>JBEKOW010000339.1:0-4218 GCA_049521375.1 Terriglobales bacterium
TCTACGATTCGGGCGGAGAAGAGACCGAAGAAGTCACGGTCGGCGATCTGAACGGCGACGGCATTCCCGATATCGTCGTGGCCAATGCCTGCACGAGTTCCCGTTGCACGCGCGTGTATTACGGACTGGTCAGCGTGTTCATGGGCCGTGGCAATGCCAACTTTGACAAAGCGGTCAGTTACGAGGCGTTGAACCATACGCAGAACGTTGTGATCGCCGATGTAAACGGCGATGGCATTCCCGATCTTGTCGTGAACAGTATTGGCAGCGGAGTGGGCGTGCTGCTGGGCTGGGGCAACGGAAGTTTTCGGGCGGTGACTGCGTACGACAGCGGCGGATACACGGGCGGAGGTCTCGCCGTCGCCGATGTCAACGGCGACGGCAAGCTGGACATTATCGCGGCGAATGGCAACGACGGCACCATCGGCGTGCTCCTCGGCAATGGCGACGGCACCTTTCAGGCCCCGGTCGTTCAGGACTGTGGCGGGTGCGGTTCTATCGCGATGGCGGACCTGACCGGCCAAGGCAAGCAAGACCTTGTAATCGGCAATGGCGGCGTCGGTGTGATGATGCACGTTGGTTCCACTCCCGCAACCACCAGCATCGCTTCGTCGCTCAATCCCTCAGTTTTTACACAGAGCATTTTGTTGACAGCGACCGTGACCTCCGCGTCGGGCACGCCGACCGGGCAGGTCGCGTTTTTCGATGGCACGACCAGCCTGGGAACTGCAACGCTCGCCAATGGAACTGGATCGATCTCCGTCGCGACGCTGGGTGGTGGTTCGCACTCGATCACTGCTGTGTACCAGGGATCGCTCCAGTTCCGTTCGAGTGTGTCAGCCGCTATCAACCAGACCGTCAATCCCGAGGCGAGCACGACTTCACTGGCGTCGTCGCTGAACCCCGCTCTGCTCAATGAATATGTCACCTACACTGCGACCGTTGCCGGCCAATACGGGGGACCTGTTACAGGAACGGTCATTTTCCAGGACGGTGGCTCGACCCTTGGCACGGTAACGATCGCCAGCAACCAGGCAGCGTACACGACGAGTTACCGCTCGGCGGGATCGCACTCGATCATGGCCACTTACTCCGGCGATGCCAATAACTATGGGAGCGCGTCCCCGGCTCTGGCGGAAACAATCAATAAAGGACTTATATCGAAGACGGTGGCGACCTCCTCAGGTTCTCCCTCGTTTGTGGGGCAGACAGTAACATTCACGGCGACCGTGACGTCGGCAAGTGGCGCGATTCCAGATGGCGAACTGGTGACGTTCTTTGACGGAGACTCCGAGATTGGAACTGGCGCGACGGCGAGCGGAGTGGCGCAGTTCGTTACTTCAGCACTGGCGGCGAAGACGCACGCCATCAAGGCAATATACGCCGGGGATACGAAATTCGAGGGGAGCAGCGGAGGAGTAAGCCAGCTCGTTAGTAAGTATCCGACAACGACGGCTCTAAGTTCGAGCGTCAATCCCTCGCAATCCGGACAGGCTGTTACGTTCACGGCGCAAGTGACAGGCTCGGGGAGCAGCACTCCAACGGGGAAAGTGAAGTTTCTGGATGGAACCGCGACGCTCGGTCTGGCAGCCTTGAACGGCGGTGTCGCGAAACTTGCCAAGAGTACGCTCACCTCCGGCACGCACGTCATATCGGCTGAATACCAGGGAGATGCGGATGATGCGGCGAGCACTTCCGCCGTGCTGGACCAGGTCGTCGAATAGAGGGGGATTTCACCAGATCTGGTCGTCGAGCTGCTGATCGGGATTTGAGATTCGGGGGGTGAGTGTGATGAAACGGACCCTGCTATTAGTGTTGGCCGTAGTGCTGCTGGTACTGGCTGTACCACGAGCGCTCTTCGTGGCCGAAGATGTTTTCAATAACGAAAGGGAACCATTTCGATCTCCGACTCCGGCATCGTTTCGAAAGGATCGCAACTGGTGTATTGCCTGAAGATCGTCCCGCCCGACGGGCATTCGCTGGGCTCAGTCAATTTTTCTGTTTCGTCGAGGTCCGCAAAGGCTCCCGGGTGCAGAGCATAGCCGAAGCTCATGCCTGACGGTTGCGCTGGGCTTCGGTTTTCGCCTTGAGTCGGGCAAAGGCTTTTCAACGTCGGGAGTGAAATGTACTTCCATGGCCTTCAATATAGGGAAGAAGGCCTCCGGTAGGAAGGGCACGACGTGCTGGCTGCGTTACTGCATCATCCGCCACGCCGTGTAGGCCCACACGACCGGCACGGCGAACAACATTGCGTCGATGCGGTCGAGCATGCCTCCATGGCCGGGCAGGATCGAGCCCGAGTCTTTGACTCCGGCGCCGCGCTTGATCAGGGACTCAACCAGATCGCCCAGTTGCGCCGCAAGGTTGACAACCGCCGACAGCAGAATGATCGGCCACAAGTGCGGCTGCTCCAGGCCGAACATGCCGCTGCGCCGATCAATGAGGCTGATGCGCAAGAGAGCTGAACTGACTTGCGGCGCGTGTTGAAACCAGACCGTGCCGATGACGACGCTCGCCAGAATGGAAGCGATCGCGCCCTCCCAGGTTTTCTTCGGGCTGATGCGCGGGGACATGCGATGGCGTCCGAGGGACTTGCCGACGAAGTAGGCGAAGATGTCTCCCGACCAAACCGCGAGCAGCGTGTAGATCACCCAGATCGCCCCGGCAGGCTGGCGGCGAATTTCAACCAGCAGCGCCATCGGGAGTGCAATGTAGGCGAAGGCAAACGTCGAAGCGGCGGCGGCGGAATAACTACTGCTCAATTCCGCGCGCCGCATGGCTGCAGTCAGAAATACAAACGGCGCGATCGCGGCGGCGACGATCATCCAGTAGAGCGTGGACGTGGCTTCCATCAGCGGCGTGAGGTTTGCCGAGGCGAAGATGACAGAAATAAAAAAGAGCACGGTGAAAGCGTAAGTGAGCTGCGAGAGCGGCTGAATCCCGTAATGTGTAACCAGCTTTAGAAATTCTGCGATTGCGAGGAGAGCCACGGCACCGGAGACGATGATCAGAAGATAAGCGGGCGCCTTGAGGACGAGGAGCAGGACAAGCGGGATGAGAACTACGGCTGTCGCTATGCGCTGAATCATTAAATGAGGATGAATCGGACGGCAAATCTTAAACTACCGAGGGCAGAGATGGCCACAAAGGAATTCTTGCGGGACGCGTTCAGGGCTTGGCGTCGGCGTGTTCGCGCGGCTTGGCGTGTTCGCGGGTGTGGCCGGGGTCGTGGCCAAGGCCTCCGTAGCGGCGTTCGCGCTTCTGGTATTCTTCGATGCCCTCGAGCAGTTGCAGTCCGCGGAAATCGGGCCACAAGGTTTGCGTCACGTAAATCTCGGCGTAGGCCAACTGCCAGAGCAGAAAGTTGCTGAGGCGCATTTCGCCGCTGGTGCGGACCACCAGGTCGGGATCGGGGAGATCGCGCGTATAAAGGTGCTCGCTGATCAACTGCTCGTTCACTTCGAGGTGGCCGAGCCCGCCATTGCGGGCGGCGGCCGCAGCAAGGGAGCGGAAGGCATCCACAATCTCGCTGCGCGCGCTGTAATTGAGCGCGAGGGTCAGAATCATTCCGGTATTGGAGCCGGTCAGTTCTCTCGCTTCGGTCATCTCGCGCTGCACCGACTCCGGCAACTCGTGCTGGCGGCCGATGTAACGGAGGCAGATATTGTTTTCATTGAGCGTCTTGATTTCCGCCTTCAGGTAACGGCACAGCAGACGCATGAGGAAATCTACTTCCGACTTGGGACGCTTCTTCCAGTTTTCTTCAGAAAATGCGTAGAGGGTCAGCGCCGGAATTCCGATGCGCGCCGCGGTTTCGACGGTGGAGCGCACGGCCGCCACCCCAGCGCGATGCCCGGCAACGCGTGGCAGGTGACGGCGGCGGGCCCAGCGCCCGTTGCCGTCCATGATGATTGCGATGTGCCTGGGTAGACGCGCCGGATCGAGCCGCAGGTAAACTTCGCTCTCCTTGCGGTCCATCCCCGCCGGAACCGTGTGTCGCAAGCGGATGTCTCCGAAATCGAAGCTAACACACGAGTCCAGCGAGTGCAATGACGGCCGCACCTTTGGCGGCGAATGCCTGGCCGCGAGTTGCGAGTTCCGCGTTACGAGCTAGTGTGCCTCCTCGGGAGAGATTGACAAGGTTAATCTTTCGGTGTGGCGGATAATGGTGAGAGCGCAGCGGACGCCGACCTGCGCATCGGTCAACAAACGATGCAG
>JBEKOW010000340.1:0-8719 GCA_049521375.1 Terriglobales bacterium
CAGCGCGTGCAGAAAAAAACGTTCATCGTGCACGGCGATAACCGCGTGCAGTGGATCCTTCTCCTCATTTAACCCCGGTTGGCCAAAGTAATAAGTATTCTCCGGACACACAATCTCCAGCCCGCCTCCGCGCAGTCCAGCCAGAGATCTCAGAAAAATCTTCTTGGCGGCATTCGCCGTCATTCCGCTCGCCATGACGCCCCCAGGTGTTGCACCGTCGCTCGCTGAAAACGCCCCGCGCCGGGATGTGAGACCACCGGTACCCGCTTCAGCAGCAGCCGCAATGCCTGCCAGTGAATGGCGGTAATGACCTTGGCGGTCACCCACGGAAAACGGATGAGCGCCCGGTGCAGTTCGCGCCGCGACCATTCCCTCCGCTCCAGTTTTAGCGTCGAATCAAATATTGGTCGCCCGTCTTCGTAACTCACGCTCTCTGTGATCAGCCCTTCGCCCGGTGGCGTAAACGTCCAATCGTATTCGTGCCCGAGTTTCATGAATGGAGACACGTGAAATGTCTTGTGGAAACGGTATCGCTTGTTATTCCCCGCGGACCGCTCGAGGCCCGCAGTCAGCCAGTAATTTGCCGTCTCCCCGAAAGTGTTGTTCACCTCTGCGACGATCGTCTGCAATCTGTTCTCATGGTCGTAACAGTAAAAGAAAGACACCGGGTTGAAGTTGTATCCGAGATAGCGAAGATGAGTGAGCAGGAAGATTCGTCCCCGCGGCGGTTCGAGATTGTTGGCCAGCGCATCGCGCCACAATCTCTCGCGCAACGTTTTTGCCGGATCCCCGAAGTGATCGCATTCCTGGTAGGACACCCAGTTCCCCCGGTTGTATCCCGCCAGCGGTGAGATCTTCATCAACTCCGGCAACCGGTCAATATCCAGAAACACCATAAATAGAGGATAAGTAAACTCGTGCCGCGCAGGGCTGAACCTGCGATGCCGCAACGTCCCACAATAGATTCCCGATTGCATCAGGCCACCGTCTCCGACAACTCCAGCGGCGCTTCCGTTTGCGATCCCCAGGCGACGCCCAATTTCTCCGCCACCCGAATCGCCGAATTCAGTCCGTCCTCATGGAAGCCGTAGAACCAGTATGCGCCGCAGAAGTGCGTGTGACTATGGCCGCTGATCTCCGCCCAGCGCGCCTGCGAGCGCACCGCCTCCAACGTATAAAGAGGGTGAAAGTAAGTCATCTCGCGCAGGATCTTACTCTGTTCGATCGACTGCGCGTCGTTCAGGGTGACGCAGTAATCTTCCCGCGTGGATAAATTCTGCAAACGGTTCATGTGATACGTCAGCGTAGCCGCTCGCCGCTTTGTGCCCAGGTGATAGTTCCACGAAGCGCGCGCTCCCAGCCGTCGCGGCAGCAAACTCGAGTCCGTGTGCAGTACAGTCTGGTTGCGGCTGGTGCGGAATCCATTCAGTACCTGCCGCTCGACCGCCGAAGCGTCGAGCAGTAACGGCAAGGCTTGCGGCCCGTGACACGCGAATACGACCTCGTCAAAACGCTCCGACGGTCGATCGTCAAAATGAATATGCGCTCCCTCAGCGCTTCGCGTCACCCCGTCGATCCTCGCTCCCAGGCGAACCCGCTCTCTGTAAGGGGCAGTCAGCGGCTGAATGTAAGCGCTGCTTCCGCCCTGCAGCGCGTACCACTGCGGCGCCGTCGTCAAGCCCAGCAGCCCATGATTCTCAAGAAAGCGAATCAGCGTAAACGCCGGAAAATCTTCTATCTCCTCCGGCGAAGTGGACCAAACCGCCGCCGCCATCGGATGCAGATAGTAACGTGTAAAATCCCCGCGAAACTGATGGGCGTGCAGATAGTCCCGCAGGCTGACTTCGGTCGCGGCCGGATCCTGCAACAGTGTGCGCGCTTCCCGGTTAAAGCGCATGATCTCCGCCAGAAAACGGTAATGTCCCGCGCGATACCAGTTCCGCCCGCCCGCGAACCCCCGCACCCCACGGCTGCTGTATTCGAACCCAGTCTCGCGGCAGGAAACGCCGAACGACATGTCACTCGTCTGCCGCGCCACCCCCAGCTTCTTAAAAAGCCGCACCAGGTTCGGATACGTGCGATAGTTATGCACGATGAACCCGGTGTCGATCGGCAACACTCCACGACTCGTTTGAATGTTGTGCGTGTGCGTATGGCCGCCGAGACGGCTTTCCTTTTCAAAGAGCCAGACTTCGTGCTTCCGGCTGAGCAGGTAAGCCGCCGCCATTCCCGAGATTCCCGATCCAATGACCGCGATGCGGCTCATCCCGCCTCCCGTTCCGAAAGCGGCATCCGAATGCCTCGCAGATCCCGCGCGACTCCCAGCCAACTCAGCACCTTTAATGCGTAGTAGGTCACATCTACTTCCCACCAGCGAATTCCCTGCTGGCAGGCATACATGAATTTGTGGTGATTGTTGTGCCAGCCTTCCCCCAGCGTGAGCAGCGCGAGCACAAAATTGTTCCGGCTGTCGTCGGGAGTTTCGAAGCGGCGCGTTCCCCAAAGATGTGCAACCGAATTAATGGTGAAAGTGCCGTGAAACAGAAGCACAGTGGACGCCACGAATCCCCACACAAAAGCGCCCAGACCTCCCGCGATCAGGATGACAAGCGCTAACACCGCGGGCGGTACCAGGTAGTGCTTATCCAGCCAGCGCAGTTCCGGAAATTTGCTGAAGTCCTTGATCAGTGCCGGATCGTACGAGTCGAACTCGTTCGACAAGACCCAGCCAACATGCGCCCACCAGAATCCGCGCTTCAAAGGCGAATGGATATCGTGCTCATCATCCGCGTGCCGGTGATGAACCCGATGATGCGCCGCCCACCACAGCACGCCCTTCTGCCCCGAGGTCTCCGCCAGAAACGCCATCAGAAACTGCCAGCCCCGGCCCAGTTTGTAAGTGCGGTGGCTGAAATAGCGGTGGTATCCCGCGGTGATGGCGAACATGCGCACCGCGTACATCGCCAGCATCAGCGCCGCCCACGACCAACGAAAGGAAACAAAAAATAGCGCGATGCAGCCCGCGTGCAGCAGCACGAATGGGATAACCGTCCCGAAACTGTAGTTCTGGAATCTCTTGATCACAGCTTCCCCAACTTGTGCTTCTGAGCTTGCTCGACTTCGAGTATCTCTACCATTAGTACGCTCTCAGGGCGGGCGCCGGATTGCGCCCTTCTTCTTGTATCAATGGACTGCCAGTTTGTCAATGTTTTGTCCATGACAAATGGTTGACATGTTGCACTTCGGCTGTTACGCTTTCTTCAGCGATGCCAGAGTCCTACCCCATCAGCGCCGCCGCCAAACTCACGGGCCTCCCGCTCGATACGCTTCGTGCTTGGGAGCGGCGCTACAAGGCCGTGGTTCCTCTCCGTGCCGAGCGCGGCCGGCTTTATTCCGAGGAGCAAATCCAGAGGCTGATTTTGTTGCGGCGCACGCTCGAGCAGGGTCACTCCATTGGACGAGTGGCCAGCCTTACAGACCGGCAGTTGCGCCAACTCCTCGAAAAGAGTTCTTCCTTTTCCGTGGGCGGCCCGGTCTCGATAAATAAAGACACCCAAGACATTCTGTCGCCGGTATTGCGCGCACTGGAACGCTTCGATACCGCGGGCACGGATCGCGAAATCAACCGTCTGGCCGCGGCGATCGCGAGCCCGAGGGAGTTTGTGCACCAGGTCGCGCTGCCACTCATGCGCACGGTGGGGACGCGCTGGCACGAAGGCAAATGCAGCATTGCGCAGGAGCACATACTCACCCGGTATCTCGGCTCCGTGCTGACATCGTTTGTGCGCGCTTATTCTCGATCCGACTCGTCGGCGCGGGTGCTGATCGCGACTCCGCGCCACGAGCGTCACGAGTTTCCGATCCTCACCGCCGCCATGCTCACGGCCGCCGCTGGAGTGGGCGTCATCTACGTGGGAGCGGACTTGCCGGCGGCGGATATCGTGCTGGCGGCGCGTAAAACCGATGCCGACGTGGCTTTGCTGAGCCTCTCGACCGCCCCCAACAAGGAGACTTTGGAGGAACTCGATTTTGTCGCCCGCAAAACGCCCCGCACTACGGCTCTTTGGCTGGGCGGAGCTGCCGAACTGAATCTCAAGGCAGCAACCGCCGGCTCCCGTTGGGTGATCTTGCCCGATTTTTCCGCGCTCGAGAACCACCTGGCTGCGCTGGCGGCCAGCAGTTAGCGAGTGTGGGACGAAATTATCTTCGTCGCAATTTTTCTCTGGATGGTCGCCATGACCACCTGGGTCAGCCTGCACAAGCCCGTGTGGCAAGCGGGATCGGAATTCAGCTGGATAACCAGTCCCTGGGCTGTAGCCACGCTCTTCGACGCTTATTTCGGCTTCGTGACATTCTTCGTGTGGGTCTGCTTCAAGGAAAACAGCTTAGTGGCGAAGGTAATCTGGTTTCTGCTCATCATGGGTCTAGGCAATATTGCGATTATTGCGATGTCCAGCTACGTTCTCATCCAGCTCTTCAAACTGAAACCGGACGAACCTCTTTCCAATCTTCTCGTCAGGAAGGCGGCATGAAGCGGGGTTTCTTCTACCGTCGTCTGGTCGGGCCCATCGTCGACCTTCTCACCCAGGGAATCACTCCGGAGAAGATAGCCCTGAGTCTCGCCTTCGGGATCGTGCTGGGTGTTTTCCCTGTGCTCGGTTCCACCACTTTGCTGTGCGCAGCCGCAGCACTGATTTTTCATTTGAACCTTCCCGCGATCCAACTGGTGAACTACCTGGTCTATCCTCTGCAATTGTTTTTTTTGATTCCATTTATCCGGCTGGGGGAGATTCTATTTCGCGCGGCGCCGCTGCAATTGTCGCTGGTGCAGATGCTGGCAATGGCCCACGCCAATCTGCCTCACGCGATCGCTACTTTGTGGGGGGCTACCGTGCACGCAGTTTCGGCGTGGCTGTTGGTTGGCCCCCCTGCTATCCTTTTTCTATATTCACTGCTCTCATGGGCGTTGCGCCACATCGCGGCCTCAGACCTGTCGCACAGAAATGCCGAGGTCGCTTGAGTCATGCTGCCGTCTGTCCTCCATCTCGTTCTGCCCGGCGCGGCACTGGTCTGCTCGATGATGTTCATCCTGTGGATCATCCACCTCCGCATCCGCAACGCGAGCATTGTCGATCCTGGCTGGGCCTTTGGCCTGCCCCTGGTAGCCGTCACTTATGCGCTACTCGGGCACGGCTACGCTCAACGTAAGTGGTTGGCGGCGGGAATGGCCGTGCTATGGGGAGTTCGCCTCGGAGTTCATCTGCTGGTACGCATTGTCGGACAGCCCGAAGAGGGCCGCTATCAGGAACTCCGCCGCCAGTGGAAAACTCAACTGCCGCTCGACCTGTTCCTGTCCCTTCCCTTCCTTCTGGCCGCGCTGAATCCTGCGCCCACACTGTCTGCCTTCGAGTATGCGGGCATCGCGCTCTGGCTGATAGCGCTCGCGGGTGAAGCCGTCGCCGACGCTCAGCTCGCGGCCTTCAAACGCGACCCTTCCTCGCACGGACAAGTCTGCCAGCGCGGCTTATGGAATTACTCCCGGCATCCCAACTACTTTTTCGAATGGCTGATCTGGGTGGCGTGGGCCCTTTTTGCCTTGGCGTCGCCTTATGGATGGATCGCCCTGCTCTGCCCGCTGCTCATGTTCTATTTCCTCTTTCGCGTCACCGGAATTCCGGCGACCGAAGCGCAAGCTTTGCGCAGCAAAGGGGACGCCTACCGCCGCTACCAGCAGACCACCAGCGCATTCGTGCCCTGGTTCAAGCGATCGCAACGCGCAATGGGAGTGGCGCAATGAAAGTTGTCGTCTGGACAGTCGTTTCATTCATGGCTGCGATGATCGCCGCCTCGAAAGAAAGTTTCAGTGGCGCTCCGGCCCAGGAGTCGCCGGAATCCCACTTTCCCACCCTGCAAGCTTCGAACCTCGAGAAGCGTACTTTCAACTTACCCGCGGATTTCGAGGGCGAGCGCAACCTTCTGCTGGTCGCCTTCGAGCGTGAGCAGCAGAAGGATGTAGACACATGGTTGCGCGAGATGAAGCACTTCGAAGCATCGCACCCCGGTTTCCATTACTACGAACTTCCCACCATCCAAAGGCCCAATGTTCTCACCCGCTGGTTCATCGACAACGGCATGCGGCACGGCATTCCCGATCGTCAGGCGCGCGAACGCACCATCACTCTCTACATCGATAAACAGCCATTCTGTGATGCTCTGCGCATTACCGATCAAACCAGCATCCACGAATTTCTGGTCGATCGCAGCGGCAAAGTCTGGTGGCGCTCCGAGGGGCGCTTCGACGAAGCCAAGGGAAAGAGCCTTCACAATGCTCTACGGGATCTGAAACATGAATAGCCTTCCAGCATCGACTCGTTGCCTTTCGGCGGCGCAAACGTCGGCTCGTTGGTCGCTTGCTCTGCTCGAGCGCGACTTGATTCCCGATCCCTTGATCCGCTACGGCATCCGGCGCCTGCTCCTGCAGCGACTGCGCGAGGAAGACCAAGGCGACCCCGAACGCCAGCAGGAGCACATGATGTCGCTCATCGCCCGCTTGAAAGCGAGTCCGATTGCCATTGAGACAGCTGCGGCCAATTCTCAGCATTACGAAGTACCCGCGCGGTTCTTCGAACTGGTCTTGGGCAAACACCTGAAATACAGCTCCGCTCTCTGGCCGGAAGGCGTGCGCACCCTCGATGCCGCCGAAGAATCGATGCTGGAGCTAACCACCGAGCGCGCCGAACTGGCCAACGGCCAGCAGGTGCTGGAATTGGGCTGCGGCTGGGGCTCGCTCTCGCTCTACATGGCCGAGCGCTTCCCTCAGAGTCAGATTCTCAGTGTTTCGAATTCATCGTCGCAAAAAGAATTCATCGACCGCCAGGCTCGCGATCGTGGGTTACCCAACCTCCGCGTCGTAACTGCGGACATCAACGCCTTCGAACTTCCCGGAAAATTTGACCGCGTGGTCTCTGTCGAAATGTTCGAGCACATGCGCAACTATGAAGAGCTAATGGCCCGCATTGCCTCCTGGATGCACCCCGGCGCGCACCTCTTCGTCCACATCTTCAGCCACTCGCGCTTCGCGTATCCCTTTGAGGTTCGCGACGACACCGATTGGATGGCCCAGCATTTCTTTACCGGCGGCATCATGCCCAGCGACGATCTCCTCCTCTATTTTCAGCGCGATTTGCGCTTGCAAAATCACTGGCAGGTGAATGGCATCCACTATCGCAAGACCGCCGAAGCCTGGCTGCGAAACATGGATTCTCATCGCGATGAGATTCTCGAGCTCTTCGCACGCACCTATGCGAAGACGCTCCTCGGCAGCGCGGTCAAGTCGGAAGCTCTCCGCTGGTTCGTGCGTTGGCGCGTCTTCTTTATGGCCTGTGCCGAACTCTGGGGATACCGGAACGGCCGGGAATGGATCGTTTCGCACTATCTGTTTGCTAAATAACAAGAGATGAATGATCAGCTTGGTTTTTCCAACTTAGAACTTTCACGAAAGAGGAGGATCCTATGAAACACGTAGCTTTAATCTGCTTGATCGCTTTGACCATCCCGGCATCGGCCTTTGCGCACGATGCCATGAACTCGAAACACTCCCCGACTGTGGCCCAGGAAACCGGCCTGCGAACCGTCGTCGGTTGCCTTTCCAAAACGGATAACACTTATGTCATCACCGGTGGCGCGCCGGGACCAAAGCAGTTCCGCATCGTCTCCGGCGATGTCTCGCCGCTGAAAGGCAAGATCGGTTACACGGTCAAGGTCGTGGGCATTGTGGAAAAGAACGATCCCATGGAAAACCAGAACGGCCTCTATAACGAAGGTTCAACCACCGGCGTCGGATATCTCACCATCGCTGCCCAGAAGATAAAGGTAGTCCATGGCAACTGCAGCGAGGCCGGCAAGGAATGGTCCGGCGACCACGAGTAGAAGTCTTTCCATTTCGAGGAGAATTGGCAATGGACAATAATTCACTGCCGCCGCAGCCGGACATTCGGCGTATTCCACCGAAAACCTGCCTCGTTTGCGGCGGCCCTATCCAGTGGCGTAGACGGCGTGCTGCCAACTGGGATACTGTCAAGTATTGCAGCGCCGCCTGCCGGAGGGCCGTGGCGCGGCCCTCCAGCACACCCGCTGGGCTCTCGGCTGCCGCTTGAGGTTCAATGCAATCGCGCTCGGATGCTTCCCGCGACCGGCCCCTGGTGTTGCTCACGGGAGCGACCGGCTACATCGGTGGCCGCCTTCTCAAAAGTCTGGAGCGGAACTCCTGGCCGGTTCGCTGTCTCGCCCGGCGTCCGGAATTCTTGCGTACTCGTGTCTCGCCCGGTACTGAAATCGTCCAAGGCGACTGCCTCGACCCGGCTTCACTCCCTGCCTGTATGGCTGGGGCGGACACCGCCTATTACCTCGTTCACTCGATGGGCTCTCCGGGGAGGTTTGAGGAAGAAGACCGGCGTGCAGCCCACAACTTCGCTTCGGCCGCGCGCCAGGCTGGGGTCCAGCGCATCATCTACCTCGGAGGCCTCGGTGCAAACGGACCGTCGCTCTCGTCCCATTTGCGCAGCCGGCAGGAGGTGGCGGACATTCTGCGCTCCTCCGGCATTCCCGTCGTCGAATTTCGCGCCTCCATCGTCATCGGGTCCGGCAGCCTGTCCTTCGAAATGATTCGCGCTCTCGTGCAACGCCTCCCGGTCATGATCTGTCCGCGCTGGGTTGCCGT
>JBEKOW010000341.1:0-4165 GCA_049521375.1 Terriglobales bacterium
GCCAGTTGCATCCCGGCGCCGCGAACCCGCATTACGAGCGCCTCCACTGACTCATGTGTCGAGAAGTCCTCCCGCGTCGGTGCCGCACCCGCTTTTTCCGGCCAGAATTTTGCGATCGCCTCGCGCATCGTCATGCGCCGCCAGTTGCCGTGCGACCAGTCGATTTCGTCCTCGCCCCACTTCGTTTTCGTTCCGCCGGTAACATCCTGCACGGCCTGTTCGATCGACGCCTGCGTTGTATCCAGAATGCCGAGGTAATCGGTGTACGCCTGGTACGCCTCAAGCATCGTGAACTCGGGATTCCATCGCCAGCCAATGCCCTCGTTGCGAAAATTCCGGTTGATTTCATACACGCGATCAAATCCGCCCACCGTAAGCCGCTTCAAATACAGTTCCGGCGCAATGCGCAGGAAAAGATCCATGTCGAGTGTGTTGTGATGCGTTTTGAACGGACGCGCCACTGCGCCGCCCGCCATCGGCTGCATCATGGGCGTCTCGACTTCCACGAATCCGTGCGCGTCGAAGTACCGCCGGAGCGATTGCACCAGTTTGCTGCGCTTCAGGAAAACCTCGCGCACTTCCGGGTTCATCACCAGATCGACATAGCGCTGCCGATAGCGCAACTCGACATCCTGCAACCCATGCCACTTCTCCGGCAATGGCAGCAGGTCCTTGGAGAGAAACGTCAACTCCTCGGCGTGGATGCTCAACTCGCCGGTGCGCGTGCGAAACAGATATCCCCGAACGCCAATATGATCGCCCAGATCGAGCAGTTTCCAGAGTTCGAACCCGGCGTCGCCCACCGCATCTTTCTTCACATAGAACTGCAGCCGCTGCCCGTCCTGCTGCAGGTGCGCAAACCCGGCCTTGCCCATCAGCCGGATCGCCATGATGCGCCCGGCCACGCGCACCGGCACGCGCGGCGATTCCAACTCCTCCGCCGTTTGCCCTCCATATTCGCTCAGGATCTGCGGCACGGTATGGCTGAAGTTGTACTTGCGTGGATACGCGGTCTGGCCGAGAGCTTCGATTTTCTTCAGCTTCTCGCGCCGGATTTCATAGATGTTGTCGTCGAGTGCCAATGAGTGTCCTTAAAAATTTATGGAGTAAACACTACCGGGTAGCATTTGATTATAGACAACGCCAGCATGAGATTCGTGCTGAGTCTGCTTCGACGCGGGAAAGATTTTCACGTTCAGGAGGTCCGGACCAGCCTTGCAGTAGCTTTCTGCGCAGCTACATACAAATGCAATCGACCGGAACCTGCGATTCTGCTGAGAGCCTGGAGCTGAGAGCTTTCCATCCTTGAACCCCGCCCGATTCAGCGGTACTATTCGATTTCGCCCATGTAACCATTCATACGAGGCCTCATGCCGCAAAATTACGTTCCCGCATTTCTCTTCATCGCCGTCGTCGGCATCCTGATTCCGCTCACGCTCGTCATCGCGCGCATCATTCGCACGCAGAGTCCCAATCGCACCAAGCTCATGCCCTACGAGTGCGGCATCGATCCCTATGACGACGCTCGCGGACGCTACACCGTTCGCTATTACATTATCGCGATTCTGTTCGTAGTGTTCGACGTCGAGACCATCTTCCTGTTTCCATGGGCTGTGAAGTTCAAGGCGCTGGGCGGTTTCGGCCTCGCCGAAATGCTGGTTTTTCTGGGCATCCTGATCGTGGGCTACATCTGGATCTGGAAAAAAGGCGCGCTGGAGTGGGTGTAAATCGGATTTGTAATTTGTGATTCGTAGTTTTTGATTCGTAATTTGTAATTTGCTTCCGGCTGCTCTTCATACGGTCCGGTCGGAAACTGCGGCAGCACGATCGAATTCGTTATTGCTTATGCCGACTACCATTCCCGACGGAGAATCTTTCACCGCCAGCCGTTGGACGAAGGGCAATCTGTTTTTTCCAACCCGCATCGTCGTCAACGCCCAGCATGTGAGCCGCATCAAGCCCCGCCTGTTCGGAAGCAACGAAGAAAGCATCGGCATCCATCAGGTGGCATCCGTGCACATTTCGACCGGAGTCTTCTGGTCCGACATCGTGATTGAGTCTGCAGGCGGGGCCGATCCGATCACCAGCCATGGGCATCGCAAGGCCGATGCGCAGCGCATTCGCCAGTTGATCGAGGGCTATCAGACGGCTTCGCGGGCCTGATGCATGGTTGATGTGATGCAGATCGTTGACAGCGCTTTGGCAAGCTGTTAGAAGTGAACCTTTCCAAATCGTTTCGCGGCTGTTATAACGCCAGACCGAACGAAAAAGAATGGCCGAGGAAACCAACCCGCCCGCTCCACCGCCGCCGGAAGGTGAAAACAAGCCGACGGCGGAAAAAGCCGTTCCTCCCGCGATCGCGCCGTCTGCTCCAGCATCCGCAACTCCTCCAGCGTCGGCTCCAAAACCGGCCGCTCCGGCCGCACCGGCGGCTGCAAAGCCCGCGGCTCCCGCCAAACCGGCAGGCCCCGTGCCCATGCCATGGACTTCCCCCATGGTTGAGAAATACAAGGGTCAGTATGGATCGGGCCTGGCAGCGCAGAGTTATCTCGGACAAAATTATTTCAGCGTCGACCGCTCTTTGATTCCCGATTTCCTGCGCCTGCTGCGCGACGAAGAGCAGTTCGACTACTGCGTCGACATCACCGCCGTGCACTGGCCAAAGCGCGAAAAACAGTTCGATGTCGTGTGGATCCTCTATTCCTTCCCGCGCAACGAGCGGGTGCGCGTGACTACACAAATTGCCGACGGCGCTTCCCTTCCCTCGAGCGTGCCGATCTGGGCCACCGCGAACTGGCTGGAGCGTGAAGTCTATGACATGTTCGGCATCCAGTTCGACGGCCATCCCGATCTGAAGCGCATTCTGCTCCCCGACGGCTGGAAGGGCTTCCCGCTGCGCAAGGACTACGGCATCCTGCAACAGGACAAAGAGTGGGTGCAGATCAACCTCGGAATCGAGAGCGGCCAATGACCGATCAGACGACAAAAGACGGCGCCCTCACCAAAGAGAGAAAAGATCTGCAGAACCTGCCGGATGCCGCGTCCTACGTCAAAGGCACAAAACTCGACAGCTCACATCACGACCTCGCGCATCTCGACCTCGACGCCCCCGAGCATCCTTACCTCGATTCAAACGAGCTCATCATCAACATGGGCCCGCAGCATCCGGCGACTCACGGCGTGCTGCGCGTCATCCTGAAACTCGACGGCGAAAAAGTTCTGGGCACCGAGTGCGTGATCGGCTACCTCCACCGGGGAGTTGAAAAGATTGCCGAGAACCGCACCTACACGATGTTCAATCCCTACGTCGACCGCATGGATTATGTCGCCGCGGTCTCGAATGGTCTCGGCTACTGCCAGGCGGTTGAAAAGCTCCTCAACGTCGAAGCCCCTCCGCGCGCCAATTACATTCGCGTCATCCTCACCGAGTTGAATCGCATCGCCAGCCATCAACTCTGGCTGGGAACGCACGCGCTCGATATCGGAGCCATGACTCCGCTCTTCTACACTTTCCGCGATCGGGAAGAAATTCTAAAAATCTTCGAAAAGTATTGCGGGGCGCGGCTTACCACCCACGCCTTCCGCATCGGCGGCTGCCTGTATGAAACCTATGCGGGCTTCGAAAAAGAAGTAAAGAATTTCCTGAAGTTTGTGGCGCCCAAGATCGACGAGTATGAAACGCTGCTGACGACGAACCGCATCTGGTTGGAGCGCACGAAAAACGTCGGCACAATTTCTGCCGCCGATGCGATTGCGCTCGGCGTCACCGGCCCGGTCCTCCGCGCCAGCGGCGTGAAGTGGGATATCCGCAAAGCGATTCCCTACGCCAATTATTCCGACTTCGATTTCGAAATCCCCATCGGAGAAAACGGCGATACCTACGACCGGTATCTCGTACGCATGGTGGAGATGAGGCAGTCGCTGCGCATCATCGAGCAGGCGGTAAACGGCATTCCCGAAGGCCCCATCATGGCCAAGGTACCCAAGGTGATCAAACCCGCAGCGGGAGAGATTTATCATTCGATCGAAGCTCCCAAAGGTGAGTTGGGATACTTCATCGTCAGCGACGGGTCGACTCAGCCTTATCGGCTGCGCGTGCGTCCGCCTTCGTTTGTGAACCTGCAGGCGCTGGATGTGATGGTGCGAGGGATGCTCGTGGCCGACG
>JBEKOW010000342.1:0-4814 GCA_049521375.1 Terriglobales bacterium
GTCCCGAGCATCTAAACTACTGTGTTCCCAAGACTTTTTCAGATCGGCAATTTCTATCTTCCCACCTATGGCGTTCTGGTCGCGACCGGAGTCATGCTCGGCCTCTGGATCAGCGTCCGCAATTCCGAAAAACAGGGCATCAATGGCGACGACGCCTGGAACCTGGGAATATTCATGGTGCTGGCAGGCATCATCGGGGCCAAGATTCTCTACGTCATCAATGACTGGAGCAGCTACGCTCAAAACTGGCGAGAGATTTTCAGCCTCAACACCCTGCAAGCCGGAGGCGTTTTCTCCGGTGGTCTGCTGGCCGCGCTCGCCGTAGGCGCCTGGTATATGCACCGTCATCACATGCCTCCCCTGCGCACCGTCGATGCGTTCTCCCCCGGCCTCGCCTTCGGACACGTTCTCGGCCGCTTCGGGTGCTTCTCCGCCGGATGTTGCTTCGGTAAACCCACCAATCATTTTTGGGGAGTAATCTTCACCAATCCGCTGGCGAACTCGGTAAGCGGAACGCCGCTGGGCGTGAGGATCGAGCCCACTCAGTTGATCGAGGCGGGAGCCGAGTTTTTCAACTTCGTCTTTTTGATGTGGTTCCTGAAGCGCAAGAAATTCGACGGCCAAGTCTTCGCCATTTTCATGATGCTCTATGGAGTCGAGCGCTTCTTCATCGAGTTCCTCCGCGACGATCCCGGGCGCGGCGAAGTTTTTGGCGGAATCATGAGCGGCACGCAGTTGATCTCCATCGGCCTGGTAATAGGCGGCGGCCTGATCTGGTGGCTGAGGAGCGGAGTGCCCAGCAAGCAGCAATCGCCAGCCGCAGCAAGAGGCTGACAGTTTTCAGGCTTTTGGCTTTAGGCTCTCGGCTTTAGGTGTCACTTCTTGGCGTTGAACTCGAGTCTCGTGACTCTCGACTCGTAACTCGTACTCGCATTCTTAAATCGCAACTACCATGACTGACTTTCCTCTGACTACTGGTGAACGGCGCGTCAGCCAAAGCGTCTCTGCGCCTGAAAGGTGAAGAGCGAATCACGATCACCGGACCTCCGCATGCATCCCCCTTGCGCGCGCTAGCCGAGGAAATCCACCTCGACATCGTCTACGAGGATGCCGACCTCGCCATCGTCAACAAGCCCGCCGGCATGATGGTGCACGCCGGTGCCGGAGCCACCGACGACGCGCGCAACCTCGGAACGTTAGTCAACGCGCTGCTCCATCACTTCCAGAGTCTCTCTGCCGTAGGGGGGGAACTCCGCCCCGGAATCGTCCACCGCCTGGATCGCGCCACCAGCGGGCTGATGGTGGTCGCGAAAAACGATGAAGCGCATCGCAAGCTGGCAAAACAGTTCAGCGCGCGCGAAGTACACAAGACCTACATTGCGCTCGTTCACGGCTGGCCGAAGCAGGATCGCGGCACCGTCAAAGCCGCCATCAGCCGCCATAGCCAAAAGCGCACCCGCATGACCACCCGCGGCTTCGGAGGCCGCGACGCCGTAACCCACTACGTGGTCAAGCAAAAAGTCGACTCCCCATACGGCAAGTTCGCGCTGCTCGAAGTCAAAATCGAAACCGGACGCACGCACCAGATCCGCGTCCACATGTCCTCGCTCGGCCATCCAGTCGTGGGAGACGCTCTCTATGGCGCTCCCGGCGAGCTCCGCACCGAATCGAACAAACGCCGCGCGGCCGGCATGCCTGCAACCCTCGCCCTCGACCGGAATTTCCTGCACTCCGCCGCCCTCGAGTTGATCCACCCGCGCACGGGAGAGCCGATGAAATTCTCCCGTCCTTTGCCGCCCGACCTGCAAACCCTGCTCGCCAACCTGGAAAATATAGAACGGAAGCGTCTGATATCCGTGTAGTCTCGAAGCGGAAGCTCACGTAGTGACCCGTGTCAGTTCGCCTGAAGCACGGTCTTACCCACGGTTCCCTTCCCATCTGCCAACCCATTCCACCGCGTCGTTGCGGCTATAATAAAACCAATCCTGATGAAACCAAGCATCGCAGTCTTTCTATTTCTGTTCATAGTCTTCGCTGCCGTCTTCTCCACCCTTGGAATCCAGACCGCCTGCGCCCAAATAACTGCCCCCGCAACCAGTGCTCCGGCCGAGGCACGCGCTCAGGCAGTCGCTCCAGGGGCGCCAACGCCATCGACTTCACCGCAAACTCCGCCGCCCCCCGAAACCGGCAAATCGGAGCCCGACGAATCCGTCACGACGATCCCCGTCACAGTCAACGAAGTTCGCGTCGTGTTCACCGTCACTGACCGCCACGGCCATTACATCAAGGACCTGAAGAAAAACGATTTCAAGGTCATCGACAATCGCGCACCCGCAGAACTCCGCAGCTTCCGCAGTGAAACCGATCTGCCCCTGCAGGTCGGACTGCTGATCGATGCCAGCAACTCCGTGCGCGATCGTTTCAAGTTCGAGCAGGAAGCCGCCATCGAGTTCCTCAACGCCACCATCCGTCCTCACTACGACGAGGCCTTCGTCGTCGGCTTCGACGTTACTCCCGAAGTCGTTCAGGATTTCACCGACAACACCGAGAAGCTTTCCATCGGCGTGCGCAGTCTGCGCGCTGGCGGCGGCACCGCCATGTTCGATGCGCTCTATTTCGCCTGCCGCGACAAACTGCTGAAGCACGAGCAGACCGGCCCCGTCCGCCGCGCCATCATCCTCCTGAGCGACGGCGAAGACAACCAGAGTCACGTGACCCGCGAGGAGGCCATTGAAATGGCCGAACGCGCCGAAGCCATCGTCTACACGATCAGCACCAACATCAGCGGCATGAAAGGTGCCGGCGACAAGACGTTGGAGCGCATCGCCGACGCCACCGGCGGCCGCTCTTTCTTCCCGTTTCAGATGCGCGATGTCTCCGACGCTTTCCTTTCCATTCAGGAGGAATTGCGCAGCCAGTACGCCATGGCCTACAAGCCGGCAAACTTTGTCGCCGATGGAAGCTATCGCACGATCGAAATCCAGGCGCCCGGAAAAGGTCTGAAAGTCCGCACCCGTAAGGGATACTACGCTCCCAAACAGTAAAGCCGTGAGTTTCGAGTCACGAGTTGCGAATCACGAATTGCGGCGAACACGTATATTCACCGTCATTATTTAGAGAGGAAGTTGTAGCGGTTTACTCGAAACTCGCGTCTCGCGGCTGTAGCTCGAAGCTAGCAACCAGTAGCTAGCAGCCAACCTATGCCTGGATATTCCGGAACGCCACTCCCGAAGAAGTTAGGCATCAAAGACAATTTCCGCGTCGCGCTCGTTCACATGCCAGACGATGTGAAGGCCGAACTGGAAAATGCCCTCGGAAAATGCCGCTCCCTCAAACTGTCAGCCAAGAAAAAGAATCTGGATTTCATCTTCCTCTTCACCGAGTCGCGCGCCGCCCTTGAGCGTGATCTGTTCCCTGCCGCGCGGGCGCTGGCCCCGGCCGGCATGCTCTGGATCGCGTGGCCTAAAAAATCGTCCGGCGTCGCCACCGATCTCGATGAAAATCTAATCCGCGAAACCGGGCTTGCCGCCGGGTTAGTGGACATCAAAGTCTGCGCCGTCACCGACGTCTGGTCAGGCCTGAAGTTCGTGATCCCGGTCAAGAACCGCCCGAAGTCCAAGCCCTAGAAGCCTGCTGCAAAATTCGCGTTTTCGTATCAGGCTATCGCTTTAGCGATGCTGCCAGCCCTTCAAACTCAGACGCCCCTTTCAGGGGCTGGGCGCAAAATCTCGAGTTCTTCAGCAGCCTGCTAAGGTCCGGTCGCGCCGGTACACGTTCTCCAGAGGAAATCGGCGTATGGGCGCCTCCCTTTTCGAGGGTCGCGCTTCCCCTTCACTCCGCAACTTGCAACCGGCACGCGTGTTTGTATTGGACAGAGATACTCCATGTGGGATCGCACCCAGCCCACAGGTAATCTCCCGGAGAAACACATATGAAACGCACAATCGCAGGCTTGTTGCTTTTGCTCACCGTAGGCGCGGGAACCATGTTTGCCGACGACGGCTATGGCCGCCGCCGCGACATTCGCCGCGACGAATACAGAATCGCCCAGGACCGCCGCGAACTTCGCCGCGATCTTGATTATGGCAATTACCGGGCCGCCCGTCATGAGCGCCAGGAGTTGCGGCGTGAATATCGCGATGTCAACCGCGATCGCTATTGGGACCGCCGGTAACCTCCCGGGCGCATACCGCCTATCCAAAGTACCTGTCCGGCTTATGCAAGATCACGACGTACGTAACTTGCGGGGAGCCCCGGGCCGGGTTCTGATCATCTTCGTGAGATCTCTGCCGTCAGAGCGCGGTCGTCGGATCGCGCTCGGCAGATCTCCTGGAGATATCGCGTGATGAAAATCAGAACCCGGATGGCAACCGTGGCAATGATGACGGCCGCAGCAGTCGTGTCCGCTCTGTCCCATGCCCAGTCGCCAGAGCTGCGGACCGAGCGCAATCTCCTATCCTCAATCAATGACGCGCGCCGCAGTCAGGGCATTCCGCCCCTGCGCTGGAACGAGTCACTCGCGGCAGCCGCGCGCCATCACGCCGCCATTATGGCGGAACACCGTTCGGCGCGGCACGCCTTTGCCAGCGAACCCGGCCTGTCGGCTCGCGTAAAGCAGACCGGCGCCCATTTCAGCTGGCTCTCCGAAAATGTAACCGAGGGACCGAACTCGGAATTCATCCACGCCCAGTTCATGCACTCACCCAGTCACCGCGCCAATATTCTCGACATCGATATGAACTCGATCGGCATAGGCGTGGTCGAGCGCAACGGCCAGTTCTACGCCGTCGAGGACTTCGCCCAGGTCCACTAAG
>JBEKOW010000343.1:0-4061 GCA_049521375.1 Terriglobales bacterium
CCAAAAACGATTCCGGTGGCAAACGAGAGGGCGAGCGTGAAGAGCAGAACTCGCCAGTCGAGCGCTGTGACCAACGAGGCGGCATGATCTTGATCGTTGACGCGCGGAAGATTTCCGGGGCTCAAAGCCAGGAGCACTCGGACTCCCCAGGCACCGATCAGGAAGCCAAGCAGTCCGCTGACCGTGCCTAATAATACACTTTCGGTGAGCAATTGGCGGAACAGCTGCCAGCGACCGGCGCCCAGGGCGGTGCGGATGGCCATTTCCTTCTGGCGGCTGGCAGCGCGCGCGAGCAGCAGGTTGGCTACGTTCGCGCATGCAATCAGCAAAACGAACCCAACCGCGCCCAATAGAATCAACAAAACCGGCCGAACGTCCCCGACCAGGTCCTCGGCCAGCGGCAAAACCGCGACGCTCTCGGTCATATCCATGAATTTCGGATTGGCTTGCCGGAACTGTTCGGCTGCCATCTTCATATTAGCCCCGGCTGTTTCCCTGGAGACGCCTGGTTTCAGTCGCGCCGCAGCCAGGAGATAGTGACCCTGATTGGCGCTATTCGGATCCGCCCGCATCGGCAGAAAAACGTCGGCGGGCGGGTCGGAATGGAAGCCGGCGGGCAGGATGCCGACTATATTGTACGGCTCGCCTCCCAACATCAGCGGCTTTCCGACCAGGGACGGATCGCTTCCAAAGCGCGTTTTCCAAAGGTCGTGGCTGATTACGGCGGATTTCGCTCCGCCGGGCAGATCCTCCTGGGGAAGAAAGGTGCGGCCCTGGGCCGGCGCGGCACCAAAAACGCCGAAGTATTCCGCGGATACGTGGATTCCCTTGACTTGCTCGGAATGACCACCCGCGCCGAGATTCAGGCCCGGGCCGGAGTAGTCGTAAAGCGCCATCGCGCTGAAAACCTGGTTGCTCTTTTTCCAGGCCATGAATTTGGGAATGGAAACGGAATTTTCCCGGCCGCTGGAGGAGGGACGGGCCATGCGCATGATGCGATCAGGCTCGAGGTAGGGCAGGGGTTGCAGCAAAACCGTATTGACGACCGAGAAAATCGCCGTATTGGCGCCGATTCCCAAGGCCAACGCGGCCACGGCGACGCCCGTAAAACCGGGGCTTTTCAAGAGAATCCGGAACGAGTGACCGAGGTCGGCGGCAAGGCTTCCCATGCTGTCCATTACGCGCTGGGGTGAGGGAAGTTCGCAGAAAAAGAAGCTCGCGAAAATTCGCATTCGCGAGCTCAAGGAAGGGATGGCCTCTATATCCAGCCCTGCGTCGACGGCTACTCAGCACCATCCCGCTGAAGGTTAGCCGACTGTGAACAGTCTGAATGAGTTAATGCAAGATCGCAATCCAGCCGATGGAGTAGCGGAAGCTAAGCGAGCTTGGAATGTGGAATAAGGTGAGAGCGGTTCAGCAGAGCATCTGGCCGGTGTCGGTATTCGGGCTGGGATTTCTGCTGCTGGTCATCGGTTTGTCCGGCGTCGCGAACATCCAGGAAACGCGCAGCATCCACGACCAGATTTTATCGGCGGAGGACAACTATAGACACATTGAGAGCTTGGTGGAAGCGATCCGTTCCGATACGTCGCGCGTGGCGGTGCTGCGTCGCGACCGGCTGCTCGAACCAAAGGTCTCCCCGGCCGTTTATTCCACTCGTTTCGCCGAGCTGAGGGCTAAAACGGAAATCAATTTGGATGAGCTGCGCATTCTTGGGTTGGAACAGGAGAGCAAGGCGTTCGAGCATTTGGAGGGCGCTCTCAGAGCTTATCTCGACACGGTGGATGTGGAGTTTCGCGACGTGCCCAACTCGGGCGCGAAATTCGGTTTCGTCGACGACGGATTCGGCTCGCAGAACATGGCGGTGTTCGCGGTGGCCGAAGAACTGAAGCGGCTGAACGAGGAAAATTTCGAGTCGCGCCGCAGGGCGCTCAATCAATCGGTGGCGAGCCTTCAAACCGATATTTGGGAAACGATCTTGACCGCGCTGGTGCTGGGCGCGGTGATCGCCGGCGCCAGCGTCTTCCGCATCTCGTCGCTCGAAAAGGACACGGCGCGGCAACAAGCCGCCACCCAGCAGGCGGAAGTACGCTTGCGCCATCTGTCGCAGCAACTGGTGTCTTCGCAGGAACAGGAACGCAAGGCGCTATCGCGCGAGCTGCACGATGAAATCGGGCAATTGCTGACCGCGCTGCGGATGGAACTCGGCCACATGGAACGAGCTGGCGCATCACAGCGCGCCGATCTGGGGCCGCATCTCGAGCAGGCGAAGAAACTGGCCGAGAGCACGCTCAGGACTACGCGGGATATCGCGATGGGGCTGCGTCCGGCGATGCTCGATTTGCTGGGCTTGGGGCCGGCGCTGGAGTGGCAAACGCGCGAATTTTCGCGGCGCTACAACACGCCGATTCAACTCGAAGTGGGCGGCGACTTGAAAGACTTGTCGGATCGGCACAGGACGTACTTGTATCGAATCGTGCAAGAGGGTTTAACCAACTGCGCGAGGCACGCACATGCCAAGAACATTCGAGTGCAAGTGGACGAGGGCAACGGGCAACTGGCGGTGGCGGTGGAAGACGACGGCGTGGGTTTCGATCAGCACGGCAGCGTGGCGTATGGGCTGGGATTACTGGGCATGGCCGAGCGGGTGCGGGAGCTGTGCGGTCAAATGTCGATCGAATCGAAACCCGGGCAGGGGACGCGAATCAGCGTAACTCTTCCCTTGGGGCGCGAGAGCGAAGCGC
This sequence comes from Terriglobales bacterium, assembly GCA_049521375.1. Classification (GTDB taxonomy): domain Bacteria; phylum Acidobacteriota; class Terriglobia; order Terriglobales; family Acidobacteriaceae; genus Acidiflorens. The sequence continues at coordinate 2,745 of JBEKOW010000343.1, forward strand.
TTGCGTCGGAGAACGAGACTACTGGATGATGCGCTTACGCACGGCGTAGAGCACGATGTCGGCCGTGCTGTGCAAGTTCAGCTTTTGCATGAGCCGGCTGCGGTGCGTCTCCACCGTGTAGAGGCTCACGCTGAGCAACGCGGCGGCTTCCTTGTTGGATTTTCCCTCGGCCAGAAGTTGCAGGACTTCCTTTTCACGATCGGTGAGAAGGTCGTAGGAATCCTCGATACCCTCGTTTTGCATTTGGCGCATATAGTCTTCGAGCAGCGTTTGGGTGATGGTGGGGCTGAAGAAGAGGCGCTTGGATGCAACCGCGCGCACGGCTTGTAGCAGGTCGGCCTCGGCGCAATCTTTCAAGAGATAACCCTGCGCCCCGGCTGCGAGCGCGCGCACCAGGAAGGTCTCGTCGCAGTGCATACTTAGCATGATGATGCTGACTTCGGGAGCGCGCTTTACGATCTGCGAGGCAGCGTCGATGCCGTTGAGCTGCGGCATGGTGATGTCCATGACGACAACGTCGGGCGAGAGTTCTTCGGTGAGGCGCACGGCTTCGCGGCCGTCAGCGGCTTCGCCCACGACCTCGATGTTTGGATCGGTCTGCAGCAGGAAGCGCAGACCCTTGCGAACGACTCCGTGATCGTCGGCGACGAGGACTTTTGTGGTGGGCATTTTATCGAGACTCCTCCAAGTATCTATCGGCAGATACGCGCTGTCTCTGGAGGGCGATCTGTAAGTGTCGTGTTATGAGCGGCTTGATTGGATCGAGATTTTTTTTCACTATATTGTTGCCAGAATGGAGTCGCTCTGTTATTCTGGTTGAGGTCGCCTTTTAGCAGTTAGCGGATGGGAATTCCCACTGTTGGTTGTTGCCATGGATGGGGAACTCTGCTAAGCTGACAAAAGCGAATTTTTCGGCAGGTAGCCAGAAGCAGTAAAGCCTCAACTCCTGTCAGGTAGTTCTTTCAGTTCCCAAGAATTCTGGAGCGAGCGGAATTGCGGATTCAGGCATCGCTTGCGCCGAAACGGCTTTCGAGGCCGGGTAGTCGGTTTGGTTTTTCTCGCCGTAATAGCGGGGATCGCCGGGTTGGCTGCGCAGATCTTTGACAATCTGGTTGGACGCAAAAGTAATGTTCGTCAGAACTTTGAGTCAAACCGAGGCGATGTTGGTCTGGCCGGTTTTTTAGGTCAGGCCGAAAGTCTCACAAGATCAAACGAGAGTTTGATCCCGGCTCAGAATCAACGCTGGCGGCGCGCTTAACACATGCAAGTCGCACGAGAAAGTGGAGCAATCCATGAGTAAAGTGGCGTACGGGTGAG
>JBEKOW010000344.1:0-4058 GCA_049521375.1 Terriglobales bacterium
TTGCTGCGCGACTACGCGTCCAGCGGGAAGAAATACGACATGGTGGTGCTCGATCCACCCGCTTTTGCCAAGACGAAGCGCGATCTGGACAAGGCCCGGAGCGGCTACAAGGAGCTGAATCTACGGGCTTTAAAGATGCTGGGGCCGGGCGGAATCTTCGTGACCTGCTCGTGTTCATTTCACGTGAGCGAGGCCGATTTTCTGGAGGTGGTGGGGGATGCGGCTCGCGACGCGCACAAATCCTTGCGCGTGCTGGAGATCCGGGGGGCGGCCAAGGATCATCCGAAGCTGCTGAATGTGCCGGAAACCGGGTACTTGAAGTGCGTGATTATGCATGTAAATGATTGAAAAATAAGGCAAATCAAATACTTGACAACAATACACTCATGTTTTATTATTGGAGCACGCTAACGACAAGCGCAGAGAGCTATTGGGCTCTCATCCAAATTTGAAGCTGGAGGATTTCGCAATGACCGTATTAACCCGTTGGGAACCGTTTCGTGAGTTTGTGACGCTGCAGGACCGCATGAATCGTCTGTTCCGCGACTCGCAGGGTGGGCAGGAAGAGGCGCTGACGACCTCGACTTTCGCACCGCCGGTGGACGTCTATGAAGACGAGCACAACATCACGCTGAAGATCGAAGTTCCGGGAATCGACGAGAAGGATATCGACGTCCGGGTGGAGAACAACACGCTGACCGTGCATGGGGAACGCAAGTTCGAGAAGGAAGAGAAAGAAGAGAATTATCGCCGGGTGGAGCGCCAGTATGGCAGTTTCACGCGGACGTTCACGCTGCCGCAGACGGTCGACGCCGAGAATATCCAGGCCGACTATGACAAGGGCGTGCTGAAGGTGAAGCTCGCGAAGAAGGCGGAAGCGAAGCCGAAGCAGATCAAAGTGAACGTGGGCTCGTCCAATGGCGGCGGCCAGAAGACGCTGGACAGCAAGCCGGCGAAGAGCGCGGGGCAGGCGGCGTAAGCGGCTCCTAGCTCCTAGCTCGTAGCTCTCAGCTGTCAAGTAAGAACATTTTCAGGCCGGGGCTTTGCTCCGGCCTGTTGTTTTTTGGGCAGTTCTGGAACTGCGGGATACAGGAAGATTTTCGCGGACGGTTTCGCGCGGGCTCGGGAACCAGAGTTCGCTCCGAGGGAAAAGTGGGACGACGGGATACCAATTTCTCATCGGAGGACGATTTGTTCCTTTTTTGTTCGCTACAAATATTTTTTGGATTGGAATTTCCTGGTCGAAAACTGCGAAAAGGCGGCGATTGCGCGGTTGATTTCATGGGAGTTACGGGACGAAACGCGCAAAGCATGAGTGTCAAGTCCCGTTGTGGTTAACAGGGCTGCGGTGGAACTATAACTCTTGGGTTACTATCCGCCATCGTATCTTGAACCAGGCTGGCTAGTTACGGGGTCCCTCCGGGCAAGGGAGCCGAGTGAGAGCGGTCGTGACTCCAAAACCCGAAGGCGGTGACTCGAACATGACTGAGGGTTGGGGCGTTCCCGAAATGGGGCCGGAGCTTTGCTCCGGCGTCCGTTTTTGGAGGACAATGCTGGCAGGATCGGGCTCGTGAGAGAAACCCTCGAAGTCATCAACCGGATGCAGGCCGACGGCGTGATCGGCGAATATGCCATCGGTGGCGCCGTTGGAGCGACATTTTATCTGGCTCCGGCCGCGACCGCCGACTTGGATCTATTCGTCACGTTGCCGGGACAAACAGGGCTGTTGGTCAGCTTGTCCCCGATCTACGAATACCTGAGGTCGCGAGGTTGCACTGAGCAGGACGAATACATCGTGATCGGGGATTGGCCGGTGCAGTTTCTTACGCCTCGAAACTCACTGCACGAAGAAGCCGTGGCTCAAGCCGTTGCGACGAATGTCGAGGGCGTCCCTACCCGAGTGATTTCAGCGGAGCATCTGGTTGCCATTGCTCTGGAGACGGGACGGGCAAAGGATCATACTCGGATTCTGCAATTTCTGGAGCAACAAGCGGTTGATCGCGATAGGCTCAAAGGCATCGTGGAACGGTACGGGCTTTCCGCGAAATGGAATCGTTTCGAGCAGAGATTCTTGAAAGGACAGCAATGAAACCGAAACTGCAGGCACGCATGGCGGCGCTTAGTTTCTCGGAGAAGATCAAGGTTCTGGAAAAGCTGCGCGACCGGGAAAAGGCGATTGCCGCTGCCGGTTTAAGGAGAAACGGCGAAAAGACGCCTCGGAAAAGTTGATTTTTGGAGGAAAAGTTTATGGCGATTCGTTGGGACAAATTTACGGTTAAGGCGCAGGAGGCGGTGCAGCGCGCGAGCGAACTGGCTTCCGAGCATGGCAATCCGGAACTGCTGCCTATTCACCTGCTGGCGGCGCTGGTTGAAGACAAGGAGGGGATTGTGCCTCCCGTGCTGGAGAAGATCGGCATCGGGCCGCAGGCTGTTTTGGCCGAGGTCTACTCGGAGATCGAAAAGCTGCCGAAGGTTTCGGGGAGCGGGGCGCACCAGGCGACCATGTCGTCGCAGGTGAACGAGCTGCTGGAAAAATCGTTCAAGGAAGCGGCCGGCTTCAAGGACGAATATGTGTCGACCGAGCACCTGCTGCTGGCGATCACGGATCAGAAGCGGGGGCGCAATCAGGCGGATGCGGCGCAGCAATTGTTGGCTCGGCATGGCGCTACGCACGACGCGATTCTCAAGGCGCTGACGGCGGTGCGGGGATCGCAGCGGATTACGGATCAGAATCCGGAAGGGAAATACCAGGCGCTGGAGCGCTACGCGCGCGACCTGACTGAGCAGGCTCGGCGCGGCAAACTCGATCCCGTGATTGGACGCGACGAGGAGGTGCGCCGGGTGGTGCAGGTGCTTTCGCGCCGCACTAAGAATAATCCGGTGCTGATTGGCGAGCCGGGCGTGGGCAAGACGGCGATCGTCGAAGGGCTGGCGCAGCGCATTATTTCGGGCGACGTGCCGGAGGCTTTGAAGAACAAGCGCGTGGTATCGCTCGATCTGGGAGCGATGCTGGCGGGGGCGAAGTATCGCGGCGAATTTGAAGACCGGCTGAAGGCGGTTCTGAAAGAGATCGAGGACGCGCAGGGGCAGATCATCCTGTTCATCGACGAGCTGCACACGCTGGTGGGGGCGGGCGCTTCGGAAGGCGCGATTGACGCTTCGAACATGCTGAAGCCGGCGCTGGCGCGCGGCGAACTGCGCGCAATCGGCGCTACCACGCTGAATGAATATCGCAAGTACATCGAGAAAGACGCGGCTCTCGAACGGCGCTTTCAGATTGTGTTCGTGGGCGAGCCGAACGTGGAAGACACGATTGCGATCCTGCGCGGGCTGAAGGAAAAATACGAAGTGCATCACGGGGTGCGGATCAAGGATTCGGCGATCGTGGCGGCGGCTACGCTGTCGCATCGCTACATCTCCGACCGCTTTCTGCCGGACAAGGCGATTGACCTGATTGACGAGGCGGCCGCGTCGCTGCGCATCCAGATTGACTCGATGCCGACGGAGATCGATCAGCTGGAGCGGCGGGCGACGCAGCTGGAAATCGAGAAGCAGGCGCTGAAGAAAGAAGATGACCGCGGCTCGCGCGAGCGGCTGGCGCTGGTGGAAAAAGAGCTGGCGGGGATCCGGGAACAGTCAAACGCGCTCAAGGCGCGGTGGAAGCTGGAAAAAGATGTGATCGCGAGGGCGCGCGCTCTCAAGGAGAAGCTGGAACAGCTCCGGCTGGAGGAGCAGGCGGAGGAGCGCAAGGGCAATCTCGAACGCGTGGCGCAGATTAGGTACGGTCTGATCCGGCAGACGGAAGAAGACCTGAAGAAGATCACCGAGCAGATCGACGGCGGAGCGGACAAGAGTGTCCGCTCTTCGCGCATGCTGAAGGAGGAAGTGGACGAGGAAGATGTGGCGCGGATTGTTTCGAAGTGGACGGGGATTCCGGTGTCGAAGATGCTGGAAGGCGAAGTCAAGAAGCTGATCAGCATGGAAGACCGTCTGCGGCTGCGCGTCGTGGGTCAGGACGAGGCGCTGGAGCGGGTGGCGAATGCGATCCGGCGGTCGCG
>JBEKOW010000345.1:0-4640 GCA_049521375.1 Terriglobales bacterium
AAGGCGTGGAGTGGCGATCACTGCATCGATCCGCGGCTGGTTCCGGGAGTGCTCTTCTCCAGCCACAAATTCATCGAAGAGAAGCCCGCGATCGTAGATGTCGCGCCCACGATTCTCAAACTGTTCGGCCTCGCGTTGCCCTCGCATTTTGACGGTAAGCCCTGGGACTTGTCGCCACCGGCGGCCGCTAAGAACCCCGCAGTGACTCCGGCGACGTAGTTCGAAGGCGCGCCGCCAGCCATCCCACGCAACCCAGCATGCCGCACCATCCAAGAGTTCTAACAACTCCCGCAATGGCGGTGTCGTACCGCAGAACCCCGAGGCTCGAAAAAATCGTATTCCAGTCGTGTTCGACAAAATCCGGATCGCCCGTCGTTACCAGCGGCAACACCATCGCGCGCGCGTCCGCCATGTAGGTCGCGGTGTAAAGCCAGTTTTCAAAGAAGAAAAACAGGCAGAAGGCAAAGCCCCCAACCTGCCTTTCATGGAAGAAATAGACCGCGAGCAGGAACGGCACCGCCCACTGCAGAATCGTTCCACCCCACAAGCAAAGCGTCGCGCCGAACCAGCGAAACAAGAGATGTCCGCCTTCGTGCACCACCAGGTTGGCGGAATCGATAAACAAATACCCGCCGTGCGCGCGGAACGCATACAGAAGAAAAAGCGCGTAGAACACCAGCCATGCCGCAATCGCCCCCAGCCATGCCGCAATCGCCCCGCGTGACATTGGACGCCACTCCTCGTACGCGCCCGTCCACTCGAGTGCTGAATCCATGAGCTCGTTCATTCAGCAATAATTCTAGGAAGTTACCTCGACCCGCGCGAGATTACGCTCGTGTGCTACTTCTTCGATCCTTCCCCCGCATTGGCCGCTTCCTCCTTTAGATAAGCCGGGGACAACGTCCCCTTCTTCTTCGCGATCTCCAGCAACGTCGGATAGAACTGCACAAACGTAGTATCGACCGCTGCATGTTCCTGGTGGCACGAGTAGCAGACCGCCTCTTTCGGTATCACCTTGCCCAGATTACCTTCATCAAATCCGACAAAGGCCCACTTGCCCGAAAAGCGCGCCTCATCCTTGATATGGATCGACCGGACCATCACATCGCTCGTCTGGTAATGTCCCTTCTTGTTGATCGAGCCCTTGTTGGCGGCCATACGCCCTTCGAGCACCAGGATGGTTTTATCGGGCCACGTTCCCGTTGCGACAAACGCCTTGTAGGCCTCGGGATTGACGAAGACATTGTCGAACATGGAATGTTCCATCATCGCCAGATCGGGGTTGTAGTCCATGTCCATGCCGGTAGTCAGATAGATCCATTCGCGATAATTCGCGGGGAATATCAATTGGCCATCCGCGGTATATGCAGGTGCGTTTGAGTTGTTGGAACTGGCAGTGGCTTTCGGTGCGTGTTGGGCCATAAGCAGAGTGCAAGAAACCAGCAGCAGCAAAACACGCATAATCGTCCCTCACAACATCTTCGACGTACAGTCGCAGGCTCGGTTTAGCCCGAGATGGGTTTCGCCTGAGATACACACCGGGGTCCGAATTGTCATCCGTGAAAGTTCAGGCTTTCTCGCTTGCCAATCCTACTTCCCAAACATGGGGTAATGGCTCGCAGCCCCCATCAGAAACAACATGGGAAACGACAGCCAGAAATTTGTGCGTGACATCAGGAACGCCTGCCGCGCCATGCCTTTTGCCTTGTCGGGCATCGGCGTGCCGTCAGCCGCATTCGCCGCCGTCCACTGGATGATTCGCTTCTGAATCCGCCAGATCACGCCCCACACATTCAGCATCATCATCCAGCCCATCCCGCCGCCAATCCCGATGGCCAGCAGACGGTTGCTTTCCCACCCGTGATCGTTCAGGCGCAGAAACAGCCACGCCGCTGCCAGCACCATGACAACGTAGATCACCGTCAGCACCGGCCCTTTATCGAGCGCCCCTTTTGCCGGAATCTGGCACGCATACATCAAGCCCCACGTGACCGTCCAGATCAGAAAGAAATATCCGGTCGCGGCGCCGACCGAGCCGCCGCCATTGCGCGCGTCCGCCGCTACGATACTCTGCCAGTAAGCGAAGCCCATCAGCACCGTCAGCACCGATGCCCAGCGAAACCACCACAACGCGCGCGACATCAGGCTGGGCAGCACCTTGCCCTTGGTCGCCGGGTCAAGCTCCTTCATGAAGGGAACGTTCACCAGATTAAAGAAATATAGCAGGCCAATCCACGTAATCCCTCCGATGAAATGCAACCAGCGAAACATCATTTGAAGGTTGGTAGGAACGTCGGTCGGCAGATGGATGTTCAAGTTTGGCTCCTGTTCTTGGTCCGGCTCGGAAGCTGACGATTGTAGAGAACTGGCGACGGAAATGATAGCCGATCAGGGTTGCCTACCGCATTTCCCGGGGGGTCGGTAGGATCTGCCACATTGAAATTAGTTGGCCGGGAAGTTGAAAAGCGCGAGCCTTGGTCGTATTGTAGGACCAACACAAAGCCGCCGCCCGTTGTCCTTCCCAAGAGCATGAGGCTGCGGCATAGTACGGAAAGAAGGAGATCGGCAATGGAAGCTAAGCCGGCACAGCAGAACATTCAGGATTCCTTTCTCAACACAGCTAGGAAAGAAAGACATAACATCACGATTTATCTCGTGAGTGGGGTGAAGCTGACCGGGAGAATTCGATCTTTCGATAAGTATTCCGTCGTGCTCGAGACCAGTAATCAGGAGCAGCTGATTTTCAAGCATGCCATTTCAACCGTAGTGATCGCCCGTGCGCCGCATGCTCATGCCGAAGGCAAGCCCGCCGCAGTAACCCCCATAGGGGAACCGGCGGTGCCGGGCTCCGGCACTCAGGGCTGAAGTGAGCCCGCTTGCGGTGTTTGCTTGCTAAAAGACGAGTCCAGACTGGCCAGCCGAGCCGGTTCGCGAAAAGAGCTCAAAGCCGTCCTCAACCCGGCCGAGCGCCGTGAGCGCGCGTTTCTCGTAGGCGTGGAGTTCCGCACGCGAGGCCGCACTGCCAAAACCGTCGGGCCCGCCATCACTGCCGGAGCCCAGGCGGCTCGTGACCACGCCACCAGCATCTCCGCCGGCCGGCGCAGCGATTCTGCCGATTTCAGTTCCGAGGAGTCGTTGGAAGAATTGCGCTCTCTTGCTGCCAGCGCCGGAGCCGAAGTTGCCGGCGAATTCATGCAGCATCGTGACCGCCCCGATCCCGCAACGCTCATCGGCAAGGGCAAGCTGGAAGAAATTGCGGGCGCGTCCGCATCGGTTTCCGCCGACCTGATTCTCTTCGATCACGATCTCTCTCCTTCGCAACAACGCAATATCGAGCGCGTCGTGAACACTCGCGTCCTCGATCGCACCCAACTCATTCTCGACATATTCGCGCACCACGCGCGCACTCGTGAAGGTCAGTTGCAGGTCGAACTGGCGCAGCTCGAATACATGCTTCCCCGGTTGGCGGGGCGCGGCATTGAGATGTCACAACTCGGCGGTGGCATCGGTACCCGCGGACCGGGCGAAACCCAGCTTGAGACGGATCGCCGCAAGATCTACCGCCGTATCCGGCACGTCAAGCAGCAGATCGAAAACGTCCGCCGCATCCGCGCCCAGCAACGGCAGCGCCGCGAAGCGGTACCCGTTGCCACGGTCGCCCTGGTTGGCTATACCAACGCGGGGAAATCCACCTTGTTCAACGCTCTCACCAATGCCAACGTAGTCGCCTCCTCGCGCATGTTTGCCACTCTCGATCCCACGCTGCGCGGCGCTGAACTGCCGTCGAAACGAAAAGTTCTGTTCTCCGACACAGTCGGTTTCATCCGTCATTTGCCCCATACGCTCGTATCGGCCTTCCGCGCTACGCTCGAAGAAGTGCAGCGCGCCACGCTGATCCTGCAGGTTTCCGATGCCAGCAGTCCGGTCTCCGTCGAGCAGGACACGCAGGTCGAAAGCGTGCTCAAGGAACTTGAATCCGACAAGAAGCCGCGCCTGCGCGTGATGAACAAGATCGATCTCCTGCCTCCGAAGCAGCGCGAATCGCTGCGGGACGACAGCCAAACCGTCCATGTCTCGGCCGCCAAAGGCATCGGCCTCGGCGCTTTATTAGAGCACATCGATGCCGCCCTCGAACAAGACCGTCCCACCCGCGTTCGCCTGCGCATCCCTCAAAAAGAAGGGAAAACCCTCGCCCTTCTGGAAGCCCGCGCCCGCATCTATTCCCGCCAATACCAGGATGGCCTGGTCGAACTCGAAGCCGACGCGCCCGACTCCCTGCTGCGGAAGATGCGGGAATGGGTCGTCGAATAAGGGACCCATTCTATCGAGGGAAGGTTGAGTCGCAAACGCAAGCCTTCAACTTCTGCATCTGACCTCGAACCTCTGACCTCGGCAATACTTCAGTCACTCGAACCGTGTGATCCCAGTCACCCAGCCACGCCCCCGCATCACCGCACACCCTCCCCCAAACATGTAGACTCAATTAACGGGAGCGTATAAATGTCAACCGCCTGGACTTCCCGTTACGCACAACGCATCAAGAACGTTCACAGTTCCGCCATCCGCGAGCTTCTCAAAATTACGCAGAACCCGCAGATCATCTCGTTTGCCGGAGGTCTGCCCGCCCCCGACGTTTTCCC
>JBEKOW010000346.1:0-4021 GCA_049521375.1 Terriglobales bacterium
AACAGTCTTCGTATGCGTCCCGACCGCATCGTGGTCGGCGAGGTGCGCGGCGAGGAAGCCTTTGACATGCTTCAGGCCATGAATACCGGCCACGAAGGTTCGCTCACCACCGTCCACGCCAACTCCCCGCGCGACGCTCTCAACCGCGTCGAGAACATGGTCTCGATGGCCAACCTCAATATTCCAGAGCGCGCCATCCGCCAGCAGGTGGCCAACGCGATTCACGCCGTCGTTCAGATCGCGCGCCTTTCCGACGGCTCCCGCAAAGTGCTCACCATCTCCGAAATCACCGGCATGGATGGCGACATGATCGTCATGCAGGATGTCTTCGTCTTCGAGCGCGCCGGAATCGACGAAACCGGACACGTTCGCGGCGTCTTCCATTCCACCGGACATCCTCCCCATTTCGCCGAACGCCTCGCCACCGCGGGCTGCCGCCTCAGCCCTACGATCTTCGAGTCCCGGTTGGAGGTCTAGCCCATGCTTCCATTCATAGCCGCCCTCCTGGCCTTCGTGATCGTGACCGTCGCAGCCTTTTCCTTTCTCTCGGTCCTCGACGAACGCAAGGCTCAGGCTCGTGTTCTTCGCGATCGCCTGACCGAGGCCGATAAAGCATCCGACCGCGCTCCCCTCGAACTCGCTCTCCTGCGCGATGAAATGCTCAGCCGGATCCCGGCCTTCGATACTTTCCTGCGTCGCTCCCAGCGCGTCTCCGTCCTGCAAAAAATGCTGGCCCAGGGCAACGTCGACATTCGCGCCGGCAATTTCCTCATGATGTGCGCGGTCTCCTGCATCATCCTCGGCATCATCGCTTTCATCGCCGGAGGAAATCCCATCTTCGGCGCCGCCGGAGCCCTGCTCGGTTTCTTCGTCCCCTACGCCTACGCCTCGCACATGCGCACCAAGCGCTTCCAGAAATTTGAGGAAAAATTCCCCGAAGCCATCGACACTCTTTCCCGCGCCGTCCGCGCCGGACACGCCTTTACCACCGCCCTCGAAATGATTGCCAGCGAACTCGCCGAACCGGTTGCCGGCGAATTTCGCCAGCTCTACGAAGAGCAGAAATTCGGACTGCCCGTCCGCGACGCCCTCATCAATCTCACCGAACGGGTTCCCCTCGTGGACGTAAAATTCTTCGTCACCGCCGTCATGTTGCAGCGCGAAACCGGCGGCAATCTCGCCGAGATTCTCGACAACCTCTCCTACGTCATACGCGAGCGTTTCAAGATCCTCCGCCAGGTCCGCGTCCACACCGCGCAAGGCCGCCTCACCATGGTCCTGCTCATGGCCCTTCCGCCCACCATCGTGGTCATCATGCAGTTGCTCAACCCCGGCTTCATCCATCCGCTCTTTGCCGACCCGCTCGGCCACACCTTGATCGTCGCCGGCATTACCCTGCAGACCCTGGGCTATTTCGTGATCAGAAAAATTATCCGGATTCAGGTCTGAGCCATGGCCATCGTCCTCGCCATTCTCGTCTTCCTCACCATCGCGGTGGTGGTCTTCGCCTTCGGAGCGGCCACCGTGGCGCCCTCGTCGGTTCTCGGCTCCCGCCTCCGCGAAATTGGATGGCAACCCGCCAAGGCGCAGGAAAGGCCCGCCCTGCGCGAGCGCTTCCAGCAGGCTCTCGACCCGCTCAGCCGCGCCTTGCCCGTCTCTCCCGCCAACGTCTCCAAGACCCGCGCATGGCTGATTCAAGCCGGATACCGCGACGCCAAACACCTCTCCATCTACCGCGGCCTGCGCGTCCTCTGCGCTGCCGTCGCCATCATTGCCGTCGTCCTGGTTTCCGGATTCAGTTCGCCGCTCCTGCTGCTCGGCGTTTTCGCCTTCGGCTTCTTCATCCCCCGCTTTCTGCTCAAGCGAAAAATGAAGGAGCGCCAACTGCGCATTCGACTCGGCCTTCCCGACGCCCTCGACCTCACCGTAATCTGCGTCGAGGCCGGATTGCCTCTCGATCAGGCCATGTCGCGCGTAGGTAGCGATCTCAGTCACGCCCATCCCGAACTCAGCGACGAACTCCGTCTCTTCGATCTCGAAACCCGCGCCGGCAAGCCCCGCGCCGAAGCTCTGCGCAATCTCGCAGCTCGCACCGGAGTCGAAGATGTCCGCTCGTTGGTCGGCACTCTGATCCAGACCGATCGCTTCGGAACCAGCGTAGCTCAGGCCCTGCGCGTCCACTCCGATTCCCTGCGTACCGAACGCCGCCAGCGCGCCGAAGAACAAGCCGCCAAGACCACCGTAAAGATGATCATCCCCCTCGTGCTCTTCGTGATGCCCTCCCTGATCTTCGTAACCGTAGGCCCCGCCGTAATCCAGCTAATGCGCCTGCTCCTCCCCATCACCGGCAACAAACACTAATCGCGAAGAACGATGCGATACGAGGTCATCCCGAAGTGCTGTGAATTTTTTGGGACGAGGTGAAATGCCGTGAATTTTTGGGACGAGGTCATCCTGAGCGCAGCAGGAACTTCACGAAGTGAAGTTCCTGCGGAGTCGAAGGACCCCTATCCCCTCCCCGAACGACGCCGAGATTGCCCTCAAAGCCACCCCAATTCAACCTCAAATTCCGCTATAAACTAGATAGAACCATGCCCCCGCCGGCTCCCACGCGCTACGCTTTCAACCGCACTCGCACCACCTACCTGGCCACCGATCTCCGGGTAGCAAGCACCCACTGGACCCGCTTTCGAGGCCTGATGGCCACCGACTCATCCCGCTTCCCCCGCGGAACCGGTCTCTGGATCTATCCCTCCCACGGCATCCACACCTTTGCCATGCGCTTTTCAATCGACGCCGTCTATCTCGACCGCGAAAGGGTAGTGGTTCACATCGAGGAAGCTCTCAAACCGTGGCGCATGGCTGCCGTCCGAATAAGCGCCGCGTCGGTTCTGGAACTCCCCGTAGGCACAATCAAGGAATCAAAGACCATGCCGGGAGATAAAGTCGACATCTTCCTTGAGCACCCGCTAGATAGCAAAGTGGCCTGAGTCACTCTTCAACTCGCGCACCCTCCTCAACACGAGGTCATACTGAGCGCAGTCGGAACTCCGCGAAGCGGAGTTCCAACGGAGTCGAAGTACCCCTACTCCTACCCACTCTGCCGAGATCGCGTCCTCGGACAAAAATCATGCACCCGCAACAACCCATAGGCCACAAAGATGTTGCCTACGCGTGCTCCCAATCCAAGCAAAATTAACTTCGACCCTTTTCGTCTTCCAGGCCCGCGCTCAACTGGTAAAATTAAACCCGATGCAGTTCCACACGAGCGGTGGGCAATTTAACGTAACTTGTTGATTCTGGATATCTTACGTGTAACTCCTTATTCTTCAAAGATCTGGCGGGAATTCCCCTGTAAAGGCAATAATATACTTGCCTTACCCAAGTGTGATACTGTGGTGTTGCCGTGACAGGGAATATTACCAGCAGTTGTCTGTTTTGTCTTTTATCTCCAAAGGCTTACAATTCACGCCCGTGGAGCCATACCTACACACTGGTTGGACTTGGCTTGTCCGAGTCTTGGTCGCGCTCGGAGGATTTTCCGGCTTGACTAAGATTCTAGAGTGGATTTTTCGCGGCCCAAGAATTACTGGCAGCTTGCGCCAAGTCAGCACGGGCAATTTTTACGTAGTTGGAGACAATACGAACTCAATGAAGTACGTGGGGGCGCACATTTTATTGCACGTGTATGTCGTAAACCGACGAATTTCCCCTACTACAATCAAGTCTTTTTACGTCTACGCGAAACTAAAAGGGAAATGGATAAGGGGAACACTTCTCAGTATTCCGGTAGGGTTTAAACTTCCAGAATTTCCCTATGTAGATTTTTCGAAGTCCAACCTAATGGACAAAACTGGGTTGGAATTACTTGAGTATGGCAAGGGTGTTAATGGGTGGCTCTGTAGTGCACCCCTCAGAACTAGACACATGGGGCCAAGTTTGAAGTAAGGGTTTGGACGAACCGGGCACGAGCATCGTGCGGGGTTTGTCCGTGGAGTCCGCGATGCGGACGGTCGTGATT
>JBEKOW010000347.1:0-4009 GCA_049521375.1 Terriglobales bacterium
AACCAGCATTTGTGAGCTTCTTCTCGTCCGAATAGTATTCGCCGCGCAGAGACCAATACAGCCGGCCTTGCCCTTGCTTGCGAATGACGACGCGGTTGTTGGGTCCGAGTTGGTCGGGTCCGAGCCGCACCGTGGCCGACGCCGGCGAGAACGCATCCGCTTCGGTGAAACGCTTTGTCAAAACGTTCTTGTCGTTTACCAACACTTCCACCGAGTAGTCCGGCTTTAATTCGCCGCTCTCCTTGAGGAAATCAATCAGCCCGTACACAACAAATGCGGTTTGCTTGGTGGAATCCCACCAATAACCTTCGTTGCGGTGGCTCACCAACCAGAAAGCCGCCTTGGGAAGGAGAGGGCTATTGGGATTGACCTTGCTGAGGAACTTCGCCGCAAAGGCAGTCGCTTCAGGGCTGGCATCGGTCTCGAAGTCCAGCATCGGATCGCGATTTAGCTTCCAATACGACGATTGATCATCGACGATGGCGCCTTTCTCAACCGTTGCCGCAAGCTCTGCCACTCGTGAGTCATTGGCCAGATTCATTGCCAGCCCGAGCATCGCTGCGCCGTAGGGCGTGAGATCCGAGCGCTGCTCCCAGACCGAATCTAGAATGTGTTTGTCGGTCACGCCGCTCAAGGCGAGTGAATACGCCATATAGGCCCGCAAATCAGCGATGATCTTTTGATCATTGTCAAAGGCGCGTCGCACCCAAGTCTGCGCCTTTGTCAGACGTTCTTGATCGACGTCATATCCGATGCGTTTTGCCTGGCTCAATCCCGCCAGCACGTAGGCGGACATAAAGACGTGGCTATCGTCAGTCTCCCACCAGCCCCAGCCGCCATCGTCGTGCTGATACTCGTAGAGACGTTTTGTCCCAGCGTCAATTTTCTTCTTGAGTTCCTCTTGGCTCATCGACGGTTTGAGCCCAAGCTGTTTGATTGCGTCAGCCACGATCACATCGGGCAGGAAACTCGACATGGTCTGTTCGGTACAGCCATAGGGATACGAGGTCAGGTATTCCAGCGCGCCAAAAATCGCTCCCGCGGCGGAAGGAGAAAGATCCAGCTGCAACGAGCGACTACTGGCCTCACTTTGACCGGGGAAATCGATGGATTGGGTTGTGTCTGCATTGGCTTCGAGCGAACCGGAACGGGGCACGTCCATCTTCACGCCGTATGGAATCACCGGCAGCGTTAGCTCCATTGCATCCGATTCCTCGTTGGTGAGCGCTTTGGCGAGGATTGAACTTTGACTTACGTTTGCGGCTTTCACGCGCCAATCGACCTTGACCTCACCCTTGCTGGGAACGTTGATATCACGTGTGGCCCCGTCTATTACGTCAAGACCCTTGAGGTCCATGGACACGCGAGCGTCCTTTGCAGTCGGCAAATAGTTGTGGACGAGGGCAGAGATCGTGACTTGATCTCCTTGGCGGAAGAACCTCGGAACTGCGAGTCGAACCATTAAGTTCTTGCGAACGATGACTTTTTCCACCGCGCTGCCAACCTTGGTGTCGGCAGTAATCCCGCGGGCTGTGGTTCGCCAGGTGGTCAGAGAGTCCGGGAAATTGAATTTCACGGAGGCTTTGCCATCTGCCCCCGTCTTCACGTCTGCCACCCAGAAGGTGGTGTCCGGGAAAGCTTTGCGGACCCTCGGCTGAACGAGTTGCTCTGGCTTGATGTCGGCGAGCCATTTGTGGACCTTAACCTCCGCCAGCTTCATCTGTTTCTTCCCAGCTTCGCCGTGGAAGTAATAGTTCAGCGAACTGTCGGTGGTGACATGGTTGAAGACGCGGCCATAGAAGAATTTCAAAATGTCAGTAGCGGCCTCGGGACGTATTGCGTAGATGGCCTCGTCGACGACACCCACACTGAACTCAGCCGATGCGGGCTTGCCTTGTGCGTCTTTGGCAATGATGGTGTAGCTCGCGGCTTCTCCGGGCTGAAATTGAGGTTTCGAGGACTGCAATTGCACGTTGAGCTTGAGCGCATCTGCGGGCACAGCAAGGCTCTTGGAGCCTTTGTGAAGTTTGTCGTCTTTAAGAAAGGTCGCGGTGAGGTAGAAGTTCGGCGCATTTTCCGCACGGATCGGGACCTCGACCATTACTGGTCCACCTTGGCTCCGGACCACCTGGCGGTTCAGCAAGCCCACGCCCTCAGACGTCACCAGGATGCTGACCGGATCCTGTCCCGCCATGATCATCACTTTTGCGGTGTCTCCCGGCTTGTAGGCTTTCTGGTCGGGGATGATCTGGATGCGTTCTTGTTCTGCACCCCACCAGTACCACTCCTTGTCAGGCACCCAGATATAGGCGGTCTCTTGCAGCGTCCGGTTCTCGGGCGTCACCGCCGTGACCGTTGCATGAAGGGAGCCGCCCTTTTTGATTGGGATCTCGATCTCGGCGTTTCCGTTAGCGTCTGTCTGTCCGTCGGTTGTGAAAAAGTCTTCGCCTGTGCGCGAGCGATAATCCCAGGATTGAAGAGAGACATGGAATGCTGTGCGTACGGGTTGCCCATCGTAGTCACGCGCCTCCACTTGAAGTTTCGCGGTGCTGCCTACCTCGTAGAGATAGCTGGCAGGCCACGCGCCAATCCGGAAGCTGCTGTAGGTCGCGACCACGTAGTTATGTCCGCTAATCTCACGATTGGCTTCGTCGGTTACTCGCGCTTCGATTCGATAGATTGTGTCGGAGTGATTGGTTTCGGTGAAGTCGGTCGGAATCGTTATTTGCAGCTGTCCCTTGTCATTGAGCGTTCCGGCGTTTTCTTCCGTTTGCTCACCGTTGTAGTAGCGCTCCGTGTCGCTGGCCCCAGCTTCTCCCTCGCCCTCGTCACCGTATTCGCCTCCTTCCTCTTCCTCTGCGGAGTAAAGGTACAACCCGTTGTAAGTGCGTTCGCGGTGGACGACCCAGGTGACCTTGGCGTTGGCAACCGGTTCGCCGAAGTAGTACTTCGCCTCGATCGTCGCGTTGATGGGTTGCCCTTGAGTTACCCGTGACGCGGTAGGGATAATTCGAACTTCGTATTCTGGTTTTTTGTACTCCTGAACCGCAAAGCTGCCTCCCTCCATGAAGGATTCGCCGGTGCGTACCTGGATGTTGTAGTCTCCAAGAGCCGCATTCGCAGGAATTGCATATTCGCCGTGCAATGTGCCCATGGCATTCGATTTCAGCGTCGCGGTAAAAACATCCTTGCTTTCAACATCGGTGATCTTCAGATTGAAGTCAGTATTCGCTGGCGCCTGGTAGTTGAATCCGGCGCGTGTGCGCAGAATCGCTTTGAAGTGGACTGTATCCCCAGGGCGATAGACAGGCCGATCTGTGTAGATGTAGGTGGTCAATGAGTGTGCAAGGTCAGTGTTCATCCAATACGACCACGGAGTACTCACCGCGAAGTCCTCGTCTGTACGTGCCATCACCTGGATGTTATCGGGCCGTGGTTCTTTGACGTCGATCTGCGCGACACCATTTTGATCGGTTGCTTGTTCGCCCACTTGGTCGCGATTGACGAAGAAGAAGGTCCTGGCTCCCGATATCGGCTGGCTCGTTTGCCGGTCGGCGGCGAAGGTCAGGACTGTCCCGGGAGCGGTCTTAGTGATCAGCGCCATCTGGCTGACAATCACGATGGTGTACGCACGCAGCTTGCCGTCGGTTGCTTCAATCAGATACAGGCCGCGGTCCTTGACAGGAATGGCGACGTTTTCCGTTTCCCAACGATTGCTTCGTGATAGGACGTTTTGCCGCCAAGTGGCAACAAGCTGTTGCGAGTTGAGGATCGGAATCTGCGCGAACACGTCTGCTGCAGTCTGAGGCTGTTGTTTTGCTTCGCTGCGATCCTGCCGGATCGTTTCCCGGTTCTCCGCCGTGAACTGTGCACGGAAAAAGTCGCGAATCCACGCAAACATCCTGTACTTCCAGTTGTGGAACTGCTCCAGCCAGGTCAGCTTTCGCGGAGGCGGAGGTACGCGGCCACCAAATTGGTGCGCATTGCCAAGTTGGACGAAGAACTTGAC
>JBEKOW010000348.1:0-4005 GCA_049521375.1 Terriglobales bacterium
ATGTCCGCACTCAGGCGAACCCGGCTGGGAATGCTGTTCACGGCCCCGGGAAAGACCTCGCAGATGCCGACCGTCGCTACTGTATCGACCGCTCCGCTTTTCCGGGCGGCACTCTCTAGCGCGAGGACTAATTCCGCCGCGGCACAAAGCGCGTCGTGTCGGTCCGGCATCAGAACTCCACCCGCGTGCCCACCCGATCCGTCGATATAAATATTCAGACTTGCGGGCGCCGCAATGCTGGTCACTACCCCCAGCGGAATCTGCTCGCGTTCCAGCAGAGGGCCTTGTTCGATGTGCAACTCGACAAACGCCTTATAGTAGGAACTCGGCAGTTTTACTCCATCGAGATCACCGCCCAATCCCGCTCTTGCGCGAACTTCCTCGAGAGCTACACCATCTCCGTCTTTCAACTGCCGTGCGGCGGCAGCGGATAGCGTTCCCGAGAGCATGCGGCTTCCAAGACATCCGATCCCAAAACGCGTTGGCTCCTCGGAAGTGAATACCACCAATTCGACGGAATGCCGGGGACGGAAACCACCACCCCGCAAAGCTCGAATCGCTTCGAGACCTCCAAGAACGCCGACCACACCGTCGTACTTTCCGGCGTTTGGAATCGCATCGATGTGAGAACCCGTGCCCACGGCTGGTAACGCCGGATCCGAACCTATCCAACGCGCAAATGTGTTTCCGATTGGATCTCGCCGCACAGCCAGGCCCGCTTCTTCGCAGCGCTCTCTGAGCCACGCGCGCGCCCGCAGGTCCGTCGGCGAAAAAGCAATTCTGGTTACAGCTGGCGGCTCCCCGTCAGAAATGGCAGCCAATGCTGCGATCTCAGCCACCAATTTCGCCTCGTCGATCTCGAGTTTCATGGGCGAGCGCCAGAAAGCGGATGCCGGTTCCAATCTTTGTAGATGAGGTACTTCGCAGGACGATCCCCGATCGCTCCGAACCACTGCGGGCACCACGGTGCCATCCAGATGTAGTCCCCAGCCGTCACTGGATACCAGCAATCTCCAAGCCGGTAAATTCCCCCGCCTTCAAGCATGATGAGCCCATGCTCCATCACATGCATTTCCACCATGCTCAGCGCGGCGCCCGGTTGGTACACCATAGTATTGACCGCGAAATCGAAACTCATCTCATCCGGCAAAAGACACTTGACCTGCAAACGCGGATCGTCTGCAAGCGCATGCGAAGAAACTTCATCTTCGTGCGACACGATTAAATGCGGAGATGGGGTCGTGTGCGCTGTTCGATAAGTCTTCTCAATTACAGCGGCACGACAGTTCTCTTTCGCCGTAATCCGATGCACTACGCCCTCCGGCAAATACGCATAACCGCGCGCATCGAGTCGTCTCTGCTGGTTGTTTACATCCAACTGCAGGGCGCCTTCCACCACGAAGACGAATCGTTGCGCAGTCGTCCCGCCGAGTTCGCCACCGCTTTCAAACTCTGCGGTGTACTCCGCAAATCCCGCGCCCATGGCGGGTCCAGCATGCACAATGGCAGCACACCCCTTCATGCCCGGCAACGTGGTGCGGACAAATGTATCCGGGGTCAGGAGAACATGATTTGGCTGCTGTGCGCTTCGCGTCCTGCCGAGGTTATGCATGTCCTGTCTTTCTCCGAAATTCGGATGACGATGCCAACTGCTGCAGCAGTTGCAGTCCGCTGTCAATCGCCTTCGCCACGTCGTCGACTTCCACCGATTCCGCAGGATCATGGCTGATGCCGCCCGGAGTTCGCAGAAAAATCATCGCGGCGGGAACCTTCGCGGCCATGATCATGGCATCGTGTCCGGCGCCGCTCACCATGCGATAGGGTTCACCCGCGACGCTGGTGATGGCCTTTTCAATCTGGCTAACGAGAAAATGGTCCATTGGTACGGCCCGCTGGTTCAGCAGCACGCTCGACTTCACTTTAAGCGATCGGCGCGTGGCAATATCTTCCGCCAGTTGAACCAAATAGTCCACCGCGACGGCTCGCGTTTTATCGTCCCGTTGTCTCACATCGAGGCTCACTCGGGCGTCGCCTGCGATGACGTTGGTCGCACCGGGTTTAGCATGAATTGCGCCCACCGTCGCCACCAGGCCAGGGGCCGTCTGCGCATAGCTTTCGACGGCGCAGATCCACTCGGCGGCACCAGCGAGAGCATCATGGCGAAGATTCATCGGCGTAGTACCAGCGTGATTGGCATGACCCGAGAATGTGAACTCTAATCTGCTTTGCCCCGCGATCGCTACAACCACTCCCAGCGACTGGTGGGCCTTCTCCAGCACCGGCCCTTGCTCAATATGAAACTCCAGGTAGCCGAGGACATCCTCGCCTATAGCAGCCTGCGGAATCCCCGCCGGGTCCAATCCAAAATTCTCGATTGCCTTGCGAATCGAAATTCCCTGCGTATCCCGTCGCTCGATCACATCCTCGTCGAGCGAACCCACCAGTGCGCGGCTGCCAATAAACGGCGTGCCAAAGCGAACGCCCTCCTCCTCTGAGAAACCAACCACCTCGATGGCAAAGGGGAATCTCCGCCCTCTTAAAGCGCCCAGCAGGGCAAGCGGAAGAACTACGCCGAGAACGCCATCATATGCTCCGGCGTCAGGCACGGTATCCAGATGCGAACCCATCATCAGACGGGGTGCACCGGACAGCGCCCCGGGGTAAAGCATGCGTAAATTTCCTGCGGCGTCTACGCGCGCTGTGACTCCAAGAGGAGAAACCCATCCGGCAATCTCACGATGGCACTCCCGCATTGGCTCGGATAGAAATGTGCGCCGGATACTACCAGGAGCTTCGCTGAAGCGGGCGAGCGTCTGGCAGCGGGCAATTACTTCATGCGCGAAATCGTTTGTGTCATAGGTCACCTGCAATGATTCACCCTTATGAAGTCGCTCTTGCAAAGTCACTCCGCGGAGACTGCCAGGACCGCGACTAGGCTTCGCGAATCAACTTCGCAACTCCCCACCCTATGAGGACGAGCGCGGTCAGTATCTCCCAGCCATACTTGTTCCCATAGGTTCCCACCGGAAAATGATTGCTGATCATCAGAAAGACTACCGGAACCGCCATGAAGGTATTGTGCTTGGATCGTAGTTTGGCTTGAGCGCCGAGTGCAGGATCGAACGTGGCACCGGACGCGGCAAAGGCGATCATCTTGCGCTGCGCGGGAAGAATCCGGAACCAGACGTTGGCGGTCATGATTGTTCCAAACGCCGCCCCCACCTCAATAAATGCCGCACGCCCGCTGAGAACATGCATCAGTCCCCACGCCGTTACCGCCGTCATCGCGAGCGAAAATGCCGCGAATGCTTGGGGAGAGTTTCCGAGCGGCGACCGAACCGCAAAATCATAGATGTGCCAACCAACGGCCAGCACGGCCAACCCGATGCCAACGCCCGCAAGCCGGGAAATATTCGCGACGTCAGGATCAAGCAGGCCGCCGGTGTAGTAGTAGACGAGAAAGAGCAGTACCATGCCGCTGACCCACGTCATTAGCGCTTCCCAGCGAAACCAATGCACCAACTCGGGCGGCACCCCAAGAGCTTTCTTTTTTTCGACGGAATAAAATCCTCCGCTGTGGACCATCCACACCGCCGGAAGCGCCCCCGTCGCAGCGTCGTGCTTCTCGAGGTTTCCGAACTGGCGATCGAGCCATGTGAAATAGTAAGTTTGGCCGACCCACATGATCCCTGCGAAAACATGGAACCAGCGTACCGCGAGGTGAATCCATTCCCGGATTGAAAAGGTCAAGTTTGTCGGCTCCCTGAGATCTTTCCCGAGGACTTCAACTTCCCCGATAGGTTGTGTATCCATTCGGACTCAACAACAGGGGAATGTGAAAATGCTTTTCGCCTTCCCGCACCTGAAAAGTAATTTCCACTAACGGATACAACCCTTCGAGTTTGCGCGCGGCGAAATATGTCGCGGTCTCAAAACTCAGACGATACATCCCCTCGGCCAGTACTCTCCCGTCGTCCAACAACTGCGAGCATCGGCCGTCCTCAT
>JBEKOW010000349.1:0-4379 GCA_049521375.1 Terriglobales bacterium
AGATCGCCCGTGGCCGCTCCCTGCGCGATCGCCATCTGCGCGGCCAGCAAGCACATCACGACAGCGCAAAACACACTACTTGTCGTTTTCATAAAAGACTCCTGGGATCTACCGCCCTGTGGAGGCGGGCGGCAATCGACGTGCGGTTTCTGGACGAGCTACCCGAATCGCGTACACGTTGTATGGAATTTGTTGCCGCATGATTATGTACATCAGAGGAGGCCATTCACGCAAGTAAGATTTATAACTTTATAACTAGTGTGGCGCGGGTACCACGCCCCGCGAAATGCAGCCGTCAGACGTCCATCATCGCGAGCGCCAATTTTTCGCAGTGCATGCCTCTCAAATAGCGCATCGACCGGAGTAAGCTGGAACAGCGAATGATCGAACAACCAATGATCGAACAGCGAATGCCCGCCGAGACCATGCCCGCCCAGACCAACATCCAAACCATGACCGCCAATCTCATCCGCGTGCTCGTCTGTTCCCCCCGCAACGCCGGATGGGATCGCTCCGACAAAGCCGTCGCCTGGAGCGAACTGGGATTCCACCATCCTCCCCACCTGCCCGCCGCCCAATCCCAGCACGACGCTCTCTGCCAGTTGTTAGCCGACGCCGGAGCCGAAGTCATCCATCTCCCGCCCTCCGACGCCCTCACTCTCGATGCCGTCTACACCCACGACGCATCGCTCCCCACCAACCACGGCCTCATCCTGATGAACCCCGGCAAGCCCAATCGTCGCGCCGAAGCCCGCTCCCATGCCGCTCACCTGAGCCGGCACAGCGCGCCAACCCAGCAAAGCGCGCAACCGGGTCCCCATGCGCCGCAAGAAGCAACCGTCTTCGCAGAAATCTCCCCGCCCGGCACCACCGAAGCAGGAGACATACTATGGCTCGATCCCAAAACCTTGTTAGTCGGCCACGGCTATCGCACCAATAAATCCGGAATCGACCAACTCCGTACCCTCCTGGCTCCCAAACAGGTCGAAGTAATCTCCGCCCCGCTCCCCTACGGACAAGGCCCAGGCTGCTGTCTTCACCTCATGTCCCTGATGAGCATGCTCGATGAACAAACCATCCTCGTAGATCTCCCCTGGCTGGCCGTAGAAACCGTGGAACTCCTCCGATCCCGCAATTTCCGGCTCATAGAAATCGACTACGCCGAGCGCGACTCGCTCGCCTGCAACGTCCTCGCGTTGGGCAGCAAGCGCCTGATCGCCCTGGAAGAAAACACAAGAACGAACAAACGCCTCCGCGAAGCCGGCTTCGAAGTCCAAACCTTCCCCGGCTCCGAACTCTGCCTGAACGGCTCCGGAGGCCCCACCTGCCTGACCCGCCCGCTACGACGCCAGTAAAACAAGCCGGTAAGAAACCATGGATAAAAGCTTCGAAAGTAGCGCCGGCGCCCCGCCGGCAGTCAGGCGGGCGCCCTCGCCCGCCTCATTCGCGAATCCTTATTTCGGACAGAAGTCATACAGCAGAAGTCATACAGCCAGAAGTCATGCAGCACAAGTCATTCACGCAGAAGTCATCCTGAGCGAGCAGGCCAAGGAGCGAAGCGACTCGGCCCGCGAAGTCGAAGGACCCCTGCGCCCATCACTGCGGCCAGCGCACCGCAAGTGGTAAAATCCGCCTGCTTTTAGGGACGTATGCCAAAGGAGCATTCCATGAAACGAATCACCCTGGGGTCGCTGATGCTGCTGCTCGTCGCCAGTCCGTCGTTTGCCAAGACCCACAAGGAAATGTATTCCGTGTCCTGTGCCACGCTGTGGCCCGCCGTAAAAGACACGCTCCGCAACTCCGGAAAGTACGGCATCCTCGGCATCGAGAACTCCGAGATGACCGCCTCATTCGTGATTGGAGGCACGCTCACCGGCAAGCGCATCAACTCCGTCGTGCTGAAACATGAAGGGCGACAACTCCTGCGAGATGCAGGTCCAGACCGCCTATAGCGGACTGGTGAACAACGACGAAGGCGATTTCAAAAAGCGCGTCGATGCATCGCTAGCCAAGCTGCCACCGCCCGCGCAGCCCGCCAGACCTGCCGATTCCATCAAGTAACGGTATCCCCGAACGCGCGGAGGTAGTATTCGGAAGTAGTAGGCGCCGCTGCACAAAGTAGCGCCGCCAGTCTCGAAAGTAGCGCCGGCGCCCCGCCGGCAGTCAGGCGGGCGCCCTCGCCCACCTAATCCCCGAATCCTGATTTCCAGCCAAAAGTCATGCAGCTAAAGTCATCAGCAGAAGTCATCCTGAGCGAAGCAGGCCGAGGAGCGAAGCGACTCGGCCCGCGAAGTCGAAGGACCCCTACTCGCGACTCGGCCGCTGACTCCCGCATGAACCCTCCGCCGAACGCGTCCCCACCGCCAACTGCTAAAATAATCCCAGCATGCTCCTGCCGTTTGTCCGCGAGATTTTCGCGGAGGTGGAACTACTCCCTGCCTTCCGGCGTGCGTCCTCCCATCTGCGCGAGAGCACGGGGCGGATCAGTGTCACTGGGCTCTCCCCCGCGGCCAAAGCCCTCATCATCGTTCTATTGCAACGCCGCCTCGAGCGCCCCTTTATCCTCGTCGTCCCCGACAACCGCGCCGCCGAAGACCTCCTCCCCGTCCTCGGAGCCTTCGCCGAGCTCACCGGCTCCGCCGATCCCGACAGCATCGTCACTCTTCCCGCCCGCGATGTCCTTCCCTTCCAGAATCTCTCTCCCCACCCCGAGATTCAGGAAGAGCGCGCCACCGCTCTCTGGAAAGTCGCCACCGGACGCGCCTCCATCGTCATCTCGCCGGTCACCGCGACGACAATCCTTCTCCGTTCGCCCGACTACTACGCCGACCTCGCCCGCATTCTTCGCCGCGGCGAAACCTTTGACGTGGAAAAGCTCCTCCAGCACCTGAACACCGTCGGCTACACCGCGACCGACGTAGTTGAAATGCCTGGACAGTACGCCGCCCGTGGAGGCATTCTCGACGTCTACTCCCCCGAAGCCGACCGCCCCGTGCGCGTAGAGTTCTTCGGCGACGAAATCGAATCGATGCGCAAGTTCGATCCCGCCAGCCAGCGCTCCTCCAACCCAGTCGATGAAGTAGTCCTGCTCCCGCTGACCGAAACGCCCATCAACGAAGAACTACTCGGCTCGATCAACGCCCGCCTCTCCGGCAAACGCATTACCGGATCGCCCGAGGCCATCGAGCAGGCCGCCCGCGACTCCGGCGCAGGAGTCTTCCCCGGCTGGGAGTTCTACGCCCCCGTAGCCGGAGCCGATCGCACCATCTTCTCGCTCCTCCCCGACGCCCGCGTGATTCTCGACGAGCCCGAATCTCTGGCGCAGGAACTCGACAAAGTCTGGGCCAGAATAGCTGAAGCCCACCAGCGCAGCGAAATCGGCAACCTGGTCCGTCCCGAAGACCTCTACCTGACTCCCGAAGCGTGGCAGGAATTAATAAAGACAACGCAAGGCGCAGACTTCGAATACCTGTCGATAACGCGCCCCCACGAAAACGCCGCCCCCATCCCTACATCAAACGACGAAGTCATCCTGAGCGAATCCTCGCAAAGCGAACTTCCTGCGGAGTCGAAGAGCCTGCGCCGAGCGAGCCGAGGGGACCCCTACTCCCCAAACGAATTTCGCATCCCGGATGCAGCGGCCGCCGAAGCGGCCCAACCCGAGGCCGCCTTCCAGTCCCAGCCCGCCCCGCGCTTCCACGGCGCCATGAACACCATGACCGAAGCTGTCCACAAGCTGACCACCAGCGGCACGCGCGTGATCCTCGCCGCTCCCAACACCGGAGAAGTCGAGCGCCTGGCCGATATCTTCACCGAATACAACGCCAGCTACCGCCTCGGCAGCCGCACCCGCGGAGGCGAAAGCTACGCCAACGAAACCGCCTACTTTGCCGGAGAAATTTTCACCACCACGCTCCTCAAGGCCTACATCCCCGACGGCTTCATCCTCCCCGACGCGCACCTCGCCGTCTTCGGAGCCCGCGACCTCTTCGACTCCACGTGGAACACGGCATTGGCCAGTATCAGGGCCTCAAAGAAATCAACCAGGGCGACGGAGCCGCCGAATTCATGCTCCTCGAATACGCCGACGCCGCCCGCCTCTACGTCCCCCTGACACGCCTCGATCTGGTCCAGAAATACCGGTCTTCAGAAGGGGCCAAGCCAGTCCTCAATCACCTCGGCACGCAGGCCTGGGACAAGACAAAAGCCCGCGTCCGCAAGGCGATGAAAGACATGACCGACGAGCTACTCAAGCTCTACGCCCAGCGCCAGTCCGCGCAAGGTCACGTCTACCCCGCCGACACCGAGTGGATGAAAGAATTCGAAGACGCCTTCGAATACAGCGAAACCGACGATCAGGCCCAGGCCATCGCCGACGT
>JBEKOW010000350.1:0-3975 GCA_049521375.1 Terriglobales bacterium
GTTCTCGCTCCGGAGGGTTACGGCGAAATTATAGGAGGCTCCCAGCGTACCGCCTCCCATGAATTGCTGCTGAAGCGAATCAAAGAACACAACCTCCCAGAAGAAGCCTTCAAGTGGTATCTGGACCTCCGCAAATACGGAAGCGTCCCCCACTCCGGCTTCGGCATGGGCATAGAAAGAGCCGTAGCCTGGATCTGCGGCCTCGAGCACGTGAGGGAGACGATTCCGTTCCCGAGGATGCTGTATCGGCTGTATCCATAGCCTTTCACCGCCGAGGACGCTGAGCGCCGAGTTCTCTTCGGCCCTTGGGGTGGCAACCGAAAGATAGCGCTCTGAGTCCTAGCATCTTACTGTATGTTGGGTGTAGTCTTTGCTGTCTCGAATGGAGGCGTAATAGCGTGGCGGATAAACACCCATACACGCCGGGCGGACCGGGCGGTATTGCTGCGGCCATCACTCAACTGCGGAAGTCCTTTCCAAAAACGGTAGACGCGGACACTTTGAGGAAGCTCTCGATCGCTCCGAAGAACGAGAGTTACATCATCAACATTCTTCGCTTCATCGGAGCCATTGATGCGAACGGCAACAAGACCGAGGAAGCAGCAGCTGTGTTTTCAAAGTCGGATGATGATTTCAAGACGGGCTTCGAGACGATGGTCAAGAGGTCGTACTCCGGTCTGTTTGACCTTCAAGGAGATGAGTCTTGGTCCTTGCCGCCTAACAAGTTGATCTCGTATTTCCGCAGCACGGATCAGACGAGCGAAATAGTTGGCCGCAATCAAGCACAAACGTTTCAAGTGTTAGCCGGTTTTGCTGGGCACGGAGAGGCCGCCACTCCCGCGACCCCCAAAGCGTCAAAGACGAAGGTCCCAAAACCTCCGAAACCGCAGAATGACGAACAGGTTCAGGCGCCGCCAGTCGCAGGTTCGAGCAGTTCCCAACCACCAAGCAACTTCGGACTGACTGTGCGCGTTGAGGTTAATCTGCCGCCCCAAGCGGATCAGGAAACCTACGACAGAATCTTCCGTAGCATTCGCGAAAACCTGTTCCCAAATGGCAAATAGGCTGAAAGGGTTCGAGGCAACGGTTCGGGCGCTATCAAAGCTCGCGCTACCCGAAACCGTCGTGAAGATCGAATCCGCGCCGGTCCACACCCAACACCCATTCGACACACGAAATATCCACCCAAAGTTGCCACCCAAAGTGAAGAAGCTCTTTGACGATGGTCACTTCGCCGAAGCGACTTTTCTCGCGTTCAAGTATCTCGATAAGCAGGTAGAAAAGCATTCAAAGCTAACCGAGTCGGGCTTCAAGTTGATGATGGCGGCGTTCGACAAAACTAATCCGAAGATCAAGCTGACGCCGCTGGGGACTGTAAGCGAGAAGGACGAGCAGGAAGGGTATAGATTTGTGTTCGCCGGGACCGTTCTTGCGATTAGGAATCCTCGCGGCCACGAGTTCGACGTTGTCGATGATCCTGACATCTGCTTAGACCATTTGAGCTTTGCCTCGTTACTGCTCCGAAGGCTCGAACAGTCCGGTTATGCTTAGGTTATTCTCTTCCGGGTGCCCCAGGTTTCGCGCTTTTCGAAACCTGCGCTTCCACGACTCCATCCCTAAGTGAATTTGACCCCCTCCCCGCCCTCGGCCTCTCGTCAGTAACACTTCCCAGTCGTGCTTGCATTTCTGCCTGCGCTGCCTACAATATATGCATGCAGTACACCATTCGAGACATCCCGGACAATCTCGACAAAGCTCTGCGGCAAGCCGCCCGCCAACAGGGCAAGAGCCTGAATGAAGTGGCCATTGAAACCCTGGCTCGCGGCGCCGGCCTCACCGGAGATCTCGGCCGCCAGCGCGATCTCGCCGACATCGCCGGAACCTGGCGGAAAGACCCCGCTTTCGACGCCGCGCTCGCAGCCCAGGATACGGTTGACGAAGAGATGTGGCGGTGAAGCTGGCGCTCGATACCAGCCGCTACTCCGACCTTTGCCGGGGCCATGCCTCTGTGGTCGAAACCGTCGAGCGCGCCGATGAAGTCTGGCTCCCCTTCATCGTGCTCGGAGAATTACGCGCCGGATTTGCGGTCGGCAGCCAGGGACCGCGCAACGAAGCCGTCCTGCGCCGTTTTCTTCTGAAACCCGGCGTCAGCGTGCTCTACGCCGATGAGCAGACCGCCCATCACTACGCCGCCATCTACCGGCAACTGCGAAAGCAAGGCACCCCCATCCCCACCAACGACATGTGGATCGCAGCTCTCGTCCTGCAACATTCGCTCGTCCTGTTTGCCCGTGACGCGCATTTCGACGCCCTGCCTCAGCTCACTCGCGTGTAGGGCAACGTCAGCCGGGCCGAGGGCTTGTGGTTTTCGAAACCCCCGGTATTCCAAAAATCCCACGATCCTAAAAAGCTCTTCTCGGCGCCCTCGGCGTCTCGGCGGTGAAAGGCTTTATGCTTTCTCTGGGGTCGCTGATCTTCCCCGAAGGTACAGCGGAGCAGCCACGAACAGCATCAAATCGAGTTCAGCACGAACAAGGGAGGCCTTGAATGGCTACGGCAAGTTCGGACGCGCTCGTCCTCTTCGGTGTGACCGGCGATCTCGCTCATAAGATGATCTTCCCGGCACTCTATGCGATGGTGAAACGAGGAACCCTCAAGGTCCCGGTCATTGGCGTTGCCCATTCGAACTGGTCCCTCCCGCGCCTGCACAAACGTGTAACGGACAGCATCCAACGCGCCGGCGGAATCGATGACCGGCATGCGCTGCGCCATCTGCTGTCGCTGATCTCCTACGTCGACGGCGACTACAAAGACGCGAACACATTCACGGCGATAAAGAAGGCGCTCGCCGGTGCCCGGTGTCCGGCCCACTACCTGGCAATTCCGCCCGCGCTCTTTGAGACGGTAATCAAAAGCCTCGGCGCCGCCAACCTGGCCAGGAATGCGCGCGTGATTGTCGAAAAGCCTTTCGGCCGCGATCTCGCTTCGGCGCGGCAACTCAATCGCGTCGCCCGCTCCGTCTTCCCGCAAGACGCAATTTTCCGCATCGACCACTTCCTCGGGAAAGAGGCGATCATGAATCTCCTCTATTTCCGCTTCGCCAATTCCTTTCTTGAGCCCATCTGGAACCGCAACTATGTGGCCAGCGTCCAGATCACGATGTCCGAGCGCTTCGGCATCGGGCGCCGCGGCGGGTTTTACGAAACTGCGGGTTGTCTGCGCGACGTGATCGAGAACCACCTCTTCCAGATCGTCGCCCTCCTCGCCATGGAGCCGCCCGCCGACCGCAACTATGAAGCCGTCAACACTGAAAAAGCCAAGGTATTCCAGGCCATGCGCCCGCTGGCGCCCGACGACGAGGTGCGCGGTCAATACGCTGGCTACCGCAACGAACCGGACGTAGCGAAGAACTCCGACGTGGAAACCTTCTGCGCCCTGCGACTGCTTATAGACTCCTGGCGATGGCAGGGAGTTCCGTGGTATCTGCGTTCCGGCAAATATCTCGCGGACACCGCAACCGAAGTGCTGGTAGAGCTCAAGGTGCCGCCACAGAGGCTGTTCGCCGACTCCGCGCCAACCCATGGCCCCGCCAACTACCTGCGCTTCCGACTGTCGCCCGACTCGGCCATCGCCCTCGCCGCCCGCGTCAAAGTCCCCGGCAAGGAATATATCGGCGACCAGCAGGAACTCTACCTTTGCGAGGAACAGCAGGGAGACGAGACGCCCTACGAGCGGCTTCTCGGGGACGCCATGATCGGCGATCAAGCGCTCTTTGCCAGTGAGGACGCGGTCGAGGCTGCCTGGAAGGTAGTGGATCCCGTTCTCAAGCATCACCACCGGGTGCGCCCCTATAAGCGCCATAGCTGGGGTCCGAAAGAGGCCGACACGCTGATCGCCTCGCATGGCCCTTGGCATAACCCCAAACCAAAAGAGTCCCCCGGACGGTAAGTGCCGAGGCATTTTGTTGGACCGCTC
>JBEKOW010000351.1:0-3929 GCA_049521375.1 Terriglobales bacterium
ACGTGCAGGCGGTCGAACTCCGCGCGCACCGGGTCGTTGAGGGCGAGGCTGTCGATGACTCCAGCTTGCGCCCGTAGCGCATGCATGCGGGGAGAGATGGCGAACTGCGAGATCATCGTGAGTGCGAGCATCAGCACGATCAGCAAGTGCCGCAAAGCGAGTGGCCGCGCGTTGCCCACGCTGAGGCGGCAATAGACCATGGAGGCGATCAGGAAGACAAAGCCGGAGACGATCCCCATCGCGTGCAGCAGGTCCAGCGAACGTCCGACGATTGAGCCCGCCATGTGGCGGGTGGGAAGAAGTCCCGCTGTAAAAGCGGTAGGCGCTTCCACGAAAGCCAGAAAGATGATTCCGCCCACCCAGACTACAAGTGCGAGCAGCATTAGAAAACGTAGAAATGACATGTCGGGAATTATAAGCGGGGCCATGGCTGGCTGCCTCTCACCCGGTTCGCCATTGGCTGCACCCGCGGACGAAACGGATTTCATGAGGGGCTGGGGGGAAATCTGCGGTCTCAATCAGGGCTTCCCTGACATTTGCAGGCAAAACTCGCTCCAGTAAGGCCATTTGAGACGAGTTATCCACAGGTTGAACCAGCGCGGTCACTTGGTCGGACCCGCGTAAATATTTAAATTCATGCTTCCCCGATCAGTTCGAAGGGAAACACTTCCCATGCAACGGTCGATGACATACTCCGATGTAAGTTTTGTGTCGCTTCCGACGGCCATTTTCTGCGTGCAGTGTGAATTGATCAGCGACAATAACACTCCGCGCTGCCTGGCCTGCGGCAGCAACGCCGTGCTCAGTCTTTCGCGGGTGCTTGGCGGTTCGCTGCGCGGCCAGCAAACCACGCACCTGATTGCGGACGCGGAACTGGACCGGTTGGTGCGATCCCTTCTGCACTCGGTGCCCCAGGTGGAGGAATGCGAGAACGAACTTTCGGTGATTCCCGGCTTTACCACTCCGGGATTTGCCACGCCCGGTATGCCCGCATCGGCTTTCTCAACGCGGCATCATCTGCGGGTTCGCCATCATGGGCCAACTGCGCCGCGCCCGGCATTCATCAATCCCGGAGAACTCGACCTCGAACCAGGCATCAGCATCATTGCCGAGAAGGCACAGTCGCTGACCGGCGCGACTGGCGCGGCCATCGCGTTGCGCAAGGGCGACGAAATCATTTGCCGCGCGCGGACGGGACGAACGGCTCCCGACCTCGGCGTGCGTCTGCAGACCGACCGCGGGCTTTCCGCGGAGTGCGTGCGCTCGGGAGAAGTGCTGCTGTGCAACGACGCGGAGTCGAGTCCCAGGGTGGATTCGGCCAGCTGCCGTCGCCTGGGAGTGCGGTCGATCCTGGTAGCTCCGCTGCGGCATTTCCGGCGAACGCTGGGCGTGTTCGAGGTGCTCTCTTCAACCGCGGGAGCGTTCGACAACAATGATGTTGCGACCATGCAATTTTTGTCGGGGATGATGGTGGCCGCGATGTCCCGGCTGTCGAGTATGCAGCCAAGCTCTCAGGTTCCGGACGCCAGCTCTCAGGTCCCAGCTCTCGGCTCTCAGGACGACAGCTCTGAGAACTGTTCCCTGTTCTCAGTTCCCAGGACTCAGTAGACTCTTTTCCGCTGGAAGGTATTCTCCAGGAATCCATGAGACGCGAGGGTGGGCTCGCGCCCTTGCGCAATCGAACACACACTGTCGCTGTTCTCGGAAACTTTACTGCGCGGCTTCCAGCAATCCTTTTTCGGCTTTTTCCTGGCACTCGATGCAGTGGCGCGTCCAGGGGACGGCTTCGAGGCGTTTGGCGTTGATCTCTTTGCCGCAGGAAACGCACTCGCCAAAGCTGCCTTCGCGAATGCGCGCGAGGGCGCCTTCGACCATGTTGAGCAACTGGCGGTCGTTGTTACTCTGGCTGAAGAGGAATTCCTTGGTATAGGAACTGGCGGCGCGATCGGCGACGTCCTGCGTGGCCTCTTCGTCCGCGGCGCGGCCGTCCTTTTGATTGCGGGTCACCATGTGCCGCAATTCCTGCTGCCGGGTTTCCAGCCGTTTCTTGAAGCTCTCGAGTTTCTTCTTATCCATAATTGCGTTGCTGCCGTACGGCAGATTCTATTCAGATTAAGCCAAACGAATATGGTAAGCGCCGACGCGAACGGGCGTCAACTGGGAGGGAGGCAGAAGTCAGAAGTCAGAAGTCAGAAGGCAGAAGTCAGATTGCAGAAGTAAAACCCCGGGGACAACCGGGAATATGAAACCAAAGGCTGCGGGATCCAGATGGGTTGCGCTCCTACCGTGCCTCTTTAGTTTTTGCCTTAACTTCTGCAATCTGACTTCTTAACTTCTGACTTGTATCTTCTGACTTCTTACTTCTGACTGTTTTTATTGCGCCGCGCTCAATGGTGGCGCCGGATACTCGGGAAGGCCCAGCTTGCCGGCCGGCGTGCGCTTTACCTGCAGTTCGTCAAATAGCAGCGCGGGGCTTGCGATGCTGAAGGGAACCGACTCGACATGATTCTCGAGGAACGGCTCGCCTCCTGCCGCGATTAGACTGCCGCGCAGCGAGCGCAGGTCGAGATCTCCAAATACGGCACCGCGGACCAGTTCCTCGTGTCCATCGCTGGTGTAGACGCGATACACGAGGCGCGGCTCCAGCTTGGGAGCCATGGTTTCCACGTAGAGGGCATAGGGGAGATTGCGCTCGCGGGCCATGTCGATCAACTTCTTCTTGAGCTCGGCATCGGACAGAGGATGGGTGGATTCGAGAATTAAATTGCCGGGATGCGGATCGGGCGCGCCCGTCGCCGGCGCGCGGCCGTGTCCGTTGGAAAGCGGGAAATCGCGCAGGGGCTGGCGCGTGGTAAGGTAGCCGACAAGTTGGCCTTTTTCGATGAGTAAAACGCGCTCGGCTTTGCTGCCTTCGTCGTCGAACTGGTAGTGACCGAAGAGTGGATGGCCGCCCAGTGAAGAAATCGTCGGGTCGTCGAACACGTTGATGAAATCCGGCAGCACGCGGGTTTTGTAACTGCTCGCCCAGTAGCCGGTGGTGCGCGCATTCTCTCCCAGCTTGGGCTTGATGCCGAGGACATTGGGCTCGATCAGGTCGGCCACGACCGACGCGCCCGCATCGTTCGAGAACAGCACGGGGCCGCGGTATTCCTCGTCGGTGACGGGTGCGGTCCGCAGGAGTTTAAGAGTGTCCAGCATCCGCGCGGTTGTTTTCAGGAACTGCTCGCGAGTGGGCAGAGCGGCCAGGTCGGTCCCTTCGTCCTGATGCGAGCGCTGCACCAGCATGCCGTCGCCAGCTTGAGTTGCTCCGGCGATGCTGATCGAGTAGGTTGCCCTGCCGGAGCGAGTAACCGTGCCCTCCGAGTTCACGAGGTAGTGATTCTCGGCCTGGAAGCGGAGCGAGGCTTCGAAATATTCCAGGGTTGCATCGGAACGATATTGCGCGGAAGCATCTTCGAGAACGCCGAGCCAGGGCGCGAAGTCAGCCGAGGCGGAAAGGTGTGCCAGCGGCTCGATAGACTGGACAGGCGTGGCGCGAGCGAAATCGTCGACCGGTTGATCCACTTTGTACTGTTTTAATGCAGCCTGCTTGGCCGACAGCGCTTCCCCGGCAGCCTTGTAAGCGCGGTCAGTAGCCAGCCAGACCCGGTGACGGATCGCGTAGATATCGTCGTCGATAGGGATAAGATCAACCGAGCCCTGGCCGGAGCTGTAATAGCTGTCCTGCTTGTAGTCGCCGATCCGGACCACCACGCGAAGGAAGCGTCCGCTGCCGCGTTGCTGGGTGCGCAGGGCTCCGAAGAGCGCGCTCGCCTCGTAGGCGTCGAGTTCGGTCACGCGATATTCGATGTAGTAGGGCGCGGGGACGTTCTCCATTTTGAGGTGCGCTTTGGAGCGGTCCATCTCTTCCTGGAGCGCGCGCAGCAGAA